>NZ_JBFAKS010000036.1:0-105048 GCF_040655855.1 Kribbella sp. NPDC050281 | reverse complement strand
CTCAACCACTACAACACTCAACGCCCACACACCGCACTCGGCGGCCGACCACCCATCACCAGACTGCAACCAACCTCATGACCGGGTACAACTAGGCCGGCGGTGTGAGCGCGACGGTGCGGAAGCCGGCGTTGCCCATCGACGACTCGGGGGTGTTCGACGAGCGGGCGGAGTTCCGGTAGCGGTTGCAGTACGAGTCGTGGCACAGGTACGAGCCGCCGCGCATCACCCGGGCGGCGCCGAGGGACGGGCCGCGCGGGTCCTCGCCGGGGGTGAACTTGTAATACCGCGGGCCGAACCAGTCCGCGCACCACTCCCACACGTTCCCGACCGTCTGCCACAGGCCGTAGCCGTTCGGCGTGAAGGTGCGAACCGGCGCGGTCGTCAGGTAGCCGTCCTCGAGATCGTTGCGTTCCGGGAACACGCCCTGCCAGATGTTGCAGCGCCACTCTCTGTCAGGCCCGATCAGCTCGTCGCCCCACGGGTACCGGGCGCCCTCGAGTCCGCCGCGGGACGCATACTCCCACTCGGCCTCCGACGGCAGCCGCCGCCCGGCCCACGAGCAGTACGCGACCGCGTCGTTCCAGCTCACATGGACGACCGGGTGGTCGTCGAGCCCGTCCAGATCCGACAACGACCCGCCCGGATGACGCCAGTCGGCGCCGCGCACCCCAGCCCACCACGGCGTACCCGAGGCCGGACCCATGAACTCCGCCGGCTCGGTCTGCAAGGCCAGATGGAACACCGCCGAGAAGCCGAACGTCTCGGCTTCCGTCCGGTACCCGGTCGCCTCGACGAAGCGCTCGAAGTCCTGGTTGGTCACGCTCGTCGCATCGATGCTGAACGGCTGGAGCTGCACCTGATGGACAGGCACCTCGCCATCACCGGTGTTGCCGTCGCCGGTCCCGTCACCCATCGCGAACTCGCCACCCGCCAGCGCCACCTGCTCGACCTCATGCCGCCCGGGCTCGGCGGCCGGTACGGGAGGCGGCGCCGAGATCCCCACCACCGGGCGGGACGGCGCACAACAGGACGGATGTTCCTCGCTCATACCAGCCAGGATAGGTATAGCGCCCTTCTCGCAGTCAGCCCAGGCTGGGCGGACCCTGCTCGATGCGGCGCAGGACCGGGTCCAGGCGGTAGAAGTCGGTGCCGCCGAGGAGCTGGCGCTCGTCCCACCAGGTCGCACCGGCCTCGGCCAGCGGCTCGATCAGCGCGCGGGACCGCGCCGGGTCCGCCGGGCTGATCCCGCCGACGACGACGTCGTACGGCGTGGTCGCGCCGGCGCCCTGGTCGCGGAGAAACGCCATCAGGTCGCGCACCTCCTCGACCGGAGGAGCCTCGCCGTGGTTGGCGCTGCGGAACAGCGGTACGGCTCCGTCCCAGCGGGCGGCGCGGCGCATCGGAGCCTTGCGCGGCCAGTACCCGGCGAGCCAGACCGGCGGCCGCGGCGTCTGAACCGTTGCCGGGAGCAACGTGACGTCATCGACCCGGTAGTGCTCGCCCTGGTGGTTCACGGTCTCGCCGGACCAGTACCGGGCGAGTACGTCGAGGCCCTCGTCGAGTCGCGCGGCCAGCACCTTCGGATCGGTCTCGTCGCCGAAGCTGCCGAACTCGTCGTCGATCGGGCCGCCGAGGCCGGCGCCGAAGATCACCCGGCCGCCGCTCATCCCGTCGAGCGTCGCGACCTGCCGCGCCAGCTGTTCGGGCCGTCGCCGCGCGATCGGCGTCACCAGCGGACCGAGCTTGATCCGCGATGTCGCCAGCGCGGCCGCGGTCAGCAGCATCCACGGGTCCCCGAAGGGCTGGCCTTTCCGCCGTTCCTTGCTGTGGACGACGTGGTCCCAGACGAAGAGCCCGTCCCAGCCGGCCTCCTCGGCCGCGGCGGCCACCCGCGCGACCGTGTGGGCGTCGGCGAAGTCGCCGAAGTTCGGAATGTTGATCGAGAAGCGCACTATCGCATCCTCACTCATCGAGTCGTAGTTCGACGAACGGAATAGTGTCGCCGGGCAGCAGGTACGTCTCCACTTCGACGAATCCGTGCGCCTTGGCGAACCGCAGCCCGTCCTCGTTGCTGGCCAGGATGTGTGTCTCGATGCCATCACTGCTCAGCTCACGGGCGCGCTCGAGGCAGCGCTGATAGATCGCCTCGCCGAACCCACGCCGCCGGTACTCCGGGAGTACTCGGGCGATCACAGTCGCGGCAGCCGTCTCCTCCGACGGTGGTCGCACGGTCGAGTTGCCCACCAGCAGATCGCCGTCGTACGCGACCTCGAGCACGTGTCGTGTCACCCGGCCCCGCACGTCGTCGACCGACAGCGGCGCCGTCGGGATGATCTCGTTGTGCACCCGCTGCCAGTCCAGCAAGGTGTCATCGTCACTCACCGACACGATCCGCAGCTCAGCCATCGCCCCAGCGTAGTAGCGTCCCTCTCGTGCGCATCTTGTTCGTGGGGAACAGCTTCACGTCGCGGAACAACCTGCCCGGACTGCTGAAGGGCCTGGCCGGGGCGCGGGGGATCGATGTCCAGCACAAGCTGATCTCCGCCGGTGGTGCGTCGTTGCGGCAGCATCTGAACGCCGGAAAGGCGCTCGAGGCGATCGCCGGTGGGTCGTTCGACACCGTCGTACTGCAGGAGCAGAGCACGTTGCCGGTCAAGAGTCCGGCGCGGATGCGGGACAGCGTGCGGGACTTCGACGCGGCGATCAAGGAAGCCGGTGCGCGGACCGCGCTCTATCTGACGTGGGCTCGGCGGAACGCTCCCGAAGCGCAGGAGGCGCTGACTTCGGCGTACGCCGCAAGTGCGGTGGAGCTCGGTGCGACCCTCGTCCCGGTCGGCATGGTGTGGGAACGCTTCCTCAGCACCCACGACGAACCCGCCCTGCACGACGCGGACAACAGCCACCCGGCGCTCGCCGGGAGCTACCTCGCGGCCTGCGTGTTTCTCGTCGCCCTGCTGAACGAGGACCCGGTGGGCATCGACGTACCGGTGAAGGGCCTCGACGCGGACACCGCCGCGCTTCTTCGCCAATCCGCCTGGGACATCTGCGAGTCCCTCGCCGGCTGACTACTGAGGAATGGAGTCCGGCATGCCCGTCCCCGCCGTCGTCCCCCGGTTCCGGGGTGACGCGAAGATCGAGTGGACCGACCACGAGTACCGCGAACCAGGTGCTGGTGAGTTGCGGCTGCGGATCGCCGCGAACGCCATCTGTGGCACCGACCGGCACGAGTACTACGACGGCAGCCCGATCGTCCCCGGCCACGAGGCCGCCGGCATCGTCGCCGACGCCGGTCCCGGGACGACGACCGCGCCGGGCACCCGCGGCGTCGTCTACCTGATGGACTTCTGCGGCGAGTGCCGCAGCTGCCGGGTCGGCGCGACCAACCAGTGCTTCGCCAAGCGCGGCGACGTCGGCCAGAACACCGACGGCGGCTACGGCCCGTACGCCGTCGTGCACGAGAGCAACTTCTTCCCGATCGGCGACGAGCTCGACCTGGCGACCGCGACGATGCTGCTCGACGTGATGGGTACCAGTTCGCACGCGCTCGGCCGGGCCCAGCGGATCCGCCCCGACATCGAGAGCATCTTCGTCGCGGGAGCCGGACCGATCGGTCTCGGCCTGCTGGTGATGGCGAAGGTCCGGTTCGGCACCGACTTCCCGGTGTTCGTCTCCGACGTCAGCAACTGGCGGCGCACGTTCGCCGAGAGTCTCGGTGCGGTCAGCTTCGCGGCCGACGACCGCGACGGCATCATCGCCGCGGGCGCCGACGTGAGCTTCGACTCTTCCGGTCGGCAGGCGGCGCGCGAGCTCGCACTCGCCGCGAGCAGCCGCCGGGGCGGACTGATCTGTGTCGGTCATGGCGAGGGGTTGTCGCTCGACGTGTCGCGCGATCTGATCGCGCCCGAGCGAGCGGTCCTGGGGAGCGAGTACTTCCGGTACGACGAACTGCCCGAGAACCTCGAACTCCTCCGCGCGCAGACGGACTACATCGGCAAGGTCATCACCCATCGTCTGCCGGTGAGCGAGTTGAGCAACGCGTTCGAGCTGTTCTTCTCCGGTCAGACCGGCAAGGTCGTCATCACCCAGGAGATCGAATGACGGTGCGCGTTGCGGTGGTCGGTGCCGGGGGCTGGGGACGGCAGCACGCCCGGATCTTCTCCGGCCGGAGCGACTGTGAGCTGGTCGCGATCGCGGCGCGGACCCCGTCGAGTGCGGCCGAACGGGCGGCGGAGTACCGGACGGCGCCGTACACGGATCTCGGCGCGATGCTCAAGGAGACGCGGCCGGATCTGGTCACCGTCTGCCTGCCCAACGAGGGGCATTTCGAGCCGACGCTCGCGCTGATCGACGCGGGCGCGAACCTGCTGGTCGAGAAGCCGCTGGTGTTCGACCTGGCCGAGGCCGACGAGCTCCTGCGCCGGGCCGAGGACCGCGGGATTTTCTTCGGGATCAACTTCAACCACCGGTACGCCGAGCCCGTCGTCCGCGCGCAGCGGGCGATCCAGGACGGCGTACTCGGCGATTTGATCTTCCTCACCTGGCGGTTCGGCGGCGAGGCGAACTACGGGGAGTCGCCGCACGCGAACCTGATCGAGACGCAGTGCCACGGGTTCGACATGCTCGAGCATCTCGGTGGGCCGATCCGGTCGATCGCGGCGCAGATGACTCGCAAGACGTACGGGGCGTACAGCACGGTGGCGCTGGCGCTCGGGTTCGAGAACGATGCCGTCGGCACCATTCTCGGCAGCTACGACTCGTCGTACGCCTATCCGGACAGCCAGCTCATCGAGATCAACGGCACCGCGGGTCGTCTGACGATCCACGACACGGTACGGCGTCTTACGCTGTCCCGGGCCGGGGACGAGACGAGCAGTGTGTGGGAAGCGGGCTACTTCAACGACGAGGCCCGCTCGTTCCACTCCACGTTCGACCGTCACGTCGACCACATCATCACCGCCCTCCAGACCGGCGCCCCACCCCCCATCCCCGCCACCGCCGGCCGCCGAGCCCTCCAACTGGCCCAAACCGCCATAGCCTCCCACGACCGCGGAACCCGAGTAGAAACAGAAGAATTCGCCCCGGCCTGAACCCGGGAGGGATGCCCAGGCACCCCTCCCATCGACAGGAGCGCTCAGGTGAAGAGGTCGGCTAGTAGTTCTGGGGTGAGGGTTATGGGGGCGGGGCGGTAGGTGGGGGGTTGGGTGCCGGTCAGTTCGCGGACCAGGAAGTCCCAGGAGCGCTTGCGGACGTAGGCGAGGCAGTCGATCAGGGTGTGCTCGGCGCCAGGGACGATGAGCAGTTCGAAGTCCTTGTCTGCGGCAACGAGTCGGTCGGCCAGTCGGAGCGTGTGGTGCGGGTGGACCTGGTCGTCCATCTCGCCGTGGATGAGCAGGAGCTTGCCCGCCAACCGGTCCGCAATATCCACGTTCGAGGCAGCAGCCCAAGCCTCGGGGTTGTCGGCACCGTCGTACGTCTCCGCGAAGCCCAGGTTGAAGTAGCGAAGGTCGTGCGAGCCGGACATGGCGACGCCGGCCTTGTACACCTCGGGGAAGTCCAGCATCGCCCGCGCAGCCGCGAACCCGCCGCCAGAGTGACCGAATACGCCCACCCGGTCCAGGTCCATCCACGGCCGGGTCTCGGCCAACTGCTGCAGCGCCGCGACATGGTCGGCGAGCGAGCCCGCGTCCGCCACGTGACCGTACGAGGCATCGTGGAAAGACTTGCTCCGCCCAGGAGTGCCGCGGCCGTCCAGCGCGATCACGACGAAGCCGAGCGCCGCGAGGGGTTCCGCGTCGAGGCCCATCCCACCGGGGTCGAAGCTCGGCGCGACCCGGTTGACCTGCGGGCCCGGATAGAGGGTGTCCACCACCGGGTACCGCTGCGCGTGGTCGAACGCCCGCGGCCGGTACAGCACGCCGTAGATGTCCGTCACCCCGTCGGCCGCCTTCACGCGGAACCGTTCGGGCGCCGTCCAGCCGCTGGCGGTGAGCTTGCTGATGTCGGCGCGCTCCAGCTCGACCACCACCCGCCCGGTCCAGTCAACGACGCGCGACACTGGTGCGACGTCAACGGTGGACGCGGAGTCGATGAAGTACGCCGGGTTGGCGGCAAGCGTGACGACGTGGTCCAACTCGTCGTCGGTGACCTTGGCGAAGCCGGTGCCGTCCAGACCGACGCGGCACACCGTACGCCGGTACGGATCGTCGTCAACCAGCCCGGACGCAACGAAGTACACCACTCGCTCGGCCTCGTCGACACGCAGGATCTGCCGCACCGCCCAGTGCCCGGAGGTGACCTGCCCCAGCAGTTCGCCGGTGTGCAGGTCGTAGCGGTACAGGTGGCCCCAGCCGTCTCGCTGCGAGTACCACAGCACCTCGTCGCCCAGCACCTGCACGATCGGTGGCTCGAACAGCCACTGGTTGGGATCGACCCTGGTGTCCCCGGTCTCGCTGACCACCGTGGTGACCTCGCCGGTGGTCGGGTCCAGCCGGTACAGAGTGAGCGTGCGCAGGTCGCGGGGGCGGTCGAGGTAGTACACCGCGGAGCTGTTCGGAGCCCACCACGCCCACTTGGCCATGATCGGCGACACCTGCGGCATCAGGAGCGGCGCGGTCTGTGCGCGGACCACGGTGCCCTCGGCAACGTCCAGTACGACCAGCTCGGCCTGCGGCATGTGCTCGTCGCCGGGGAACGCGTACCGCTGGGTGTGCAGGACAGGTGCGCTGCCGTCGGCGGGCCGGGCCTCCACGAGGTGGGTCTGCCGGACGTTGCGCTCATCGGTCCGGTGCGCCAGCACCTTCGTCGAGTCCGGCGACCAGGCCACCGCGGGCGGCATGTACGGCAGACCGATCTTGCGCAGCAGGGTGCTGTTGCCGGTGCTGGCCGGGCCGGCGCCGTACTGGTAGTCGGGCTCGCCGTCGGTGGTCAGCGCCCACTCGCGCCCGTCGGACAGCGAGCGCGCCCACAGGTCGTGCCCCCTCCGGGACACCGCGACCTTGTTGTCCGGCGATGGCACCTCCAGCGGGTTGCCCGGCGGCGTGAACTCCGCCCGCTCGCAGGTGTAGGTGTCCAGGCTGCAGCGCCAGTACTCGCCGAACGCGTCGAACTCGACGGCGTTTCCTGCGAGTGCGATGCCCATGAACGGAAGGGACTCAGGGTCGACCTCTTGCCCGGTGGCGGCGGTCAGCGCGGCGGCGATGCGAGCGTGGTCGAAGGCCGGTTCGCGAGTGCCCGCCGCCGGGTCGACCAAGACGAACCGCTTGCCGGCGCCGTTGCTCACGGCGTACCAGAACCGGGCGCCTCCGTCGATCCACTGCGGCCTGACCTTGTCGCCGACGACGAGCTCGCCGGGGCGGGCGGGTCGCCGGAGGAGCTGCTCGGCGGCTTGGTAGTCCTGCGTGGTGGTCATTCTCTGGGTTCCTTGTCGGTGATCGGTGCGCTTCAGAGGCTGTGGGCGGTGATGTCGCCCTGGGTGGTGGTGGCGTGGATGGTCAGGTCGGTCGCATCGCCGGTGTTCTTGAGCGAGTTCTGGATCCGGCCGACGGTGGTGCCGGCGTCCAGAGAGGCGGAGACTCCGGCGGCGGTACCGACCGACACGTTGCCGACCTGGGTGCGCAGTACGACGTCGCCGCGCACTGCCTCGGCGATCGTGATGTCGCCCTTCGCGGTGGTGATCTCGGCGGGGCCGTTCAGACGGCCGACCGAGACGTCACCGGCTTGGGTGGCCAGGCGGAGGCTCGCGGCCTCGTCGATCTTGATCGCGCCGTGCGAGCTGTCGTAGGCGACGTCGCCGAGGCGTCCGACGCCACGGAACTCGGCGCTGGCCGCCTTGGCCTCGACGCCGGAGCCCGCGGGGAGTTGGACGGTCACCTCGATGGACCCGGAGCTGCCGAGGATCTGGGTGGTCGTCGGGGCCTCGATCCGCAGTACGCCGTCGGCGTACTCGACCGTGGTCTGCTCCGCGAGCTTCACGTCGCGGCTCTTCGAGGCGTTCGACGGCCGGACGTCGACCGTGGTGTCGGAACGGTCGGCGGCGATGAACTGAAGGCGTCCTGCCGGGATGTCGAGGACGGCGGAGATCGTGGTGGGGGTGTCGAACTTCTGCATCGTGCTGTCCTCCTGGACCGGTGGTTTCTGACACCAGAAACGCTACGTTGCGTTTGAGGATCTAGCAATGTAATCATTGCGAAGAATCGCCATTCATGCAGGTCAGAGCGCGAATATCGTTGCAACAGTTGTGGTTTTAATGCAACGCCGAGGAGTGAGATCGTTGCATTGGAAGGAGAGTGAACGCTATTGTTTCGGCGTCAGCGAATCCTGGAGGGAGATCGCGATGCCGGGAGGCAGGCTCACCCAGCAACACCGCCAGCAGATCGCGCTGGGGCTGGCCGACGGGCTCGCCTACGCGGAGATCGCCAGGCGTCTCGATCGCCCGACCTCGACCATCACGCGGGAGGTGATGCGGAACGGCGGTCCGACCGCCTACCGTGCCGACCTGGCCCACCGCGCCACCGAACGCCGCGCCCACCAGCGCAGGCAGGCCGCTCCACGCGGGCAGCAGGCGCCTCCGCAGGGCCACGGACGTGATGCCGAGGCGGTGCGTGAGTACGAGGAGGCCTTCACCACTCTCGTCATGCAATCCGGCCTGCCGAAGATGATGTCGCGGGTGCTGACGGCCCTCACCATCGCGGACGAGGGCAGCCTCACCGCGTCCGAGCTCGCCCAGCGTCTCCAGGTCAGCCCGGCATCGGTCTCCAAGGCGAGCGCGTTCCTCGAGAGTCAGGGGCTGATCCGCCGGGAACGCGACGAACGCCGCCGCGAGCGGTACGTCGTCGACGCCGACGTCTGGTACCAGTCGATGATCGCCAGCGCCCGCTCTCACGCCCGGCTCGCCGAGACGGCACGGCAGGGCGTCAGCGTCCTCGGCCCAGGCACCCCCGCCGCCGGTCGCCTCGAGAACATCGCCCGCTTCGTCGACTTCGTCGGCGAAAGCATCGCCCGAGCCGCGGAACAGGCCCGCGAGATCCTCTACTCGACCCCGGAGGCACCCACACGGGTGGGCTCAGGTCGCGTCGTGGAAGACGAGGCCGAGGGTGTGGCGGTGGCCGGTGTGGATGGGGGAGACGCCGTGGCGGACGGGGGAGGCGGACCAGCCTCGAGTTGACGCGACCGGGCGGTCTCGGGTGGTGAAGACCAGGCCGTGGCCTTGGGGGATGAGGGTCGCCGTACCGCGGGATTGGGCGCGCGGGCGTTGCTCGACCAGGAGGAATTCGCCGCCGGTGTGGTCCACGCCTGGGTCGTTGAGGTTGATCACGACCTGCAGCGGGAAGACCTTGTCGCCGTACAGGTCGCGGTGCAGCGCGTTCCAGTCGCCCGGGCCGTAGCGCAGCAGGATCGGCGTCGGCCGCGTCTGCCCCGCCTGGTGGCACATCTCCAGCCACTCGTCCAACGTGTCCGGCCACTCCGCGTCCCGGCCGAGCTTGCCGTACCAATCCCTTGCTATCGGCAACAACCGCGGATACAGCGCCTGCCGCAACGCCTCCACCGCCTCGGGAAACGGCCGGTCGAAGTACCGGTACTGTCCCTCGCCGAACCGATGCCGCGCCATGTCGATCGTGGCCCGGAACCGCTGTACGTCGTCGTACAGTCGCGCGATCCCGGTCGCCTCCGCGGGCGTCAGCAGCCGCGGCAGCAACGCACACCCGAGATCGTTCACCCCGGCGGTCACCGCATCCCAGTCCGCCTTGGCCACTCGCTGTGCATATTTGTCGGTCATAGGGATGGAACGGATCAGACCGCCGGGGTGTGAGTCGCAGCAAGCAGGATGTCGAGCAGATCCGGCATGCTCCGGGCACTCGTGGCCTCGAGGTCCGGGACCGGGTTGGCGGCGGTGTCCTCGCTGTGGAACAGCACTGGACGGAAGCCGGCGGCGTGGGCAGCCGCGAGGTTGGTCGGCCGATCGTCGACCAGAACCGTGCTCCCCGCCTCGACCCCCGGATGTGCGAGCACGGCGTCGTACGCCGCAGGCGAGGGTTTGCGGGCACGGATCTCGGAGCTGACGAACCAGTGGTCGACGTACGGCTCGAGCCCGAAACGCCTGCGCAAGTGGGCGGACCACGGCCCAGCGTCGTTGGTCAGCACCAGCACAATCACGTCGGCTGCACGGAGCGACCGCAGCGTGTCGACCGTGCCGGCGGTCAGCTGATGACGGCCGCAGTACTCGACGTCGGAGGCCGAGTGTCCGACACCGAGAGCCGCCCAGAAGTCCTCCGTCGACAACTCTCCGAGTGTGCAGTGCCGGTACAGCCGGCGGATCTCGTCCTCGCCCGCCGTGCACCCGAGGTCGCGAAGGTAAGGGATCATGACGCCGCTCACCACGTTCCCGTGCCGGTACAGCACGCCCATGGCGTCGAGGACGACGACTCGTGCAGCCACTACTTGAGGACCTTGAAGCGGAAGTTCATGCGCTCCTGGGTGAGGACCTCGAGCTTGGTGGGCTCGACGCCGGGGCTGTCGTAGAAGCGCACGCCTTCGCCGAGGAGGACGGGGACGATGTGGAGGACGATCTCGTCGACGAGGCCGGCGTCCAGGCTCAGGCGTGGAACGGTTCCGCCGGTGACCACCAGGTTCTTGCCGTTCGCCGCCTTCAGGCCGTCGGCGACCACGTCGCGGATGTCGCCGGACACGTAGGTGAACTCCGGGATCGGATTGGTCGCCGGGTCCTTGCGCGTGTAGACGAGGACCGCTCCGCTCCACACACCGCCGTACGGCCGGTTCTCGCCGACGAGGTCGATGCGGCGCCCGCCGCACAGGAAGGCGCCGGTGGTGGCGATCACCTCGGCCGCCAGTGCGGACGGCTCGGTCCCGCCGAAACTCCAGTCGAGGTTGTCGTCGCGGTCTCCGATGAAACCGTCGAGGGACATGGTCATGTGCCAGACAACTGTGCCGGTCACGGGGATCTCCTTTCGGCTACGCACCACCCTGCCGGGTCGGGAAGTATGCGTCCAATGCCAATGCGAGCCCGGAATCATAGATACGATCGATCTATGCTCGATCTCGTCCGGCTGCGCGTGCTGGCCGCGGTCGCCGCGCACGGTTCGGTCACCGCGGCGGCCGAGGCGCTGCACTACACCCAGCCCACTGTCAGTCATCACCTCTCCCGGCTGGAGGCCGCGACCGGCGCGAAGCTGGTCCAGAAGGCCGGCCGGGGCATCCGCCTCACGCCCGAAGGCGAGCTGCTCGCCCGTCGCGCCGCGGAGATCATCGGCCGGGTCGACGCCGCCGACGCCGAACTGGCCGAACGGATCGGACTGCAGACAGGACGGGTCCGGGTGGGCTCGTTCAGTTCGGCGCTCAGCGTGCTCGTTCCACCGGCCGCGGCCGAGATCGGCCGCCGGTACCCGAACATCGAACTCGAGCTCGCCGACGCCCATCCCGTCGTCGCGCACCAGCAGCTGCGCGAGGGTGCGATCGACCTCGCGATCGTCTTCCGGTACGACGACGCCACGCCGGACGACGGCATCCGCTACACCTACCTCCTCGACGACCCGGTGTACCTGCTCAGCAGCCGGAGCGGGGAGACGCTCGCCGACCACCGGGACTCGGCCTGGATCGCGGGCTGCGTGAACTGCCGGCGGGAGCTTCTCGGCCACTGCGCCGACGCCGGGTTCACGCCACGGATCGCCTACACCAGCGACGACATCGTCGTGGAGCAAGCGTTCGTCGCCGCCGGGCTCGGGGTCACGACCATGCCGGGTATGGCGTTGCGGTCACATCTCGCCGAGGGCGTACACGCCACCGAGCTGCCCGTCGTACGCCGGATCTACCTCGCGACGTACGGCGATCCGCCGGACCCACCGGCCACCGCGGCGTTCATCGAGGCGCTGCGCAGCGTCCCGCCGCCGGGGCCGGTTGGAAGCACGACGTGATGGGCACCAGGAGCACATGCTGGAGCGTGTCGGGCTGCGGTACAGCCAGATCTGGAGGACAGCCGCAGGGCTGCTGGCCGCCATCGGCGTCATCGCGTCACTTGTCTTCGTGTCACCGGCGACCAATCTGGTCTTCTTACTGGTCTCGACCATCACGGTCGGCGCGGTCTATGTCAGCTTCGGGCTGGCGCGCGAGCTGCCGGCCGCGGAGCTGATCCGCGCGGCGCCACGCTGGGCCGGGCTCGGTGGGCTGTTGGTGCTGGCCATCTCCGGGTACGCCGCGGCAGTGGGAGCCGAGACGCTGGTCCTGCTCGCACTCCTGGTCGCGACGTCGCCGCCGATCGTCGTACGAGTCTGGCCGATGCCGAAATCGGCGCGGGAAGCGGAAACGGGGCGGTATCCCGAAGTAGAGTCGATCGACGAGGCAACGATCGTGCAGCTGGATGTCGATGTCGTACAGCCCACGCTGCGCGACCTGACCGACGAAGAGCTCTGCCTGGCATGGCGGCGGAGCTTCAAGCAACTGCAGAGTTCGACCGGGCGCGAGCTGCGACTCGGGGTGGCCGACGTCCGCCGGGCGTATCTGGACGAGCTCGAGCGACGGCAGCCCGAGGCGTTCGCCGCCTGGCTCGCCTCCGGTCCGCGCGCGGCCGGCGATCCGGCCAGGTTCTTCACACATCGCGCCGAGCACTGACCGCAGATCTGGGGGAGCAACAGACGGGAGAGCTGAGTGGCCAGCACCGACGAGGGCCGGAGTACACGCACGTTCTTCGGGCAACCGCCAGTACTCGCGAACCTCTTCGGGGTCGAACTGTGGGAGCGGTTCTCGTTCTACGGCATGCAGGGCATCCTGCTCATCTACCTGTACTACCCCGCCGACCAGGGTGGGCTCGGTATCAGCGAGACGACCGCCACCAGCATCGTCGGCGCGTACGGCGGTCTCGTCTACCTGTCCACGATCCTCGGGGCCTGGCTCGCGGACCGGGTGTTCGGTTCGGAACGAACCCTGTTCTACGCCGCGGTCGTGGTGATGCTCGGCCATATCGCCCTGTCGTTGCTCCCCGGCCTGGTGGGCGTCGCGGTCGGCCTGGTGCTGATCGCCCTCGGCAGTGGCGGGGTGAAGGCCAACGCCACCTCCCTGGTCGGCACGCTGTACGCCCCGGACGACGAGCGCCGTGACGCGGGCTTCTCGATCTTCTACCTCGGCATCAACCTCGGTGCGCTCGCCGGCCCGCTGCTCACCGGTCTCCTGCAGGAGAACGCCGGCTTCCACTACGGCTTCGCACTGGCCGCGGCCGGGATGTTCCTCGGCCTCGTCCAGTACGGCGCGGGCCGCCGACGGCTGAGCGCTGTCGCACGGGAGGTGCCGAACCCGTTGACGCCCGACGTGGCGCGGCGGGTCGCCGTCGGCGTCGGGATCGTGCTGGTGGTCGTCGTGGTGGTCCTCCTGACCGGAGTACTGCCGGCGTCGCGGTTCGCGACCGCCGTCGCGGTCATCAGCGCGGTCGCGGCAGTCATCTACTTCGCCGTCATCCTCGGCAGCGGGCGCCTGACCGCTGTCGAACGCAGCCGGGTCCTTGCCTTCATCCCCTTGTTCGTGGCGAGCGCCGCGTTCTGGTCGCTCTATCAGCAGCAGTTCACCGTGGTCACGATCTACTCCGACCAGCGGCTGGACCGGGACATCTTCGGCTGGGAGATGCCGGTGTCGTGGGTGCAGTCGATCAACCCGGTGATGATCATTGTGCTGTCCGGCGCGTTCGCGGCGCTGTGGACGAAGCTCGGCCCGCGGCAGCCGTCGACGCCGGTCAAGTTCAGCCTCGGTCTGGCGGTGATGGGGATCGCGTTCCTGCTGTTCCTGACGATGGCCGGCGGCGGTCCGAACAGCGCGCCGCTGCTCGGACTCGTAGGCATCCTGCTGGTCTTCACTATCGCCGAACTACTGATCTCGCCGGTCGGTCTGTCCTTGTCGACCAAGCTCGCGCCGCAGGCGTTCCGGACCCAGATGGTGGCGTTGTTCTTCCTGTCCGTGGCCCTCGGTACGGCGCTGTCCGGTGTGCTGGCGAAGTTCTACAGCACCGACCACGAGTCGGTGTACTTCGGTGTCATCGGTGCGGTGGCGATCATGCTCGGTGTTGCCCTCCTGATCGCGGTGAAGCCGATCCGGCGGCTCATGAACGGCGTGCACTGAACGCCATCCGCAGGTCGGCTCCGATGAGCTCCACCGCGTGCCGGCCGGCGGACAGCACGGCGGGGAAGTTCAGAAATGCGTGCATGGTGTCGGCATACTCGACCAACCGGTTGGGTACGCCGTCCCGGGCGAGACGACTCGCATAGTTGCGGGCGTCGTCCCGGAGCGGATCACATCCTGCCCCGAGCAGGAGCGCGGGCGGTAAGCCTGCCAGCGTTTCAGCACGCAGCGGTACGGCGGTCGCCGGCAACTCGCCGTCCGGGAAGTACTGCTGTGCGGACCACCGGTCGGCGGCGATACTGAGGAACGTGCCGTCGAAGAGGCGCACCGACTCGGTGTCCTGGTCGTGGTCGAGGCTGGGATAACACAGGATCTGCCGGTCGGGGAGTGGCTGGACTTCGTCCCGTGCAAGCAGGCAGGCACCAGCGGCAAGCGCCGCGCCCGCGCTCTGACCGCCGACCGCGATCCGGCCGTCACCGTTGAGGTCCGCGGTGTGCTCGCGCAACCAGCCCAAGGTGTCGCGGACGTCGTGGAGCCCTGCAGGGAAAGGATCTTCGGGCGCGAGGCGATAGTTGAGTGAAACAACGGTGACGTTGCCTCCGGCAGCGATCCCGGAGGTCGCGTACTCGATGTCACGCAGGTCGCCGCCGATGAACCCGCCGCCGTGCAACCACAACAGCACGGGCCTCGGCCCGGCCGCGAAGCGATAGATCCGCGCTTGGAGTGTGCGCCCGGGAAGGTCGATGGTGACGTCCTCGGCACTGGTGCGTCGGTCTCGCTCGCCGGCCAGCTCTGGGTCGGGGAACTCCTGCCGATCGAGCAGCAGCGCCTGGTACGGATCGAGCTCGGGGCCGGCCGGTTCGACAGCGAAGCGCTCGAGCAGTGCGTCGGTCTCGGCTTTGAAGGCGGGCAGATCCACGATTTCGATGCCCTCGGCAATGGTGCTCACGCCGGCACCGCCGCGGGGGTGAGGTGGCGAGCCGCATGCGCGAAGAGGAAACCGTCCGGGGTGGTGCAGACATACTCGGCCAAAGCTCCGATACCGCCGCCGAACCCACCGCCCGTCGAAGGATCCGCCCACGACGCGTCGTCGTACTGCTCGATCTCGGCGAGGAGCGCCGCGCCGACGCTGTGGAAGCGGTGCAGGAGCAGGTCGGAGGGGATGTGCCGGCCCGCCTCGACGCCGCCGACGTTGAGGGCGCTGCCGATCTCCGCCGTCTCCCACCGCGGGTCGAGACTCCAGTGCAGCCGCCCGGCCTTGGCGTCGCAGAGCACAGCGAGGTTGATCTCGTCCCACATCAGAATGTGCGCGGTCAGGTCGTGCAGCGAATCGCAGAAGTGCCCGAGCGGCCCGGCAGTCACCCGGTACGGCGCCCGCAGTTCGGCCTCGCTCAGTCCGTCGATCCGCTCCAGCAACAACCGCTGGTCCGCACGAATCAACCGCGCGGCTTCAGCCGGCGATGTTGTCGGTGTACGCATGCGTCCAGCCAAGCAGGACGAACGCCGTCCGCTGCGTGGATTGAGTCAAGTCCTCAATCCACGCAGCTTCCGGTCGGCTACTGCTCGACGTGCGCGCGGAGGCGGCTGGGACGGTCGCCCGGCTGCGTTGGCGTGGTGTAGACCGCGAGGAACAACAGGCTCAGCGTGACGCCGTAGATCGCGACCGCGGCGGCCAGAGCACTGGACGTACCTCGTCGTGATCGTTGCCCTCGGCACCTTGCTGGGCCGTGGTTCGGCCTGGGCCACGGCGACGGCGACGGTGGTGTGCGCGATCCTGTTCCGGCCGTTGCGCGGACGCCTCCAGGACCTGGTCGACCGCCGCTTCAACCGGTCCCGGTACGACGCCCTGCACCGGATGGCGGACTTCCTCGACGCCGTCCGGGCCGGCCGCCGGGCGCCCGAGGAGGTGCGGACCGTGCTGCGCGAGATCCTCGCCGACCCCGGCCTCGACCTGTTCGTCTTCCTGCCGGAGAGCCGGCGGTACGTCGACCTGGACGGTGCCGACCGCGATGTCGAGGACGGCCGCGCCAGGATCATCCTCGAGCGTGGCGATCAGCGGATCGGCGTCGTACTGCACGACAGTCCCGCCGGCCTCGGGCCGGAGCTGCTCCGCCGGGTTGTCGAAGACAGTGGGCTGGCCGTCGAGATCGCTCGGCTGCGCGCCGAACTGCGGCTGCAGCTGACCGAGGTGAAGGCGTCGCGGGCGCGGATAGTTGCCGCCGGCCACGCCGAGCGCCGCCGGATCGAACGCGACCTGCACGACGGTGCCCAGCAGCGACTGGTGTCCATTGGTCTCGCGCTCCGGCACGCGCAACATCAGCTCGGGTCGTCGCCGGAGGCGGCCGGGTCGACCCTCGACGGCGCGGTCGCGGAGGTGAGCGTCGCGATCGACGAGCTGCGCGAGCTCGCCCGCGGTCTGCCGCCTACGCAGCTCGACGCCGGCCTGGGGCCTGCGTGTCACGACCTCGCACGCCGGGCGCCGCTGCCGGTGATCGTGGAAGTGCCCGCCGAGCGACTCGATGCCGGTGTCGAGGCAGCCGCCTACTTCATCTGCTGTGAAGGTCTCACCAACGCGGTCAAACACGCCGAGGCGACCCGCGTCGCCCTGAGGGCCTGTCGCGACGGCGACCACTTGGTCGTGACGGTCGACGACGACGGCCGCGGCGGGGCAGCGGCCCGGGACGGTACCGGACTCACCGGTCTGGCCGATCGAGTCGCCGCTCTTGGTGGCACCTTCCGCATCCAGAGCCGGTCGGGCGCCGGTACGACCCTCGTCGCGGAACTGCCATGCGGGTCGTGATCGCGGAGGACCAGGTCCTGCTGCGGGAAGGGCTGGCGATGCTCTTCGTCGATGGTGGTCACCAGGTGGTGGAGACCCTCGGAGACGCGGACCGGTTGCTTGCGACCGTGACGTCGTACCGGCCGGACCTTGTCGTGGCGGACATCCGGATGCCCCCGACGTTCAGCGACGAAGGCGCCCGGGCGGCGAAGGAGCTGAAGGCCGCGCACCCGGAGATCGGCGTACTGCTGCTGTCTCAGCACATCGAGACGGCGCACGTGGTCGAGCTCGTGTCCCTCGGCGGGTTCGGGTACCTGCTGAAGGACCGCGTGCTCGACGTCGGGGAGTTCCTCGCCGCGGCGGAACGGGTGGCCCGAGGCGGCTCAGCCCTCGACCCCAGGTCGTCGCCGGCCTGGTCGCCCGCCGCCGCGAGGGCGATCCGCTCACCGCGCTGACCGACCGCGAACGTGACGTCCTCGAACTGATGGCCGAGGGCCTCACCAACACCGGCATCGCCAAACGCCTCTACCTCAGCGAACGCACCGTCGAGGCCCACGTCCGCCACCTCTTCATCAAACTCTCCCTCCCCGAGACCCAGGACAACAACCGCCGGGTCCTCGCCGTCCTCACCCACCTCAGCGCCGCCCGCGAGTAGGTGGTCAGTCCTGGGCGAGGCGGGTGAGGAGGTGGTGGAGGGTGGATTGTTCTTCGGGGGTGAGGCGGGCGACGAGGGTGACCATGGCGTCGCGGCGGGTGCGGCGGATGGTGGTGAGGACCTCGGTGCCGGCGGGGGTGAGGGTGACCAGGGTGGCGCGGCGATCGCCCGGGTCCGGGTGGCGGGCGACCAGGTGGGCGGCCTCCAGGTCGTCGACGACGGAGGTGGCGGAGCGCGGGACGATGCCGAGCCGGGTCGCCAACTCGCTCAGGCGGAGGGCCTGATCGGATTGGTCGAGGGTGCGCAGCACCCGGAACTGGCCGTGGGTGACGCTCTCACCCACGCCGTCCTTGGTCGCGCGGCGCTGACGGCGAACGATGCCCTCGAGCAGGGCCGCGATCTGTTCAGCGGTGTCTTCCGGTGCATGCACGAACTGAGCCTAGTGGTGAGCCGGGATGGGCGGGACTTGTGAGTTTAGCTCATAGTGAGTTAACCTCAGTATATATCGTCCCCGACCGAGAGGCTCAGATGTCACAGATCTCCGGACTTCCGGGCGCGGGAGCCGGCGGCGGTCGCGCCATGCGATCGCTGCTGAAGGACTCCTCCGTCCGCCACCACAAGCTCACTGCGGGCACCCTGCGCCGCATCATGACGTTCGCCCGTCCCTACCGCGGCTTTCTGGCCGTGTTCCTCGTCCTCGTCGCCTTCGACGCCGGTACCGGCGCCGTCACCCCCTTGCTCTTCCGCGCGATCATCGACCGCGGCATCGTCCCGGGCCACGCCGAGGTGGTGGTGTGGCTGTCCCTCGTGGTTGCGCTGCTCGCCATCGCCAACAGCGCGATCACGCTGGCGGAGCGCTGGTTCTCGTCCCGGATCGGCGAAGGACTCGTCTACGACCTGCGCACTGCCGTGTTCGATCACGTGCAGCAGATGCCGGTCGCCTTCTTCAGCCGCACCCAGACCGGTGCGCTGATCCAGCGCCTGAACGGCGACGTCCTCGGCGCCCAGCAGGCGTTCACCTCGACTCTGTCGAACGTGGTCAGCAACGTGCTGAGCGTCGTTCTCGTCCTCGGCGCCATGTTCGTCATGTCGTGGCAGATCACTCTGCTCGCCCTCGTCCTGCTGCCACTGTTCGTGCTGCCCGCACGGCTGATCGCCGGCCGGTTGCGCGAGGCGACCGCCGAGACCTACCGGCTGAACGCGACCATGGCCCAGACGATGACCGAGCGCTTCAACGTCGCGGGCGCCGTACTGGCCAAGGTGTTCGGCCGGACGCAGGACTCGTCCCGCGACTTCGCCGGCAAGGCCGCGCGGGTGCGCGACATCGGCGTCACCACCTCGATGTACGCCGGAGTCTTCCGCGTCTCGCTCACCCTGGTCGCGGCCCTTGCGGTCGCCCTGGTGTACGGCGTCGGCGGGGTCTTCGCGGTCGAAGGGGCGCTCGGGATCGGCACGGTCGTTGCCCTGACCGCCTACCTCACCCGGCTGTACGGCCCGCTGACCGCACTCTCCAATCTCCAGGTCGACGTGATGACCACGCTGGTCAGCTTCGAGCGCGTGCTCGAGGTGCTCGACCTCCCGCCGATGGTTGCCGACCGCAAGGATGCGAAGGAACTGCCGCCGACGGTCGAACCGTCGATCGAGTTCGACCACGTCTCGTTCCACTACCCGTCGGCCGCGGAGGTGTCGCTCGCCTCGCTGGAGTCGGTCGCAACGCTGTCCGCCGAGACCGGCGAAGAGGTCCTGAAGGACGTCAGCTTCACCGTCGAACCCGGCCAGTTGGTCGCCGTCGTCGGTCCGTCCGGCGCCGGCAAGACCACGCTCTCGTCCCTGGTGTCCCGGATGTACGACGTGACCGACGGCGCCATCCTGGTCGGTGGGCGGGACGTCCGCGAGGTGACCCAGAGCTCACTGCGATCCGTCATCGGCGTGGTGACCCAGGACTCGCACATGTACCACGACACGATCCGCGCCAACCTCTTGCTCGCCCGCCCGGAGGCAACCGAGGCGGAGCTGCAGACGGCACTCGAGGCCGCGCAGATCGCGACCCTGGTGAACAGCCTGCCTGACGGCCTAGACACCGTGGTCGGCGACCGTGGCTACCGGTTGTCCGGTGGTGAACGCCAGCGGCTCGCTATCGCCCGGCTGCTGCTCAAGTCGCCGTCGATCGTCATCCTCGACGAGGCGACGGCCCACCTCGACTCCGAATCCGAGGCCGCGGTCCAGGCCGCGCTCGCCAACGCGCTGGTCGGGCGTACGTCGCTGGTGATCGCGCACCGGCTGTCGACGATCCGCAACGCCGACGTCATCCTCGTCCTGGACGAGGGCCGGATCCGCGAACGCGGCACCCACGACCAACTCCTGGCCGCGGGCGGCCTCTACTCCGAGCTCTACACCACCCAATTCGCCAAGGCCGCCTAGGTTGCCGAGTCGAGCCTGAGCCGGCGCAGTTCCGGATCAGCTGGACCGGCCACTCCGGTCACGAGCAGCGTGAGCCCGGCCCAACCCGGTGGGATCCACAGCACGTCAGGATCTCCGCCGGCGAAGGCCGGGCGTTCGCCTGTCCACACCCTCCCGATGCACTCGCCGGACGACCACGCGGTCACCCGCACCTGCACACCTTCCGGCCGGAGCAGATAGCCGGTCTCGGAAGCCGGCAGATCCACCTCGAGCCACGCCTCCTCACCCAGCCGCACAGCCATCGGCAGTACGACGTCCTGCCCCGGCCCACCGCGACCGGCAAAGGCAGTCAGCAGCTCGTCGTCCTGCACAGCACACGTCCAGCCCGTCACCGGCTCCAGCCTGAGCAACTCCGCGCGGAGACGCCCACCACTCGGGTCATGCGGCACGGTGACCGAGATCTGCTTGGTCCCGGCCCGCAGCAGCATCCAAGGATTCTCGGCGTGGACCGTGATCGGCTCACCGTCGTCCACGGACACGGCGACCGGTGCGTGGGCGCCGTGCAGGTGCAAAGCGGTCGTGGTCTCGGCCGAGATTCGTCGCGTGTAGGTGACCGGCGTACCCACACGGGTGCTGCTCCAGCCAGTCAGAACTCGCGTCGGCGCAGGGTCGCCCGCCCAGTGGCCATCGACCGTCCACAACGCCGAGATATCCTCGGTTCCGACGACCGTCCAGAGACTGCCCAGACCACGCAGCGCGCCGAGCCGGAGTGCCGGCAACCGGGCGTCGTCGAAGTTGGCGTGACCCCAGATCTCCACGGTGGCACGGATCTCGCCGCTGAGCCCTCGAACGTCGATCCGCCGGGTCGCGCCGAATCCCGCGAACGTGTGAAGCCGGCCGCCGATCGACAGGTCGACAATGTCGGCCGCACCCACGAGCAGCAGTTCGTTGGTCAGCGCCGCCGTGGTGGTGTAGATCCCCCGGCCGCGATAGACGCCGAGCGACTCCAGCGTCGGCGCCAGCTCGTGCTTGCCCGCTGGTGTCTCCGGTGCTGCCGTGGCCCGTCGTCGCACAGCGGAAACCTCTTGCGACAAAGGACTCTCAGGAGGTACGACCTCGGCGGCTCGCGGCTGCACGGTGACGCTGACGCCGTCGACGAGCTCGGTCGACCCGACCGCGATCTCCACCGAGCTATTGCCAATGACAACAGTGACCGGCACCGCCGAGCAGAACACCAGGCCGTCGTCCGCCAGCTCCACCACATCCGCCGATGCCAAGCCCAACATCATGTCTCCCAGCGGGACGTCGATCAGCATCAACGGACAAGAGTCCGCCGCTACCGCCACCGACACCCCGTTGACCAGCGCTCGCCCATCGCTGCGGCCGAGATTCGGTACGGCGACCAACTGTCCACCGCCATCCAAGTCCAATGCCGCCGGTGCCGAGCTCGTCGGGAAGTCGGTCGTCACTTCAACAGGAGCCCCCGGTGTCGCCAGCGCCAGCCGCGATCCCAGTGCATCGATCACACGCCCGAGCAACTGCGCCTCGGCGTACTCAGGCCGCTCCACTCCGGTCGACGAGACGTACCCGCCGAAGTCGTAGCCATGGCTCATGAAGTTGCCCGGCTTACCCCAGTTCCCGCTCGATGGGGTGTATCCGAAGTCCCAGCCGGACGCCTGCAGGTACGGCGCGAGCAGCGACGCACCACTGGCGAGCAGCCGCCTCAGGGTCCGATGCCGCCGGTTCGTCTCGGTGATCAGCAACGGCAGCGCGCGGTCCGAGAGCAGGTCCGCGTACCGGCGTACCTCGGCCTCGATGTCCGGCGAGTCGTCGTTCGGGTAGAAGTTGCACGCCGGTACGACGTCCGCGACGTTGCCGGTGGCACCGAACAGATCACCCTGGCCGGCGCAGGCGATCAGCGGCACGGTGAGGCCGTGGGCAACCGCCTGGTCCCGCAGCGCGGTGATGTACCCGGGCCGGTCCTCGCAGTCGAAGAAGTCCAACTCGTTCTCCAACTGGACCATGATCACGGAGCCACCAGCGCCGTGCTGGCGAGCGGCCAGGATCGGCAGCACCTGGTCGAACCAGGCCGTCACGGCCGCCAGGAAGCCGGGCTGGTTGTCGCGGATCCGCAGCGACGGGTCGAGCCCGAGCCAGGCCGGGAGCGCGCCGCCGTCCCACTCCGAGCAGATGTACGGCCCGGGCCGGGCGATCACGTGCAGCCCGGCCTCGTGGGCGAGATCCAGGAAGGTGGCGACATCACGCCGGCCCTCGAACGACCACCGGCCGGGCGCGAGCTCGTGGAAGTTCCACGGCAGGTACACGTCGATGCAGGTGTACCCCGAGGCCCGGACCTGGTCGAGTCGCGCCCGCCACTGCTCCCGGGGCAGCCGGAAGTAGAAGAGGGACGCACACAGCACGACCCGCGGTTCGCCGTCGATGTGGATGCCCCGGGCATCCAGTTCCACTGAACTCATGGAGCCAACAAGATCAGAGTCGGCCGGTGGTCGCCAGGTACCGTCTTGCACCGTCGCGCCGGCGCGACGGAGGGTGGAGGCGTGAACCTCGTCATCGGAGTCGACATCGGCACCGGCAGTACCAAGGCCGTCCTGACCACCATCGACGGGACGGTACGAGCCGTCGCGCGACGAGACCACGCCCCGAATCTGCCGCGGCCGGGCTGGGCGGAGATGGACGCCGAACGCGACTGGTGGGGTGACGTCGCGGAGGTGCTGAGCGAGCTGACCTCGACGCATCCGGACGCCCGGATCGATGCCGTCTGCATCTCCGGCCTCGGACCATGCGTCGTCCAGACCGATGAGCAACTCCACCCGCGAAGGCCGGCCATCCTGTACGGCGTCGACACCCGCGCGACGGTGGAGATCGACGAGATCACCGCACAGCTCGGCGCGGACGCGATCCTGCAACGCTGTGGCAAGGACCTGTCCAGCCAGGCGATCGGTCCGAAGCTGGCGTGGTTGCGCCGGGAGGCCGGCGAGGCCTGGCGACCACAGGACCGGTGGTTCAGCGCGCACACGTACGTCGTGGCCCGGCTGACCGGTGAGTGGGTGCTCGACCACCACACCGCCAGCCAGTGCGACCCCTTCTACGACATCCACACGCAGGTCTGGGCGACCGACTGGGTTGAGCAGGTCCTGCCAGGTCTGGCACTGCCACGCTTGGTGTGGCCCTCGGAGCAGGTCGGAGTGGTCCATGAGGCCGCGGCTGCGGCGACTGGACTAGCCCAAGGGACTCCGGTCGTCGCAGGCACCGTCGATGCGTGGGCGGAGGCCTTCAGCGTCGGCGTACGACGTCCTGGCGACCTGATGCTGATGTACGGCTCCACCATGTTCTTCGTGCAGGTGTTGACTGCGCCGACGAGTGTGCGCGGGCTCTGGACGACCTCTGGGGTCGAGCAGTCAACCCACACACTGGCTGCGGGGATGGCGACGTCCGGCACGATCACCACCTGGCTGCAGGACCTGACCGGTGGCGTGCCGTTCGAGACGCTGGTCGCCGAGGCCGCCGCTGTTCCCGCGGGGAGCGAGGGCCTGGTGATGCTGCCGTACTTCAGCGGGGAGCGGACGCCGATCTACGACCCACTCGCGCGTGGCGTGATCGCCGGACTGACTCTGCGCCACCGGCGTGGCCATCTACTGCGGGCGGCGTACGAGGGAATCGCTTGTGGCGTGCGGCAGATCGTGGAGTCCTTCGAGGAGGCGGCTGGGCGGCCGACCCGCATCGTCGCGGTCGGTGGCGGCACGCAGGGCGGACTGTGGACGCAGATCGTGAGTGATGTGAGCGGTCTGGTCCAGCAGGTGCCCGCAGAGACGATCGGAGCGTCGTACGGCGATGCACTGCTCGCGGCGATCGGGGTCGGCCTCGTGCCACCGGAGACGGACTGGGCCCGGCTGGATCACACGATCCAGCCGGATCCATCGACCACGTCCGTCTACGCCACCCTCTTCCAGACGTACGGCGAGCTGTACCCGGCGACCCGTCCCCAGGTGCACCGGCTGGCCCGCTCGGTGCAGTCGTCAGGTGACGTCGCTGATGTGGAGCACGGTGCCGTTGGGTAGATCGCGGTCGAGCAGCGACCAGATGGACCGGGCGACGTCTTCCGGTTTGGCGAGCAGACCCTGTGCGTCCAGTTCGCGGAAGCGCCGGGCGTCCGGCACCTGCTCTTCGGTGGTGGCTCGCAGCTCGGCCTGCATAGCGGTGTCGACGGCGCCGGGTGACACCGAGATCACCCGGCAGCCCGGACTTCGGCGGTCCTGCTCCAGCCCGACCGTTCGCACCCATTGGTCGATCGCGGCCTTGCCGGCGCAGTAGCTCGACTCGCCTTCGTGCGGGTGCTTGGCCGCGCCCGAGGACACCATGATCAGGTGCTGGTTGTACGGCTTCTCGGCGACCGCCTGCAGGAACGCCTGGCCGAGGACCTGCGCCGAGGCGGAGTTGAGCAGCACGTTGCGCGTGTACTCCTCGGTGTCGACCCGGCCGGCGGACCCCAGCGGGGCCAGCGTGCCGGCGTTGTGGATGAACACCACCGTGTCCCCGTCGAACCCGGACAGCCGCCGATCGAAGTCCTCGGCCACCACCGGCCAGGACGCCGGATCGGCCAGATCCACCGCCACGTGAAACGCCCCCGGCGTCCCGCCGCGCCGGGAGATGTCGATCAGATCCGCGTCGAACGGAATCGTCGCCGCCAACGCCGCCCCGAGTCCGGCCGATGCGCCGGAGATCCACACCAGCATCCGCCCCAGCGGATTCATTGCTTCCCCACGCCCGAAGGCAGGCAAAACTCACTCATAGCAGTTCCCCCCTGCGGCGCCCGGACGGTGCGCTGCCACGCAGCCTACGACGCGAAGCCCTCCGGATCGAAGTACTCCTGGACAGTTTTCTGTCGCGACAACCCATCGTTCACCGGCCGCAGTCACCCCGTCGCCCTCGGCCCTCCGTCCGGGCACGATGGGTCGGCCGGAGACGTTGGTGAGGACATGTACGCACCGACCGCTGACGTGATCGCCGAGGCCTTCGCACTCGGGGAGCCAGTCGGCGAGCTGGTCCTGGTACGACGCGGCGACACCGACACGTGGCGGCTCGGGACTGTGACCGGCAGCTACTTCGTGAAAGGGTACTGGTCCTCGACCGCGCAGTTCACGCCCGGCGGTCTGACCGATCAGCTCGCAGTGGCGATGGCGTTCGAGAACCGGGCGCTGGCCGCGGGGATCGACCAGGCCGAGCCGATCGCCCCGGTCGATCCCGTGCTCGGCTGGATCACCCGCATCAACGAGCGTCTCTTCCGCGTCTACCGCTGGATCGAGAACCGCCCGCTGGCCGCGGACGACGACATCACAGGGTGGCTCGGCCGCACCATGGCCAAGGTCCACCAGTTGCAACCGCTGGGCGCGTCCGGCCTGCCCGACTGGTGGCGTACGGCGCTCCGCCCGCGCGCCGACTGGGAGAAGTGGTTCACCGCGGCGGGGGAGCGCGGGAAGGAGTGGGCGGACCTGGCGTGGGACCGGCTGCCTCTGATCCTCGACCTGACCGACCGCATCCAGAACGTCTGCGAGCTCGCGCCGGACTGTGTCGTGACCCATGGCGACTTCAAGACCCACAACCTCGTGATCACCGAGGATGGTCCGGTCCTGGTCGACTGGGACAGCGTCCGAGTCGACAGCGCTGCCCTGGAGGCCGCCCGCGTCGCCTACATCTTCGCGGCCGGTCAGCAAGAGCCGATCACAAGCATCCTGACGGCGTACACAGCCGCAGGCGGCGACGTCAGTTGGCCCGGTCAAGACCTGTTCCTGAGCGAGTCTCGCCACGACCTCCACATCCTGTTCGAGCACGTCCTGGTCTGCCTCGGGGACATCCCGGCCGCCCGCTGGATGACCGACCCCGAGCAGGCCGTCACGAAGCAGCTCACCGAGTTCCCCGGCAAGCTCGCCGGCCTGCGGAGCCTGGTGGGCTAGAGGTCGTCGATCTCGTCCGGGCGGACCAGGCCGTCTTCGATGGCGCGGGCGAGCAAGGCCGCCTTGCCTGCGGCGTGCCGACCGACCTGCCCGTACTTGATCCGTGCTCGGTCGATGTACTGCTTCACCGTCGTCTCGCGGATTCCCATCCGCTCGGCCACCGCGGCCTTCGACCGGCTCTGGAACCAGAGCAGCAATGCCGTCCGTTCCTGCGGCGCGAGCCGGGGTCGCTGATCGGCGACCATCACACCGGCCATCGCCGGAGGTACGGCCGGCCGATCGTGCCCGGTCGCAACGATCGCATCGACCAGGTGGCGCGGTCCCTCCTGCTTTGTGACGTAGGCAATGGCTCCGGCGTCGAGGGCGGCGCGCACCATCTCCTCGCCGGAGTGCTGGGAGAACACGATGACACGGCGTCCGCCGTCGGCGAGCCCGGCGATCGCGTCGATCATCAGCCGCCCCTCGAGCTCGAGATCGAGCAGGATCACGTCCGCGTGCCGACCGGCACCGTTGACCGCCGCGTCGAGGTCCGGTCCGGCCGAGACGATCCGGACCCGAGCGGCCGCGTCCTGGCCGATCCAGGTCCGGACTCCTTCGATCACCACCGGGTGATCGTCGACCACGGCCACCGTCACTGATGTTGCCATCGGGCCTCCAGCCACACGGGATCCGGTCGTCCGACCTGGTCGCCGACCGCTGACACGATCACTTCTTCCGGGCCGCCGTACACCGTGACGCGGGCCCAGGTGCTCGACGCGACGAGTGCTTCGATCGCCGGCTCGGTGAGGATGCGGCGAGCCTCGAGTGGGAGCTCCGGCAACGGGCCGGCCGTCGCGAGCTCGACCAGTACGCCGCGGCGCTCGGCGACGTTCACGCAGGCCCGCACCTCGTGCAGCAACGGATCCGGTACGTCGTCGGACTCGGCGAACAGCCGCCGGAGCCGGGCGGCCTCGATCGCGCAGCGGCGCTGTACGTCGGGCGAGTCCGGGTCGAGCGACCCGTCCGCGAGGCCGTCGAGCAGCGGCGCGACCTGGCCACGGAGCGACTCGTAGCGGTCCCTGCGAGCTTCGTGGAGTGCGTCGGCCACCTCGCGGTCCGCACTCGACTCGGCTCGCTGCGCCGTCGCGAATCCCGCCACCGCGGCCGCGTCGTCGAGCGCGCGCGCCGCGAGCAGCACAGCCGACGGGACCAGTACGCCGCCCGCGCAGGCGATCACCAGGAAGCGCGCGATGACGGTCAGGTCGATGTGGTGGTCGGTGAGCAGCAGGACCGACAGGTTCAGCAGGATGTTCGCGAGGAAGACCACGCCGAACGCGATCAGGCGCTCGCGCAGCATCAGCAGTACACCGATCAGCACGACGTCACCGAAGGCCCAGTTCGCGGCGCCGGTGATCTGGTCGCCGGGAACCATCGCGACCGCGAGCGCGCCCGCGGCGATCACCGCCGCCGCCGACCGCCACCAGTGAGCGAAGGCCGGTCGGCCGGTCAGCAGCCTGATCGAGCCATGCACCAACAGAGCCGCCAGCAGCGCCCAGGCGATGAGCTCCGCGCCGGTCGCGCGGTAGAGCCCGGCGCTGAGGACGAGTGACGGCAGGACGTAGACGACATGCCAGACGCCGACGATGACCACGACGCTGATGTCCAGTGCGCGGGCGAGGCCGGACCGGATCCTCGCCGCTTGATCACCCTCGCCGGTCACCGTCACCCCACCGCAGGACGACCCGGGTACCGCCGGCCGGCATCGACAAGACCTCGGCCACTCCGCCGACGTCCGCCATCCGCCCCAGGATCGACTCCCGCACACCGCGGCTGTGCGCGCCGATCGCCCGTACGTCGAAGCCGCGGCCGCGATCGCGGATGTCGACGCGCAGCCGTCCCGCCCGGTCGACCGAGACTCCGACGCTGGCGGCGTCGACTCCGGAATGCCGTACGACGTTGCGCAGCGCCTCGCCGACGCACGCCGAGATGGCGGCGGCGACGTCGGCGCGGACGGACACCACGGGCAGCGCGGCGGCAACGTCCAGGTCGGCGGCTTCAGTCTCGATGACGGAGCGCAGCCTGTCGTCGAGCCGCTCCTGCCGATCGGTCCGGGACGGCCCGGCGGACAGTGCGCGCAATGCCGCGGCGTCGGACGCGGCGCGGGCGTGCAGGATCGCGGAGCCCGATCGGACCGAGCCGGAGCCGACCATCGTCAACGTCGCGAGCGCGGTGTCGTGCAGTTGGCGGAAGTGTTCGCGCTCGTCGGCGCGTCGGGCCGCTGCCACTTGCGCCTCCCGATCCTGCAGGGCTTGGCGCTCACACTCGAGCTCGGCGGCGCGTCCGGCACGACGTACGAGCTGGACTGTGGCGGCCGCCAGTCCGGTCTGGATCACCAGGATTCCGGCGCCGATGAGCATCGACGGCTGGAAGTCTGTCGCAAGTGCTTGCCCCAGGGCGTGGGCGGCGCTGATGAGTACGCCGATCGGCACGCCGACGGCCGGGCGGAGCCGTAGCTGAGCCAGCAGGACCGCGGCGGTGGCGATCGGCAGCAGCCAGGCCGAGCTGTTCGGAAGCTCGGCGGTTGAGACCAGATGGCCTTGTAGTAGGAGGATCGCGCAGACGATGAGGCTGTCGGCAACGACCAGGCGGTGCGTCAGTCCGTGCCGGACCACCACCGACAGGAAGAGCAGGCACCACACGGCGAGTCCACCGAGGACCGGCACGAGCCAGCGCGGTGCGACCGGTGGCGCGAGACTCAAGACGGCCGCGATGGCGCCGAGGCCGACGGTTCCGAGCCGCAGAGCGAGGCCGTAGACGGCCGCGAAGCGGTCCAGTGCGCGATCAGGAGCGCCGCGTTCCAAGGCCAGATCCGCAGGCACTGGCGCGCGTGAAACTGAGGCCCTCGCATCAGCGAGAAGCCTGTTTGTGTCGATCAACATCCCCCCATGCGGTTCCCTGCCGCAGCAATACCTTGCCCGCCGGAGTCGCGACCGTCAACAACACAGAGCGACCGAACCTCAACCGGCAATGACCTCCGTTCGGAGGTCCCTCGCCGTACCCGCCGGCCCGTAGCGTCGGTGCGGGGGAACGGCAGCCGAGTCACAGCTGCGAGGGGGAGAGATGAATCGGCACAAGACCAGCAGTCGATGGTGGGGACGAGCACTGCTCCGATTTCGATGCCATCAGCAACGAGATTCACACCTGAACTACTGATGAGGGGGGATGTATGACGTTTGATGTGCTCTGTGTCAGGGGCGTGGGGGAGGCGGGGGACGAGACGATGTTTCCTGGGCTGGATGGGGGTGGGAAGGTCAACCAGGAGTTGCTGGACGGGGGTTCGGCGCAGCAGTTGGTGGCGCGGGCGATTGCGGTGCGAGACGTTGGTGGCGGAAAGGCCCGGACCGTTGTCGAGGTGCGGGAGATCCGGGCCGAGGTGATCATCACCGACGCACGAGTGATCCTGCTGTGTTCGAAGTACGACAAGGGCGGCGGCTGGGTCGGCAGTCCCGGTACGGCGCTGATGCTCAACGCGGTCAGCAAGCTCAGGGCGGCGCGCCGCAGCCGCGGCACCGCGCTGGTCGGGCACATCCGTTACCCGTGGCTGATCTCGGTCGGCTTCAGTCCGAAGCAGGGCTGGCTCGACGAGGAGGTACTGCGGCTCGTCGTTCGCGACGGTACGGCGGATCCGTCCAGGCTGCTCGTGGTCGACCTGAATCTGCCCAAGGAGACCGACTCAGGCGCGGTCGCCCGCGCGATCATGCTGCGCGCTGTGCAGTACCGCACGACGCACGAGACGCTGACCGACGACGAACTCGCCGGCTTCCGGCAACTCGCCGAGTCGCCCGAGCTCGCCCGGCCGCAACCGAAGAAGTTCGCGGTCTACGCGATGCCGACGTCATGGCAGGCCAAGCCCGCGACCGCCTACCCGCGGACGGTGTGACGCCGATGCTGACAGCACTCATCGTTGTCTGCTACCTGATCACCATCGCCGCGGTGATCGATGCCGTACGACGCCCGTCGTACGCCTGGGTCGAAGCCGACCGGAACCGCGCCTACTGGGTCAGCGGTCTCGTCTTCGGTCTGTTGTTCCTGCCGGTGGGGATCCTGCTGGCGATCGCGTACGCGGTCGGTGTCCTGCCCAGGATGACCGAGTCCGCCGGATCCGACGCATTCCGGAGGCGGCCATGAAGCTGCGCATCCTGGCTACGGTGCTGCTCCTCGGCCTGGCCGCGACCGGCTGCGGCGACGACTCGCCGAACACCGGTGCGGTCGCAGCCCAGACCACCGCACCGACACCCACCGAAACCCCGACCTCAACCGAGACCACCCCAACGGAAACAGTCCCGACGGACACGCCGTCCGTTGATCCGCCGAGTGAGGAACCGACCGAGCCCGAAGACAGCGAGAAGCCTGCTGTGCTGCCGCCGGAGGCTGCCAACCGCCCCCTGACGCTGAGCAGCATCTTCAAGTCCCCGGACGGTTGGCGCGACGGCCGGTACGACGTCGCTGACCGCAAACAGGCGACGGGGATCGGCGGCGTCCTCAACGGTTGCGGAGACTCGTACAGCCAGGTTCTCGAGCTTCGGCTGGCGAACAACTTCAGCAAGATCAAGCTCGAGTTCGGCGAGAGCAACTCGTCCGAGAGCTCGGAGCAGATCCTGCAGGTTCGCGTCGATGGCAACAGTCAGTACATCGACCAGAAGACCGTGAAACTGAACCAGATAGCGGCCTTCGACCTGCCGGTACAGAAGGTGAACGCGCTCAAGATCATCTTGTCGCTGAAGGACTCCGACGGCTGCCAGAGCGGTGAGGTGGAGGCCGTGCTGATGAACATGGTGCTGTCCTGAACACGCAGCCCACCTCCGGCGACGCGACGAAGCTCTGGCCCTTCGTCGCGTCGGCCGGCCTGCCGGTTGCGCTCGGGGTGCCGCTGGCGTTCGCGGTACCGTCGGTGATCGACGCGACCGACGCGATCTGGGCCCAGATCGCCGCCGCCGCCTTGATCCTGCTGGGAGCGGCGGCAGTGGTGCTGGCGTACTGGATCTGGTCCACTCATCCGCGCTTGCGGAAGGTTCCGGTGACTGCTGCGGTCGTCTGCTACTTCTTGTCGGTGGTCGTGATGATCCTCGGCAACGTCCACCCGTCGGGGCCGGGAGCGGGGCCGGCGGCCGGGCCGAGTGTCGCTCCGTCGTCGTCCGTGACGACCACTGAGCAGCCGAAGAGTCCGGTGACGACGACTCCTGCCGGGCCTCGGTGCTGGTCGGCTTCGCAGCAACCGGTCGATTGCCGGGAGAAGCATCGGTTCGAGGAGTTGCTGGGAGCAACGAACTGCGATCAGGCGACCGTCGTACGGTTCCTGGGTGGTTCGCCGACGATCGACGTGGTCACCCCGCGAGCCGCCACGGCGCCGGGCGGAGTCTGCGCCGTACAGACGGCTGACGACCAGATGGGCTCGGCTCGCAACGTCCTGGAGCAGGGAACCGCGGCCGGCTGGCGGCGCTGCTTCGACCGCCGGACCCAGACCGCCGTGAACTGCTCACAACTGCATTCGCGCGAGTACGTCGCCACCGGAAGCACCCGCCGGCCGACACCGGACGAATGCGTCGCGGCCGCGGCAACCTACCTGAACCAGCTCCCGGCCAATCTCATCGACGACCTCGTCGTCGGCGTCAAGGACGTGCCGTCCGGAAACCCGGATCCGGCCCGCTGCACCATCGATGCCCGAGGCAACCAGCTGCTCGACGACTCGGTCCGCTCGCTCGGCGTTCGCCCGGTGCCGATTCACACGACCTGAGCCATCGCTCGACCGAATCACGGTCGCGTGGTCACCACTCCTCGATTAGTCTCGAGCGGTGGACACCGGCGAGTGGAACTGGACCTGGGACGAGAGCCTGTACGCCGGTAGTGCCGAGCACTACGCGGTCGGCCGGATGGCTTACCCCGTTGGGCTTGCGGACGCGGTGCGCGACGAGCTCGGCCTCGACGGCAGCGGCCGGTTGCTCGATGTGGGGTGCGGGCCGGGACCGCTGACCCTGTTGTTCGCGCCGCTGTTCGAGGAGGCGGTCGGTGTCGACGCGGACGGCGACATGGTCGCGGTGGCGGCCGGTCGCGCCGAGCGAGCCGGGATCACCAACATCCGGTGGCGGAAGCTCCTGGCCGAGGAGATCTCGCCGGAGCTGGGCAGCTTCCGGGTGGTCACGTTCGCGCAGTCGTTCCACTGGATGAAGCAGGCACTCGTCGCCGAGCGGATGCGCGACGTGCTGGAGCCAGGTGGAGCCTGGGTCCATGTCGGTGCCACCACGCATCGCGGCGTCGAAGGCGACGACGAACTCCCGCACCCGCGCCCGCCGTGGGACGGCATCGACGCGCTGGTCGCCCGCTACCTGGGTCCTGTCCGCCGCGCCGGGCAGAGCCTGCTACCCACCGGCACCCGCGGCGGCGAGGAGGACATCATGCGCAGCGCGGGGTACGACGGTCCGACCCGGATCATCGTCGGTGGCGACGAGGTGGAGGAGCGCACCGTCGACGACCTCGTCGCTGCCGTGTTCTCCCTCTCGGGGTCAACACCTGCTCTGTTCGGCGCCGAGCGGCCGGCTTTCGAGACCGATCTCCGCGCCCTGCTCCGCGAGGCCGCCGATCACGATCTCTTCTCCGAACGCCGGCGCGAGATCGAAGCGGTCATCTGGCACTGACGGCAGGCTGCGAAGCAACTGCAGCCGACCGCGAGCGGCCGCGGACGTCGGTCCGCGGCCGCTCGGCCTTTGCTCGAGTCGGAGTGCTCAGGACTCGTTGTCCGGCATGTCGTCGTTCTGACCGTCCAGCCCGTCCAGCCGGTCCCTGGCGAAGTCGGTGCCCTGGTCGATCTTCTCGCCGTACTCGCCACCGGTCTTCTCGTTGGCGAACTCGCCGGCCTTGTCCAGGCCCTCGCTCACCTTGTCGCCGTGCTCGTCGACGGCCTCGGTGGCCTTGTCCTTCAGGTTGTCGAACATGCCCATCGTCTTTCCCCGTTCTGTCGATGGTTGCTGGCACTACCTAAATCCCGCCGTACCCGATCGGCCGGATTCCACACACCTGATCACGGAGTGTGGTCGGCAAACGGATTCCGGTCGGCGATGAGCGCGGGGAGCATCGAGTCGGACAGCTTGCTGTACAGGTGGCGCTGGAGCATGGGGCCGAAGCTGATGCGGGCGACACCGGCCGCGGTGTAGTCGGCCAGGGAGTTGGCGCCCTGGCCGTAGCCGACGTTCACCGGGCCGGGGATCTGTTTGGTCAGCGTGGCGATCAGGTCGAGGTCCCCGACCCCGATCGGGTAGACGCAGTCGGCGCCGGCGGTGAGGTAACGGGCGGCGCGGTCGAGGGCGGTCCGCAACTGCTCCTCGGGTGAACCGGCGCGGCGCACGAACGCGTCGATCCGGGCGTTGATCACCAGTTCGGTGCCGGCTTCGGCCCGGATCGCGGCCAGGAAGTCCGCCTGTTCGGCCGGATCGATCATCGCGCCGGTGGCGGGATCGGAGTCTTCGAGGTTGAGGCCGACGGCACCGGTCGCGGTGAACCGTTCGACGAGTTCGGCCGGGGCGAGGCGGTAGCCACGCTCGAAGTCGACCGTCAGAGGCACCGCGATCGACCGCGCGATCCGGGTCGTCGCGGCCAGGACGTCCTCGACCGGGACGTGTTCGCCGTCGTCGTACCCGAGGATCGTCGCGGTGGCGAAGCTGCTGGTCGCGACGGCCGGGAAGCCTGCGGCCTCGACCATCCGGGCCGAGGCCGCGTCCCAGGCGTTGGGCAGGACGACAGGTGTGCCGGGCACGTGCAGCGCCCGGAGAGTGGTTGCCAAAGTCATCGGTGTCTCCGTGTCAGCGGATGATGGACAGCCCGAACGCGCCGAACAGCGCGGGCTGGTGGAAGGCGAGAACGGCCGCGATACCGGCCTTGGTGAGGGTCAGGACCTTGATCGAATGCGCGTGATAGAGCCCGTCGCGACCCCGGATGTAGAGCGCGAACGCGGGCTGCCCGTTCGCGGACGTCTCGACCAGGATCCGGCGATCCGGACCGGGCCGCAGCTTCGAGTCCAGCAGCCGCAGTACGTCGTTCCGTCCGCTGAACCAGGTCGGGATCGGCGGCATCTCCCACCGGGCGTCCGCGGTGAACAGCGCTTCCAGCGCGACCAGATCCTTGTTCTCCATGGCCGCGGCGAACTGATCGAGCAGCGCGCGCCGGAGCGGCTCGTCCGGCTCGCTGAGGTCCTCCTCGATCGGCCGTAGCCGGGCCAGTTCGGCCCGGGCGCGCTGCAGCGAACTGTTGACGGCCGCCGTGGTCGTGTCGAGCAGGGTCGCGACCTCGGCCGCCGGCCAGGTCAGCACCTCGCGCAGGATCAGTACGGCGCGCTGCCGCGGCGGGAGGTGCTGCATCGCGGCAACCATCGCCAGCCGCAGGCTCTCCCGGTCGCCGACCACGGTGGCCGGGTCGGACCCGAGCAGTAGGTCGGGGAACGGCTCGAGCCAGGTCACCTCGAGTGCGTACGGATGCAGCTCGTCGGGGTCGTTGCCGGGGGCACCGAGCGCGGACGGCACCATCCGGCGGCTGCTGTGCTGGAGGAGGTTGAGGCACACGTTGGTCGCGATCCGGTAGAGCCAGGTCCGGACCGTCGAACGGCCCTCGAAGTCCGCGTGTCCGCGCCAGGCCCGCAGGTACGTCTCCTGCACCGCGTCCTCGGCATCGTGCAGCGAGCCGAGCATCCGGTAGCAGTGCGCGACCAGTTCGGCCCGATGCTGCGCGAACTCCTCCTCGAGGTTCATCCCACCTCCTCCATAGCCCTGGGCGCGACCGGTCCGGCAGTCCGCCGCCGGGCGGTGATTCCGAGGCCCGAGAGTGCCCCGAGCAACGACAGTACGCCGCAGCCCGCCAGGGCACGGGTGAAGCCGTGACCGGCGTACCCACCGGCGGATGCGAACACGGACCCGAGGACGGCGACACCGGCGGCGCCACCGAGCTGACGGGTCATGCTGTAGATGCCTGCCGCGATTCCGACCGACTCGCGCGGCAGCGATCCGACACTGGCGTTCTGCGTGGCCGGCATCGCCAGCGAGACGCCGCAGCCCGTGATCACGAGCGGTACGACCAGTTCGTAGTACTGCACCGAACCCTTGCTGATCTGGCTGACCCAGAGCATTCCGAGGGCCTGCAGACCAAGTCCGATCACGACCAGAGGCCGCTCACCGACGCGGTCCACCAGGCGACCCGCGATCGGGCCGACGATAAAGAGCGTGGCAGTCCAGGGCAGCAGCTTCAGCCCGGCCATGAACGGCCCGGAGCCGAGCACGACCTGCATGTACTGCGAGAGGAAGAACACCGCGCTGAACAGGGCGGCGCTGAGGAAGAAGCCGGCCGAGTTGGCCGCGCTGAAGGTTCGATTGCGGAAGAACGTCAGTGGCACCATCGGGTGCTCCGTCCGGTTCTCCCGGAAGGCGAAGGCGGCGAGCAGTACGACGCCGCCCGCGAACGACCCGAGCACCTCGGCACTCGACCAGCCCGAGCCCTGACCGTGGACCACACCCCAGACCAGCCCGAGGACCGCGAGGCTGACCAGCACGGCGCCGGCCAGGTCGAGTCGCCGGATCGGGCCCTTGCTCTCCGGGATGTTCCGCAGTACCAGCGGGATCGCGATCAGGCCGACCGGGACGTTGATCCAAAAGATCCACTGCCAGGCCAGGCCCTCGGTCACCGCGCCGCCGATCATCGGGCCGCCGAGCACCGCGAGGCCGGTCACTCCGCTGAACACGCCGGTCGCCCAGCCGCGCCGTTCGGGCGGGAACGCCGCACCGAGCAGCCCCATCGCCAGCGGCATCACCACGGCCGCGCCGACGCCTTGGAGGGCGCGGGCCGCGATCAGCCACGGCAGCGAGGTGGCCAACGCACAGGCCACCGATGCCACCGTGAACAGCGCCAGACCGCCGGCATAGGTACGCCGACGGCCCCAGCGGTCACCGATCGCCGCGGCGGTCATCAGAAGCATCGCGAAACTCAGGCCGTACGCGTTCACCGTCCACTCGAGCTGCTCGGCCGTGGCGCCGAGATCCGCCCGGATGGTGGTCAGCGCAGCCGCCACCACCAGGACATCAAGGGCCACCATGACCGAGCCGATCGAGGCCAGCCCCAATACCCATCGTTGTTGAGTCGTCGTCCGCACAAGTCCTCCAGGGAAATTGCTGTCACCTGGGTAGACCGCGCGCGACCGCCGGACTCATCGGTGCGATGAGAAGGAATTTCCGAGCGTCGCTCAGCGTTCAGGGCGGGCCGCGACCTGGATGAGCGTCTGCTGACCGGTGGCCACCAGCGTCCGCCGGCCGTCCTGGACCGAGAACACCTCGAGTTGGCAGACGGTGAGCGTACGTCCGGACTTCAGCACGGTGCCGACGGCTTCGAGGTGGTCGCCTTCGGCCGGGGCGAGCAGATTGATCTTGTACTCGACCGTGAGTACCGAGCTGTCCTCCGGGAACAGCGTGAAGGCGGCGTACCCACCGGCGCTGTCCGCGATCGAACTGGTGGCGCCGGCGTGGAAGTAGCCATGCTGCTGCGTGACCTCGGGCCGGCTCGGCAGCACGATGTGCACCCGCCCCGGAGCGATCAGTGCGAGGCGCGCGCCGAGGTGATGCATCAGCCCTTGCCGCTCGAAACTGTCCCTGACCCGACCCTGCACCTCAGCCGAAGCCTCGTCCATGCGGCGACAGTACCCGTCGTCAGGTCATCGGGATCGTTGCCGCGGCCGGCTGGGACGGCTTCGCGGAGCCGCCTGCGGGCTCGTTCGTGAGGCCGAAAGCGATCATTCCCGTGACCGAGCCGTCGAGCACCCGGGTGGTGTCGCCGGCGGCGAGGCCGACCGAGTGGGCCGTCTTCGACGGGTCGATCATCCACAGCTGCCAGGTCCGGCCCGCGCGCAGCCTGGGCAGGTCGTTCAGTACGACGACCGCCTCGTCCGCGCTGGGAGACATGACGATGGTGGCGTGACCGCCACCGGCGACCGGGCCTCGGACGGTTCGCGCATCGGGCTGGGCGAGTACGGCGGCGATCTGGTCGTTGGCCTGGACCGCGTCGGTCTTCTCGCGGTACTGGTCGACGGCGACTCCGCCGACACCGGCGACGGCGAGCGCGGCCGCGGCGAGTGTGAGGACGGAACGACGGGTGAACCGCTTGGGCGCGGGTGCGCCGCGGTGTCCGGCGACGAGCGGAGGTACCTGGCGGACGTGGTCGATCGCGGCCAGGACGTTCGGCTTGAGCGAGGGCGGCGGCGGGGCCGCGACCTGGGTGGCGAGCTTGACCGCGGCCTCGCGGAGCTCGGCGACCTCGGTGGCGCAGAAGGTGCAGCCGGCCAGATGCGCCTCGAACAAGGTCCGCTCGTCCTCGGGCAGCGCGTCGAGGACATAGGGGCCGGTCAGAGTGTGCACGTCGGATTCGGTCATGACGTACGCCCCTTTGTGGTTCCGAGGCAGTCGCGGAGACGGATCAGGCCGTCGCGCATTCTGGCCTTGATGGTCGGCAGCTTGGCATCGAGCCGCTGCGCGACTTCGGGATAGGTGTAGCCGTTGTAGTAGGCCAGGGTGATCGACTCGCGTTGCAGGTCGGTCAATGTGTCCAGGCAGCGCCGTACCTGCTCGGACTCGAGCCGGGTGGTGACGGTGTCGGCGACCTGGTCGAAGTCGACCTCGGCCGATCGCGCGCCGATCAGCTCGGTGCGGTCGGCGGCCGCCTGCTCGGACCGGACCCGGTCGACGGCCCGGCGGTGCGCGATGGTCAGGATCCACGCGTGCGCGGAGCCGCGGTGCGGGTCGAACCGGGTGGCCGTCCGCCAGACGTCGATCATCACTTCCTGGGTGACCTCCTCCGACTGGGCCGGGTTGCGAAGGATCCGCCGTACCAGGCCGAACACCCAGGGCGTGACCCGGTCGTACAGCGCGCTGAACGCTGCCGTGTCGCCGCCGGCGGCACGGGCCAGGAGATCGCCGTCGCTGACCTCGCCGGGCCGCGTGTGCGGCCCGGCCGGCCAGGGCAGTGCAGTCGGTTCGGTCACGGTCAGTTCGCAGGTGGCATCAGGACAGAGTCGATCAGATACACCGTAGCGTTGGCCGTCTTCACCCCACCACAGATGACGGACGCGTTGTTGACCTTGAGGCTGTCGCCGGAGCCGGTGACCGTGAGGTCCTGCTTCTCGACGGTGGCGTGCGTGCCCACCACCGCGGACGGGTCGAGCTGCCCGGGCACCACGTGGTAGGTGAGGATCTTGGTGAGCAGCGCGTCGTTCGTCTTGAGCGTGTTGACGGTCGCCGCCGGGATCTTCTTGAACGCGTCGTCGACCGGCGCGAACACCGTGAACTCGCCGCCGTTGAGCGTCGAGACCAGATCGACCTTCGCGTTGAGCTTCCCGGACACGGCCGAGACCAGGGTGGTCAGCAGCGGGTTTCCGGACGCGGCGGTCGCGACCGGGGCGGCGGCCATGCCGTCGATCGAGCCGGCACCGCTCGGGTTCGCCTTCGCGTAGTCGGCACAGCCGGGGCCGACCAGGCCGGCCGAGCTGCTGTCCATCGACTTGCCGGCCGACGGCGTGCTCGCTGAGGAGGCGGCGGAACTGTTGTTGTCGTCGCCGCTTCCACACGCTGCCGTCGCGAGGACGAGAGCCAGTGCGGATGCGGCGAGACCGGCGCGGACGAGGTACTTGGGCATGACGGGTTCGCTTTCTCGAAGGGGACACTGACAGCGGTACTTCGGTGCCGCTGCGGCCCCGGATGGGTGGGAATTACTCGACCATCACGACCGTGTTGTGCAGGCCGCTGGAACCGTTCGGACGCGGTGCGGCCCGCTGCGCTGTCTGCAGGTTGCCGTCGCCGTCGGTCGCCCGGACGGTGAGCTTGTGGTTGCCGGGCGTCGCGTCCCAGCGGAAGGTCCATTGCCGCCAGGTGTCGATGGTGTCCTCGGCCGCGAGGGTCGCCTCCTGCCACGGGCCGTTGTCGACCTGCACCTCGACCTTGCGGATGCCACGTTGCTGCGCCCACGCGACGCCGGCAGCGACCGCCGGTCCCGCCTTGATCGTGGCGAACCCTTTGGGCACGTCGATCCGCGACGCGGTCTTGACCGGTGCCTCGACGGACCAGCCGCGGTCGGTCCAGTAGGCGCTGAAGTCCTGGAACCGGGTGACCTCGAAGTCCACGATCCACTTGGTCGCCGACACGTAGCCGTACAGACCCGGCACCACCATCCGCACCGGGAACCCGTGCTCGAACGGGAGCGGTTCGCCGTTCATCGCGACCGCGAAGATCGCGTCCCGTCCGTCGGTGAGCGCGCTGAGCGGCGTACCGATGGTCAATCCGTCGATGCTGGTGGACTTCACCGCGTCGGCGCCGTTCCGGACACCGGCCTCGGCGAGGATGTCGGCGATCGGTACGCCGATCCAGCGCGCGGTGCTGACGTACGGGCCGCCGACCTCGTTGGACACGCAGGTCAGCGTGATGTCGCGCTCGATCAGCCGCCGGTCCACCAGGTCGCCGAGCGAGAGCCGGAGTTCCTTGTCCACCATGCCGTGGATCCGCAGCTCCCAGTCGTCCGGGTCGATCCGCGGGACCTGGAGCAGGGTGTCGACCCGATAGAACTTCGCATTCGGCGTCACGAACCGCGATACCCCAGGTACGTCGGCCTGGACGCCGACGGGGAGTGGACCCGCCGCATCGGCCGGTGTCGGCACGCGGAACTTGGCGCGCACCGCATCGCCGGGCCCGAACGACGCGACCCTCGTCGTGGACCACGCCGCGGCCCCGGCCACAGCCAACCCAGCCACAGTCACCAGGAACCGCCGCCGATCGAACCCCTCCGGCTGCTCCGCCTCGGTCTTCGGTCGTGGCGACCGAACAACCAGCGCCATGGCCAGCACCGCAACCACCAACGTGACAATTGCCGGCAGCAACCGATCCACGACGCCGGCCGCAGCCGAACGCCCGAACGCCGCGAACACGACCCCAACGACGCCAAGCCCTGCGGCGATCCCAACCGCCACCGCCTGTCGCCGTCGGTCCCGAGCCTCCGACCGGTTCGGAGGTCCTGGTCGCCGGGCGTCCCGACCCCATCCTCCAGCGCCGATGGCGCCGGCCGCGGCGGCTACCAACGCGAGGACTACGCAGATGCCGGCTCGGAGCAGGGGACGATCCGCGGTGCCGAGTTCTCGGACGGCGAAGTCTTTGACCGGGCCGGGGGACCAGTCGATGATCTGCACGCCGACGGCGTCGACCGGCCACGGACCGCCGGTGACGGCGGCCACCAGGTACCCGAACGACAGGGCGGCGCCGGCCGCGACGACTCCGCCAACCGCGCCTGCTGCCTGCCGACCTCGCGAGGTACCCATGCCCCTGGTTCGGCGACGACCACCGCTCGGATGGGCGGCTGTTGGCGACAACTGGCCACTCGGGATGCCCTGGACCGCACCCCGGGTAACGTCAGCGACCGACATCGAGGAGGCGCGCCGGCGGTCGGGTCGGCGTGCTCGGGGAAAGGGTGTGGAGAGTGCTTCGCAGGGTGATCAGCGGCGTGATCGTGGCCGGGGTGGTCGGAGTGACGCAGGCCGGAGCGCCGGCCCTCGCGGGCCCGGCTGCCACGGTGCCGGTTCAGGGATCGACGCGGGCGGCCGGGCTTCACAAGACTCCGGTGCGTCTCGACGGCCTGACCGAGTTGGTTATCCGCCGGATCGAGGTGGGCGACGAGGTGGCCGCGTCGAAGTACTTCAGTGGGAAGCCGGTCGAGGACCCGGTCAGGGAGCAGCAGATCATCGATTCGGTCCGGCAGTCCGCCGTACAGCTGGGGATCGACCCGGACTCGACGGCCGACTTCTTCCAGGCGCAGATCGAGGCCAGCAAGGTCGTGCAGCGCGGACTGCTGGCCAAGTGGGCCGCCGATCCGTCATCCGCTCCGACGTCCGGGCCGGATCTGGACGCCGTACGTCAGGAGCTCGACGAGCTGACGACGGGTCTGCTCACCGAACTGGTCCGCGTCGACCACTTCCGGCACGCCGGCCTGGCCTGCGACATCTCCCTGCTGGTAGCAACGACGACCGGCTCGCTCGAGCACCACTTCGACCACCTCCACCGCCAGGCTCTGGCTGTCGGCACCGCAACGGTCTGCGGATGACCCTGGTGTCTGCGCTGGTGCTCTCGGGTCCGCCCGGGGTCGGGAAGACGACGGTCGGCTGGCGGGTCTTCGATCGGTGTACCGACCTCGGGCAGGATCCGGCGTTCGTGGATCTCGATCTGATGGGTGCGGCCTGGCCGGCTCCGGAGGACGACCCGCATCAAGCGCGGCTGAAGGCGACGAACCTGGCGGCGGTGTGGTCGAACTACCGCGCCGCCGGCAGCCGTCGGCTGATCATCGCGGGGGTCGTGGAGGACCAAGGCGAGCGGAAGCTGCTGGAGGTGGCCACGGGCGGAGCGGTGGTCATCTGCCGGCTGGAGGCGCCGGACGATGAGCTGGCGCAGCGGATTCTCGGCCGCGGTCGAGAGAGTGGCGCCGACGTCGCCAAGCTGGTTGCCCGTGCAGTCGAGCTGTCCGCCCAGCTCGCCGCTCACGACGTCAGCGACTACTCGGTCGGAACAGCGGGGCGCACGATCGACGAGGTAGCGGACGAGGTGCTCGCGCGCTGGCCCTCTTAGGCCATCCGGGCGAGGGCAGCTTCAGTGAGTTCGTAGTGCAACGGGGATCCGGCGACGTACCGCTCGATCTCGGACGCCACGATCGTGCCCATCTCGAGGTAGCACTCGACCGTGCCCGCGGCCCGGTGCGGGGTGAGTACGACGTTCGGGAGCCCTCTGAGCGGGCTGTCCAGCGGCAACGGTTCCTCGTCGAACACGTCCAGGGCCGCGTCGATCCGCCCGGTCCGTAGCTCGGCGAGCAACGCATCCGAGTCGACCAGCCAGGAGCGCGCGGTGTTGACCAGCGCCGAGCCGTCGGGCATCAGCGCCAGCTCGCGTGTCCCGATCATCTGGCGCGTCTCGGGCAGCGTCGGCGCGTGCAGAGCAACCGCCCGGCTGGTCCGCAGCAGTTCGTCCAGGTCCATCCGCCGTACGCCGAGCTCTGTCGCGCGCTCGTCGGTCAGATACGGGTCGTAGACAACGACATCGGCGCCGAGGGCAACGACCATCGCGAGGTACTCGACGCCGGTCCGGGAGGCGCCGACGACGCCGATCCGGGAGCCTGTGATGCCGTGCTGCGGAGGCGTGTCGATCGCGCCCACCCACGCCGCGCCACTGTGCATCGCGCGGTCGAACCGATGGATCCGGTGCAGCATCGTGAGGGTGAACGCCAGCGAGACCTCGGCAACCGGCCGCGCCATCGCCTGCCCGGCCTGCGTGATCCGGATGCCGCGCCGAAACACCTCGTCTGTGACGAAGTGCTTCACCGACGACGCGCTGTACGCGATCAACCGCAAGCGCGACGCGTGCGCGAGCACCTCAGCAGTCAGCGGCGTAGCACCCCACGAGGGAATCAGTACGTCGGTCCCGGGCAGCGCGCCCACCAGCGCCTCGGCGTCACCGGGATCATCGAGCAGCACAAGCTCACCGAGCTTCTCCAGCCGCGCGACGCTCTCGTCCGAGAACACCATCGACCGGAACGACGGCGCAGCCACCAACAACATCCGAACCCCTTCACGCATGGCCAGATAGTAGCCACGACGTAGGATCCGGGGGTGGTGAATTCGCGGAGTAGACGTCCGCCGAGTGCGCAGGAACGTGAGACGGTGCTCGCGTTCCTGCAGTGGCATCGGGAGACGCTGGAACTCAAGTGCGCCGATCTGAAGCCGGAGCAGTTGGGAGAGCGCGCGGTACGGCGTTCGGGGTTGTCGCTGCTCGGGCTGGTTCGGCACGCGGCCGAGACTGAACGGTTCTGGTTCCGCCGAGTGATGGCAGGGGAGGAAGCCCCGCCGCTGTTCGACGTACCGGACGCCTTCGACGTCACGGGTGCGGACGCGGCGATGGTTGATCAGGCCTGGGATGCGTGGCGGGCCGAGGTCGCGTTCGCGGACAAGTTCGTCGCGGCGGCGCCGGATCTCGATGTCGTCGGAGACGAGCCCGGTGAGGGTCCGGTCTCACTCCGCTGGGTGTTGATGCACCTGCTCGAGGAGTACGCGCGGCACAACGGTCACGCTGACCTCCTCCGCGAGCAGCTCGACGGCGCGGTCGGGCTCTGACGCTCAGGACTCGATCAGGCGCAGGGCTTCGGTGACGGAGTTGGTGACCGGAAGGCCGGTGGTCTCCAACGCGGTCCGAGTCATCGCACCGGTGGTCACGAGGACGCACTGGGCGCCGGCAGCCGCGGCTGCATTGGCGTCGTCGACGACATCGCCGATCAGGACGACGTCGGCCGGGTCCAGGTGCTGAGCCTCCAGATGGCGGATCAGACTGTCGGCCTTCGAACCGCCACCGACGTCGCCGACCAGACCGTCGACCCGACTGAAGTACTGAGTCAGCCCGAACTGGTCGATCGTCGGTGTCAGCCGCGCGTGGAACCACATCGACAGCAAGGACTGAGTCCGCCCACTCTCGCCCCACAGCCGTAGCTCGTCGGGGACTCCTGCTGCCAGGCCACACGTGTGCAGCAGAGCGTCGTACCGCTCGTGGTAGAGCTTGTCGACGCGCGCCCACTCCTCGTCGTCGAGGGGACGCTGGAGGATCTGCTCGTACGAGACCCGCATCGGCCGTGCGTAGACCGCCTGCCACTCGGGCCAGGTCAGATCCGCCCGGCCGAACTCGACGCAGACCGCGTTGACCGCGGCCAGTACGGCGTTGTTGTCGTCGAGCAGAGTGCCGTTCCAGTCCCACACGACATGCGAAATCCTCACCCGCGCAACTGTACGTACTACGCCCGGTGTCACCCGGAGGTGGGCCAGATGGAGGACAGGTGGTGGAGGGTCAGCGACGTCAGCATCAGAGGGGCAGTGGTGGTCAACTGCAACCCGTTACCCGTCGAGGTCGTGTCGAAGTCGACGTTGTAGCAGGCGTAGTAGGCGCCGTCGGCGGCGAAGATCGCGAGTTGGCCGCGGTCGACCAGGAGACGGATGGTGAGGATGCCGTCGGCGGCCGGCGACAGCGGCACTCCGTCCAGCGTTCCGGCGCCGACGTCGTACGTGACCTCACGAGCGGATGACCCGGCGGCACCGGTCCGCAGCCGGAACGCGAACGAACCATCCGCAGTACCGGACACGTCGAAGGTTGCCTCGAGCTCGTAACTCGTGGCGTCCACATCGGTCAGGAGCGGGGCTCCCGGCGTGACGTGCTGAGCTCCGTACGACGTCGTCGACGTGCGCAGCGTCGCGATCTCGTCGACCGGCAGGCTGAACACGCGGGGACCGTCCGGAGTCGCGACCAACCGCTGCTGCACCGGGAAGCTCGCGTTGCCGGTCCAGACCGAGCCGCGATTGAGGCCCTGCCAAGCCATCGTCACCACCCGGTCGTCCGGCCCGTTGTCGAACGACTGCGCCGCGTAGTAGTGACCACCCGCACCGCCAGGGTTCACGGTGATCGTGCACGGCTCCGTCCAGTCCGTCCGGAACTCGCGCCCGTCGAAGTCGCCGACGACGTACGATCCGCGGCCGTCGCGCAGTACCCAGGTCACGACGCCGTCCAGCATCATCGGCGTGAAGTCCGGGCACTCGAACAGCCAGTCGGTGACGTACCGGTCGGTCCGCTCCCAGGTGCGCAGGTCGGGTGACGCGAAGAAGTCCGCGCCGTTGCCGTTGTCGTCGGACCAGACCACCATCGCCCAGGTCTGACTCGGCTCGTGCCAGACGACCTTCGGGTCCCGGCTCTCGTGACCGCTCGGCTGCGCGATCACCCGGCCCTCGTCGTACGCCGTGAACGTCATGCCGCCGTCGAGGCTGTAGAACATCCGGACACCCTGCGTCCCGGTGAAGACCGCGATCGGATCGTGGTCCCCGTCCTTCAGCCCGGACGTGTTCCGTACGTCGACCACGCCGCCGCCCGACCACAGCTCGCCCGGGTGCACGGCAGGATCGAGCGCGATCGGCTGCTGCTCCCAGTGGACCATGTCGGGACTGGTCGCGTGGCCCCAGTGCATCGTGTCCCACACGAGGCTGTTCGGCGCGTGCTGGAAGTAGAAGTGGTAGGTGCCGCGGTAGTGCAGCATCCCGTTCGGATCGTTCATCCACCCACGCCGAGGACTGAAGTGAAACCGACCGCGGTTGTCTTCCTGGTAATCGGTCACGGGCGACCCTTCCTGGCGAGGACGACGATGCTCACGCGACGGTAGCCGGTCATCGGCCCGCCTGCGCCAGCAGGCCGGACCAGTACGGGTACACGCCTGGGGACAACTCGTCAGCGCGAGACGCTGACGCCGTCGACCAGGAAGCTCGTCGCCTTGGCATCGTCCTCGGTGCTGGTCCACTGCAGCGTCACGGTCCGGCCGCGATAGGGCGTGAGGTCCACGGACTGGCCGACGTACTTCGGACCGCTTTGCGCAGCCGTGTAAGTGCGGACCGGATGTCCGTCGACGGCCAAGCGGAGCACGTCGTGGTTCGAGGTGTCGTCGCTGTCGACCCGCAGGGCGAACCGCAGACTGGGCCGGCCGATGAGCGGTACGGTGACGCGCTGGCTCAGCGAGTCCGTGTGCGTCGTGCCGTAACCACCGAGCCATGCGTAGCCCAGACCGGCGTCGGCGTACTGACCGTCCGCGCGGATCACGTCCGGGGTCTGCGACCAGCCGCCGGTTCCGGCCGTGAAGTCGCCGTTGGCCACGCCGCGCGAACCGTCGCGGGTGCTGACCACCCAGTTGATCACGGTGTTGCCGCGGGCACCGGTCGAGTCGCTCGCGGTCACCGTCACCGAGTGGGTCTGCGGCTGCGTCGGTCGGCCGTAGATGATGCCGGTGGTGGCGTCGAGGCGGAGACCAGCCGGCAGGTCGGTCGAGCTGAAGCGGACCAGCCGGTGGCCGGAGTCGGACGCCCGGACCGGGAGCAGAACGAGGTCGCCGACGGTGCTGAACTGCTGTGTCGGTGCGTTCACGGTGATCCGGTTCGACTGCGTCGGTGACGTGAGCGCCTGCGTGCCGATCGGCGTACCGAGGCCGGTCGGGCCGTCCCAGCCGGCCTGCGCGGTGCACAGCGGAGCCGGGGTGCACTCGCCGTTGTTGCCTTGGACAACATCGTTGAGGCTGCCGGTCCGGCCGTACGGGTAACTGGCCGGGTACGACGCCGGCGCGGGGTCGCCGGCCAGCGCGTACATCGCGGCGATGATCGGGGCCGCCGCACTGGTTCCGCCGTACACGGCCCAGCCTTCACCGCCGGTGGTCTGGTAGACCGCGACACCGGTCGCGGGGTCGGCGACCGCGGACACGTCCGCGACCGCGCGCTTCGGGCACACCGCGACCGGGATGACCGACTGCCAACTGGGCTTCGCCACCTCGGCCGAGCAGCCCGAGCCGGTACCGAATCCGGGGAAGCTGTTCCACACCGTCTCGGTCCAGCCGCGGGCCGAGTCGTCCTTGGTCAGCGTCGTACCGCCGACGGCGGTCGTCGCGGCCGAGCTGGCCGGGTACGAGGTACCCGCGTCGTAGTCGTAGTCACCGGTCGACGCCGCGTAGACGACGCCGCGGGGGAGGAAGTACTCCCGGTCGAGGTCGACGAGGTTGCCCGTCTCGGATCCGCCCCAGCTCAGCGACACGAACTTCGCGCCCAGGTCGCCCGCAGTCTTGACCGCGGTCAGCATGTCCTCGGTCGGCGAGTTCGCCTCGATCAGCGTGATCCCGCACTGCGGGCAGACCGCGGACACCATGTCGAGGTCGAGGGAGATCTCACCGGCCCACGAGCGCGACGGCGCCGGCAGGGGGCTCGGTCGGCCGTCCTGGTTGAGCTTCTGGAAGCAGCCGTTCGCGGTCGTGCACGGCGGTAGCCCGTACTGCTGCCGGTAGACGGCGAGGTCGGACTCCGCCGTCGGGCTGTCGTACGCGTCGACGATGTAGACCCGCTGTCTGCTGCCCGCACTCGACGGCAATCTGTACGCCGCTGCGAGGTCAGCGGGACTGTAGCCGGCCGGCGTCTCGGTCGCCGAGCGCGAGCGGAAGCCCAGGTCCGTACGTCGTTGCGCGAAGCACCTGAACGTCCCCGGCGCCACCTTCTGGTCGCAGCTCGCCTCGACCTTCGGCGTCTCCTGGACGTCCTTGCTCGTCGCCGTCTTGGTCGTCGTGGCGCCCGGCGCCTCGGCCTGCTGCCAGCTCTGCCCGGCGTCGCGGGTCACCCAGAGCCGGGACTGCTGACCGTAGATCGCCTGGGCCTCGATCATCCAGGCGGTGGTCGGGTTCTGGAAGACCAGGCTGTGCAGGACCTCACCGCCGTTCTCGAGCCAGGTGGTGTCGAGCCGCCACGACTTCGACAGGGCCGGGCGGTTGTACACCTGGCTGGCGGTGATGGTCGGCACCATCACGGCGCCGTCGGGCGCGACGGTGAGCTCGTCGGCCAGGCCACGGTCGCCGGGAAGCTCGTCGTACCGGAAGGTTCTGCCGCCGTCACCGGAGGACATCAGCGTCTTCACCGAGTGGCCCTGGCCGTAGAACGCCATGCACAGCACGAAGACACGGTCGGCTCCGTTGGAGGTGAAGCCGGTGATCGTCGCCTCCTCCTGGTCCGCGCAGGCGGCCGGGCCGGTCGCTCGGACCTTGCCCTGCCGCAGGGTGGTCAGCCGTCCGGCCACACCGGCCCCGGGAGAGGCCAGCAGGTAGACCGTCGAGCCGTTCGCCGCGAGCCAGGTGTGGTCGCCCGCCGCTACCGGTACGTCGATCCGCTGCCAGCCGGTCGACTTCCCGGCCGGTGCACGCCAGACCTTGAGCGGCCGGTCGTCGCAGACACCGCTACCGATCGGGCAGCCACTGGTGAGGACGTACGTCCCGTCGGCCGAGGCGAGGAACTGAACCACTCTCGCGTCGTCGCCGGGTACAGCGACCTTGGTCCAGGTCCGGCCGCCGTCCGTGGTGTTTTCGAGGTACGGGTCGTAAGCCCACCCGTTCTTGCGATCCAGGAACTGCAGGCTGGTGATGCCGGGCTCGCCGCTGCGGGCCAGCTCGTTGTGAGTATGTCCGACGGTGGTCCAGGTCTTGCCGCCGTCGTGGGTGGCCTTCACCTCGGCCGGGCAGGGCGTCGTACCGCAGTCGCTGCCGCCGAGCAGGTAGCCGTCGGTCGGGGTGGGCCAGACGATCGACTGAGGCGCGAACACTGGATCGGTCACGGCCGGTTGCTCGGTCCCGGCTGCTTGCGCGACCGCTCCGGAGCCGACGAGAAGTGCGGTAACAAGTGCCCCGATCAGGGCGATCGCGGAACGACCGGCATGCAGACGCACTGTTCACTCCTCGGACGACGACAGTTTCCTGGCACACGCTAAGCCCTGGCTCGATCCCTGCGGCGCCGGATCCGGCCATCCGCCCAAACCGGCCAATCAGACCGCGCCTAGGCTCAGCCCGTGGCTGATTGGGAAGCGGTGGGACTGTCCGCGGAGGACGCACAGGTGTACCGGCAGTTGCTGCGGGATCCCGGCGTACCGGTGCAGCAGCTCAGTGAGTCTCTGGAGATGCCGCTGGCAACGGTCGAGGAGGCCGTCGCCCGGCTGGCCGAGGCGGGGCTGGTCCGCGGCGGCTCGGAGGCTGCGCCGGCGCCGGTCGATCCGCGGTCCGGGCTCGGCATGCTGGTGCGGGAACGCCGGGCGGCGCTGGACGGCGTGGCGGCGATGACCGACCAGCTGGCGCGCGAATTCAGCGCCGGGCAGTTGCAGGCCGAGCCGAGCCGCCTGATCGAGATCGCCGTCGGGCGGGACGCGATCGAGGCGCGCATCGACGACATGTTGCGTGGGGCAACCGTGCAGGCGGTCGGCACCGACACCCCGCCGTACGTCGCGGACGGCAGCCATCAGGTGTCGAGTGCCGAGCTGGCGCTGCTCGAGCGCGGGGTCAGGTTCCGGGCGATCTATGCGGCCGAGGTGCTGGACCATCCCGGCTGGGTCGCGCGGTTGACGTCGATGGCCGAGCGGGGCGAGCAGGCCAGGGTGCTTCCGCAGGTGCCGGTGAAGCTGCTGATCGTCGACGGGACGACGGCGATCCTGCCGCTCGCGGGCGATGGGCCGTCACGGCCTGGGCAGGCGCGGGCCGTGGTGGTCACCGACTCGGCGCTGACGAGTGCGCTCCAGGTCCTGTTCGACCAGTTGTGGGGGCAGGCCACACCGCTACGTCTGACCGAGTCAGCCAATGCCGATCCGGTCACCAACCTGATCAACCTGCTGGCCAGCGGGATGAAGGACGAAGCGATCGCACGTCAGCTCCGCATCAGCGGCCGAACCCTGCGGCGGCGGATCGCCCAGGTCCAGGACCAGCTCGGCGCCACCAGCCGTTTCCAGGCCGGTCTGCAAGCCGGCCGTCAAGGCTGGGACTGAGTCAGCTGCGGACGTGGACCTTCTCCGCGGTGACGCGGATGACGATCCGGATCACCTCGGGTGGCAGGTCGACGTACTCCTGGCCGGCGCCTTCGCCTTCGTACTTCTCGGCGAGCTGCTGGGCGAGTTCGCGGTCGACGTCGGGGGAGACGGCCGCGGTGCCGCGGATCTCGACGTACCGCAGCGGGTCGTCCTTGTCGATGACGATCACACTCACCCGCGGATCCTGCCGCACGTTCCGGTCCTTCTTGCGGCCTTGTCCGGTCGAGATCAGTACGTCGTCACCGTCGCGCCCGACCCACACCACCGACGTCTGCGGACTCCCATCCGCGTTCGTCGTGGCCAGCACGGCCGGATTGTCCCCATCGATCAACGCCCGCGCGACCTCATCAAGCACCATGCGGCCCAACCCTAGACATGCGTCGGGTCCGCACGACGTGTCGACCTCGCCGGCACCGGCCGCCCGCCGCCGCTCGGGCGGTGCGATCAGGTGCATCAGATCCTCCAGGACCTGCATCGTCCGTGATGGTTCGTGTCGCGAACTTCTGTGGGCGCGAATGATAACTTGGCAGGGTGGCGAAGAATGAGGACGGCAAGATCGGAGTGGTGGCCGGACTCGTCCGGTCGGCGTTCCTGGTGAATGCGGTGTACGCCGAGGCGAGTCGTGAACGCGGCCTCACCCCGCAGCAGGGGCAACTGCTCTGCGTCCTGATGGCCCAGCCTTTTGGGATGGGTGAGTTGGGTCAGATGCTGGGGCTCGCCAAGTCCAGCATGACCGGACTCGTCGACCGCACCGAGCGCAACGGTCTGGTACGCCGCGAGCCGGATCCGCGTGACACCAGGGCCGTCCGCGTCGCGCTCACCCCGCGCGGGCAAGATGTCGCGGAAGAGTTCTACGCCGAGACGTGCCGGCGGATCGACCGGTTGCCGGACGGCCTGAACGCGGCGGAGCGCGACACGCTCGCCGGTCTGCTCGGCCGCGTCGTCCTGGACAACGAGGTCCCGGTGGTCTTCATGGAGCAAGCCTGAATTCCTGGATTCAGGCTTGCAGTTCGTAGTACGAACTAATACAGTTCGTACTACGAACAAGTTTGATGCGTCCAGGCATCGGCCGTCACGTGAGGAACCCATCATGTCCGATCTCATCGCTGTCACCGGCGCGACCGGCGCCCTCGGCACTCTGGTCGTCGACCAACTGCTCGCCCGTGTCCCGGCCGAGCGCATCGTCGCCCTCGCCAGGAACCCGGCCAAGGCGGCCGCACTGGAGGCGAAGAAGGTCCAGGTCCGGATCGCCGACCACGACGACCGTGCGGCGGTCGACGCCGCCCTCGACGGTGTCGACGTTGCGCTGCTGATCTCGGGGAACGAGTTCGGCAAGCGGATGGTCCAGCACGAGAACGTGATCCGTGCCGCCCAGCAGGCCGGCGTCTCCCGGCTCGTCTACACGAGCGCCGCGCACGCCGACACCAGCCCGACGTTCATCGTGACCGAGCACAAGGCCACCGAGCAGCTGATCCGCGAGTCCGGCCTGACCTACACGATGCTGCGGATGAACTCGTACCACGAGAACTACGTCCCGTTCCTGACCTCGGCGCCCGAGACCGGGGTGATGATCGGCAGCGTGCACGAGGGCCGGGTGGCCAGCGCCGATCACCTCGACTACGCCGAGGCGACCGCGGTCGTGCTGAGCACCGACGGCCACGACAACGTGGCCTACGAGCTGGCCGGCGACACGGCGTGGACCTATCCCGAGCTGGCGGCCGCTATCGCGGAAGTGAGTGGCAAGCCCGTGGTCTACCAGGACCTTTCGTCCGAGGAGCACGCCGAGGCGCTGCGAGCCAACGGTGTCGACGAGCAGACCGTCAGTTTCCTTGTCCAGCTGGACGCGGACGTCTCCCATGGCGTGTCAGCCGACGCGACCGGTGAGCTGCACAAGCTGATCGGCCGCCCGACCATCCCGCTGGTCGAGGGCCTGCGTGCCATCGCCGCCCGGTCGTGAGCAATGGTTGCCGCAGGCAAGGGGAGGTCCTGCGAGTTGACCGCCGGTCTCACCTAGGGTCGTGGCCATGAAACGAGCGATTGTGTGGGTCCTGTCGGTTGCCGGCATCGCCGCCGTTCTGTGGTTGTTGCTGGGCGCACCTGCCTCGGGCAGCAAGAACAGCTGGCCCAGCAACGGCGGCGGACCGCTGACCGAATGCAAGTCGGTGCTACGGACGGGTGGTGCCATTCCCGTTCGCGGCGTCCTCGATCCGACCGCGGTGGAGACCTGCAAGGCCGGCCAGGTGAACCGGTTGGCGTGGGCCGTGCTGATTGCCGTGCCGACCAGTGTGCTGACCTCGATCGCCGTCCGCCGCTCGAATTCGTAGCTGGCCGCGGCCAGTTCTGGCCGTGGCCAGATCAGGCCACGGAGCATGCTGGACAGCCCCACGCAGCCCTGACAACACTGCTGGACGTCGTGCTGGGACGGTGAGGATCCCGGTGCACACCATCCTGGGGAGGGTTCCGCATGCACCCTGTGGTCTCTGGATCCGGACGACGCCGGACCGTGCTCGGCGTCGTGCTGGCCGTCCTGGCCGGGCTGCTGATGCTTCCGGCCGGGACGGCGGCGTCCGCCGCGCCACCGCCTCCGGCGCCCTGGCAGGACAAGGTGTCGTCCAGCCTGCGGTCGGGGCTGGTCGCCGGAAGGACGAGCGATTTCATGGTCCGGTTCGCCGACCGTGCCGACCTGAGCAAGGCGGCCACGATCAAGGACTGGAACGAGCGCGGCGAGTACGTCGTCCAGCAGCTGCAACAGGCCGCGGCCAGCGGGCAGCGCGACGCCCGTGCGGCGCTCGATGCCGCTGGCAACGACTACACGCCGTTCTGGATCACCGACGCCATCTTGGTGAAGGGCGGATCCGCGGCGCTGGCGCAGTCGCTCGCGGCCCGGCCAGAGGTGGTGGGACTGCAGGAGGCTCCGGCCTACGACCTGACCGAACCGGCGCCGTCCGCCGAACCGAAGGCGGCGACGGCGGCAGCGGTCGAGTGGGGACTCGCGGACATCCAGGCGGACAAGGTCTGGTCGGAGCTGGACGATCGTGGCCAGGGCATCGTCGTCGGCAGCATCGACACCGGCGTCCAGTTCGATCACCCGGCGCTGGTGAACTCCTACCGCGGCACGCTGAGCCCTGGGGTCTTCGACCACGACTACAACTGGTTCGACCCGTCCCAGATCTGCCCGTCGGCGGCGCCCTGCGACAACATCTGGCACGGCACCCACACGATGGGCACGATGGTCGGCGGTGACGGGCCGCGCGGGAAGATCGGCGTCGCGCCGGACGCGCGGTGGATCGCCGCGAAGGGGTGCGAGGACGAGGAGCGAGGGTGTTCGCTCGGCGCCCTGCTCGCCTCCGGCCAGTGGATGCTCGCGCCGACCGACCTGTCCGGCGCCAACCCGCGCGCCGACCTGCGGCCGAACGTCCTCAACAACTCGTGGGGGGACGACAATCGCGCCGTCGAGGATCCCTTCTACGACGACGTGGTCGCGGCGTGGAACGCCTCCGGCATCTTCGCGGTCTTCTCGAACGGCAACGACGGCCGGGCCGGATGTGACACCACCGCCTCGCCGGCGGACGGCGGATCGACGTATGCGGTCGGCGGATACGACGAGGCCGGTGCGATCGGCGACTTCTCCGGCCGTGGTCCGGGGGTGTCCGGCCGGGTGAAGCCGGACATCGCCGCCCCTGGTGTCGCCGTCGGTTCGTCGGTTCCGGGCGGCGCCTTCGGCACCGGCACGGGTACGTCGATGGCCTCACCACACGTCTCTGGCACGGTCGCTCTGATGTGGTCCGCCGCGCCCTCCTTGATCGGGGACATCGACGGCACGCGTGAGCTGCTGAACCAGACCGCTGTCGACACCGGTGACCTGTCCTGCGGCGGTACCGTCCAACGGAACAACACCTTCGGAGAGGGCCGCCTGAACGCCTTGGCCGCGGTCGAGGCCTCGCCACGGGGTGACACCGGGACGCTGGCCGGACGGATCACCGACAACGCCGGGAAGCCCGTCGCCGACGCAACAGTGGTCGCCACCGCCGCGGAGTACGAGCGACGCACGACGACCGCAGCCGACGGCACCTTCGAGGTCCGGGTGAGAGCTGGCACCTATGACCTGGCGGTCTCGGCCTTCGGCTTCGAGAACGCGACCGCGGACGACGTAGTGGTGACGAAGGATCAGCGGACGGTGCGCGATGCCACGCTGACCCAGGTGCCGATGGCAACGGTTCGTGGGAAGGTGACCGACGGCTCCGGCCACGGCTGGCCGCTGTACGCCGCTCTCACCGTCGCCGGTACGCCGCTGGCGCCGATCTACACGTCACCGGTGGATGGTTCGTACCGCATCCAGTTGCCGGTGGGGTCGACGTACCGCATCGAGCTGGATCCGGATGCGGCCGGTTACCAGGCGATGACCCGCAAGGTCCTCGTCCAGGGTGACCAGTCGGTGGACTTCGCCGTACCTGTGATCGCGGCTCCCTGTACGGCGCCCGGCTACCACAGCGAGCACCAGGGGCTCGCCGAATCGTTCGACGGTACGTCGATCCCGGCCGGCTGGACGCAGGAGACGGTGATCGGCGACGGCTGGGAGTTCGACGACCCGGGACAGAACACGAACCTGACCGGCGGGTCCGGCGGCTTCGCGAGCATCGACAGCGGCTCGGGGAAGCGGCTGGAGGACTCGCGGCTGATCTCGCCCAGTGTCGACCTGAGCTCGCAGGACCAGCCGGTGATCGCGTTCCGGACGGACGTGCTCGGCACCCGGGCCGCGGTCGAGGTCGACCTGTCCGTCGACGACGGCGCGACCTGGACCAACGTCTGGCACCAGAACGGGAGCCTGCGGGGCCCACGGCCTGTGCAGGTGCCGGTCCCCACGGCCGCCGGGCATGACAAGGTCCAGGCCCGGTTCCGCTACAGCACCGAGGTCTCCGGCAACGGCTGGCTGCAGATCGACGACGTGGTGATCGGGACGACCAGGTGCGCTCCGGTGGCCGGCGGTCTCGTCCTCGGCAACGTGACGGATGACAGATTCGGCCGGGCCGTCGACGATGCGACCGTGCGAAATCTCTCCCGGCCGGCCGATGTCGCGACCGCAGGACCGACACCGGCCGACCCGAGCCTCGGCGACGGCTTCTACTGGATGTTCGCGCCGATCGGCCGGCAGCGGTTCAGCGCGCAGTACGACGCCGGGCAGTACGAGGCCAGGACGCGGACTGTCGACGTCCGGCCGGACACGGTGGTCCGGGCCGACTTCGCGCTCGGCATGGCCGAACTGAAGGTGACGACGAAGGATCTCACCCAGTCGGTGCGGATCGGCGACCGGCGGACGATCGAGCTGACGGTGAAGAACGTCGGCACCGGCCGGGCGACGTACGAACTGACGCCGTTCGAGGACAAGCCGGAGACGAAGGCGGCAGCCGTCTCCACTGTTGCGGAACGGCGGTACCTGAGTCTGGACGACGGCGGTCCGTTGCAGGCAACCAGTCAAGCGGCGGCGTCGCGGACGACGGGTGCGAAGATCGCGCCCTGGCAGCAGGAGACCAACCTGCCGGAGGGAGATTTCGATGCACTGGCGACGTACCACGACGGGAAGCTGTACAAGGTCGGCGGCGTCGCCGACCTGAACCACACCGAGCAACGCAACTACGTCTACGACCTGAAGACCAAGACCTGGCAGGAGATCGCGCGGACCACCGATGCGCTGGAGCGACCTGCCGGTGGGTTCGTCGGCGACAATCTGTACGTCGTGGGTGGCTGGCCGCGCGGAGGCGCCCCGGCCTCACGGCTGACGGTTTACGACCCCGCGACCGACAAGTGGTTGTCCGGACCGGACGCCCCGATCGGCACGGCCGCGGCCGCATCCGCCGTCCTGGGCGGCAAGCTCTACGTCATCGGTGGGCGCACGAACGCCGACGACGCGCACGGAAGCCGCGGTGTGATGGTCTACGACCCGGTCTCGAAGGGCTGGACGCGAGCGGCGGACTATCCGGAACCGGTGTCCTGGCAGCACTGTGGTGCCATCGGTGAGCGCATCTACTGCGCCGGAGGGGACAACGGGGGCGTCGATCATGCGCTCCGGACGGCGTACAGCTACAACCCGGTGACCAACCGCTGGCTGCGGCTGAGCGATCTGCCGGCAACGGTCTGGGGTGCCGCGTACTCCGCGGCCAACGGTGAGCTCCTGCTCTCGGGTGGGATGGTGTCCGGCTATCGAAGCAACCTGGGCTTCGCCTACAGCCCGGCCTCGGACAGCTGGAGGTCGTTGCCCAACTCCCAGTTCGCGGTGACCCGGGTCGCCGGCGCCTGCGGATTCTTCAAGGTGGGCGGAGCGGAGGGGATCCTCGGCGCCAAGCCGTACGTCGAGCAGCTCACCGGCAACGACCAGTGCGCACCCGGTGGCCGGGATGTGCCGTGGCTGAGGGCCGACAAGCCGGCCGGCACCCTCACACCGGGGCAGTCGACACGGATCCGGGTCACTCTCGACGCCCGGACCCCCGCAACGAGCCAGCCGCGCGAAGTGAGCGCACGGCTGCTGCTGATGGAGGACACTCCGTTCCGGAACGCGCCGCTGACCGTGACGATGGATGCGGTCGCGCCGCCCGACTGGGGCCAGATCACCGGAACCGTCACCGGCAAGGATCGGTGCACCGGTCAGACGTCCGCCCTGCCAGGAGCAGCCCTAACGATCGGCACGGGGCATGACGCGGTGCATCTGGTCGCGGACGAGGACGGACGGTACTCGTACTGGCTGAAGGCGGACGGGCACGTCCAGGTGAGTGCAGCCGCGCCCGGCTGGCTGCCGGCGGCGGGCGTCGTCAAGGTACGGCCGCAGCAGACGACAACCGGAGACCTCCTGCTGGCCAAGGCAGGACCGTGCTCGGTCCAGCCGGGCGGGTAGGCGCCGGAACGTGCAATCACCATGGACGGAGGCGGCGGCGAACCTGGTCATCCTCGGCGTCGAGGAGTTCGAGGAGCGGGCCTACCGGATCCTGCTGCGCTCACCGGGACTCACGGTGACCGGGCTGGCGGACCGGATCGGTGCGCCGGCCGGCCGGGTGCGCCGCGCGGTGACCGTGCTCGAGCAGTCGGGTCTGGTCAGCCGGTCTCCGTTGCCGACGCCGCGATTGTTGCCGGTGGCACCGGATGCGGCGATCGAGGCACTGGTGCGCCGGCAGGAATCCGAGCTCGAGCGGATCCGGGCGCTGGCCGCGTCCTGGGTCCCGGAGTTCCGCTCCGGCGGCAATGCCGCGCCGACCGAGCTGATCGAGGTGGTCACCGGGGCCGACACGGTCCTGAGCCGCTTCGATCAGCTGCAGCGCGGGGCGATGGAGGAGGTGCAGGTGCTCGACACCCCGCCGTACGCCGGTGACGCGGGGCCGGTCACGAACGACGCGGAGTTCGAGGTGCTGGCCAGAGGGGTGACCTGCCGGGCGATCTACGCCCGGGCCGCGCTGGAACAGTCGCCGAACGCGGTGACCGCGATCCTGCGGTACGTCGCCGCCGGCGAGCAGGCCCGGGTCACCTCGGAGCTGCCGTTGAAGCTGGCCACCTTCGATCGCAAGGTCGCCTTCATCCCGCAGTCGATCGCGCAGCGGGACATCGCCGGCGCGATCGTGGTGCACCCGTGCAGTCTGCTCGACGTCCTGCTGTTCGTCTTCGACCAGCTCTGGGCGGAGGCGACGCCGCTGACCGCGGCCGGGCCGCTGCGCTCAATCGAGCAGGACGGCGTCGCCGAGCCGAGCGACAACGACCGGCGGGTCCTGGCCCTGCTGGCCAGTGGGCTGAAGGACGAGGCCATCGCGCACCACCTCGGCTGGAGCCATCGCACCACCAGGCGGCGGATCGCCACGCTGATGTCGACCCTGGGCGCCGACACGAGATTCCAGGCCGGGCTGTACGCCGCCCGCGCGGGGTGGTTGTGACGAGCTGGTCAGGCCGGCTGCTTCTGGGCGGCAAGAATCGCGTCGAGCAGGCCGGGGAAGGCCTGGTCTAGGTCCGCGCGGCGGAGCGAGTTCATCCGCAGAGTGCCGACGTAGTACTGGCGGATCAGGCCGGCCTCGCGCAGGACGCCGAAGTGGTGGGTGGCGGTGGCCTTGCCGACCGGCAGGTCGAAGCCGCCGCACTTGATGTCCGCGCCGAGCGCGTCGAGCTGCGTGACGATGCTGCGCCGGACCGGGTCGACCAAGGCTTCCAGCACCCGCTGGACGTCGAAATCGGAGACCTCCGGGTGCTGCGGCGTACGTCCCATGAGGTCAATAGTATGATCATCGCCAAGTTTGACGGTGATCGAACTTATTCGAGCGGGAGGTCATGGCATGGCGAGGACGGTGCGGTTCCATCAGGCCGGTGGGCCGGAGGTGCTGCGGCTGGACGACGTCGATCCGGGCGAGCCGGGTCCCGGTGAGGTGCGGGTCCGGGTGGACGCGATCGGGATCAACCGGGCCGAGGTGCTGTTCCGCCGGGACCAGTACATCGAGCCGGTGAAGCAGTTCCCGTCCCGGCTCGGCGCCGAGGCAGCGGGCGTGATCGAGGCGATCGGCCCGGACGTTACCGGATTCGCGTCTGGCCAGGCCATCAGCGTGATCCCGGCGTTCTCGCAGAACGACTACGGCGTGTACGCCGAGCAGGCGGTCGTCCCCGCGAGCGCGCTGGTGAATCGACCTGACGGCATCGATGCCGTCGCCGGCGCAGCCGTGTGGATGCCGTACCTCACGGCGTACGGCGCGATGGTCGAGATCGCCGGATTGCGTGCGGGGGAGACCGTCGTCCTCAACGCGGCGTCCAGCAGCGTCGGTCTCGCGGCGATCCAGACCGCGAACCGCGTCGGCGCCACGCCGTTGGTCGTCACGCGGACCCGCGCCAAGCGGCAGAGACTGCTCGACGAGGGCGCGGCCGAGGTGATCGTCTCGGACGAGGAGGACGTGGCCGGGCGCGTTCTCGACCTGACCGCGGGCCGCGGCGCGGAGTACGTGTTCGACGCGGTGGCCGGGCCGGAGGTCGTAAATCTCGCGCGCGTGGTCGCATCCGGCGGTACGTTGTTCCTCTGGGGCGCGCAGAGCGGGCAACCGACGCCGTACCCGGGCTTCGATCTGGGCATGCCGGCGCTGAATCTGCGCACCTACACGGTGCACGAGATCACCCGCGATCCGCAGCGGTTGCTCCGGGCAACTGCTTTTGTTTCGTCGGGCCTGCTGGCGGGCACATTCCGCCCGGTGGTCGATCGAGTGTTCCCGCTCGAGCAGGTCGTTCGGGCCCACGAGCACATGGAATCCAACAGTCAGGTCGGCAAGATCGTGGTCAGCGTCGATCACGGATAGCGGATCCGGCTGCTGCAACGAAGGGACAGGACGATGGAGTACCGCAATCTGGGCCGGACCGGCCTGAAGGTCAGCGAGGTGTGCCTGGGCGCGATGCACTTCGGTGGCCCGGCGGACGAGCAGACCAGCGTGCGCATCCTGGACGAGTTCGTCGAGGCCGGTGGCACGTTCATCGACACCGCCGACGTGTACAACGCCGGTGAGTCGGAGGCCGTGCTCGGCCGCTGGCTCAAGGGCCGCGACCGCGACTCACTGGTGATCGCCACCAAGGTCTACGGCAGCATGGGCGACGGCCCGAACGACGACGGCCTCAGCCGCAAGCACATCCTTGCCGGGGTGGACGCCAGCCTGCGCCGGCTGGGCACCGACTACATCGACCTGTACTACACCCACGTGTGGGACACGGCGACACCGATCGAGGAGACGCTGGCGACGCTCGACGTACTGGTGTCGTCGGGCAAGGTTCGGTACCTGGGCGCCAGCAACGTCACCGGCTGGCAGCTCCAGAAGGCTGTGGACGTGGCGAAGCAGGCCGGGATCAACGGGTACAGCGCACTACAGCCGCTGTACAACCTGCTCGACCGCGAAGCCGAGTGGGAACTGCTCGCCATCTGCCGCAACGAGGGACTTGGTGTGATGCCGTGGAGTCCGCTGCGTGCCGGCTGGTTGTCCGGCCGGTTCCACCGGGGCATGGAGGCGCCGCCAGAGGGGACCCGGGTCGCGGAGGCCGCCAAGCAAGGGCTCTACGAGGCCTGGGACTACTACGACAACGACCGCACCTGGAACGTCCTGGACGCGTTGCATGCCATCGCGGCGGACACCGGTCGCAGCGTTGCGCAGGTCGCGCTGCGCTGGCTCATCCAGACCGATCCTGTCACCGCACCGATCATCGGTCCGCGCACCCTCGAGCACTACACCGACAACGTCGGTGCGGCCGGCTGGTCGCTCGACGCCGAGCAACTCGCCCGCCTGACCGAGGTCAGCGAGAAGCCGTCGGTGTACCCGTACAACCTGCTCTCAGGCTTCAACCGCTGACGTCGGTGACGACCCGGACAGCCTGGACGACGGCGTTGGTGCTGGACGGGGAAGGCCCGCTGCACCGGCGGCTGGAGCGCGGCCTTCGCGGTGCGATCCGGTCGGGGCGTCTGATTCACGACTCGGTGTTGCCGCCGAGTCGTGAACTGGCCGAACAGCTCGGATGTTCCCGGTGGGCTGTCACGCAGGCGTACGGCCAGCTTGTCGCCGAGGGCTACCTGTCCACGCGGGTCGGCTCGGGGACCTGGGTCAGCTGGTCAGGTCGTACGACGGGAGCCGTCCAGAGGACAGGTGAGGTCGACCGGGGCAGCACCTACCGCTTCGACCTGACGCCGGGCATTCCCGATCTGCGTGCGTTCCCGCGCGCCCGCTGGGGCGAGGCAGCCCGCGAGGCCGCGCGCGCGTTGCCGACCGCCGACCTCGGGCATCCGGATGCGGCCGGGTACCTGCCCCTGCGCGAGTTGCTGGCCGACTATCTGCAACGCAGCCGGGGAGCCGTCGCCGCAGCAGGCGATGTGGTGATCCGCAGTGGGGTGCGTGCCGCCGTCGCCCAGCTGTGTGCGGATCTGCGGGCCGCCGGTGTCGACCGCATCGGGATCGAGGATCCGGGCTGGACCCGGCTTCGCGACGTGATCGAAGGGACCGGCGTACAGGCCGTGCCGGTGCCTGTCGACTCTGAGGGCCTTCGGGTCGACGCGCTGGTGCAGCAGCAGGACCTGCGGGCCGTGGTGGTGACTTCCGCGCATCAGTTCCCGACCGGTGTGGTGCTTTCGCCAGGCCGGCGGCTCGAGCTGATCGAGTGGGCCCGGCGTACGAACGGCTTGATCCTCGAGGACGACTACGACGCCGAGTTCCGGTACGACCGCAATCCGGTGACCACTCTGCAGGGCATGGCGCCCGAGCAGGTCGTCCTGCTCGGCTCCGTCAGCAAGACGTTGTCCCCGGCCATCGGCCTCGGCTGGTACGTCGTTCGCGGGCCGTGGCGGAAGGCGCTGACCCGATCGATCGGTCCGGGTCCGTCGACGTTCGACCAGGCCACCTTCGCGGAACTGCTGCGCGCGGGTGCCTACGACCGTCAGTTGCGGGCACTGCGCCGGCGCTATCAGAGCCGGCGTGAGCAAGTCGTCGCAGCGGTACGCCGGGACTTGCCGGGCTGGTCGATCGACGGAGCGGCGGCCGGGCTGCACCTGATCGCCCGGCTGCCGGACGAGCTCGCGGCAGGTCCGGTGGTGGCGGCAGCGCGGCGTGCCGGGATCCGGCTCGTCGCACTGAGCCAGTACCAGGTCCGGGCCGGCAACGATTCGGGCGGAATCGTGCTCGGCTACGGCAATCTGGCCGACGGCGATGTCGATGCGGCGATCGGATCGTTGGCCCGGACGTGCGCATTGGTCCGCGAATCCGCCCGCTGATTGGCCGCGGATTCCGGCCGATCCCGCCGTACGTTGGGCGCCGGTGGTGGGAAGGACCCGCCTCGTACAGGAGTTGTGATGCGCACACGGTGGCTGGGTGACGGCGACGGGCGGGTGGAGGTCAGCGAGTTCTGCCTCGGGACGATCCCGTTCGGGACCGAGACGGACGAGACGACGGCGTTCGCGCTGCTGGACCGCTTCTTCGAGGCCGGTGGGACGTTCATCGACACGGCCAACAGCTACGGCCAGTGGGCCGACGGCGGTCTCGGCGGCGAGAGCGAGGTCGTGATCGGCCGGTGGATCCGCAGCCGCGGGGTGCGGGACCAGGTCGTCGTCGCCACCAAGGCCGGCGCACACGCGACGAAGGCGCCCGGCGATCCGGCGATGGAGAACTGGGAGGGCCTGTCCGGCAAGGCGGTTCGTCGTGCGGTGCAGGGCAGCCTCGAACGGCTCGGCGTCGACCGCATCGATCTGTACTACGCCCACTGGGACGACCGCGAGCCGGATCTGGCCGACACGGTCGGTGAGTTCGGGGCCCTGGTCAAGGAGGGCGTGGTCGGCGCCATCGGGTGCAGCAACACCCCGGTGTGGCGGATCGAGCGTGCCCGCGAGCTGGCGCGTGCCGCCGGAATTCCGGCGTACAGTTGCGTTCAGCAACTTCACACGTACCTGTGGCCGCGGCCCGAGCGGACCGGGTTCGACGTGGTCACGCCCGAGCTGATCGACTACGCGAAGTCGGAGCCCGAGTTCACCCTGCTGGGCTACAAGCCCTTGCTGCGTGGCGCCTACACCCGCAGTGACCGGCCGTTCGAACGCGGCTACGACCACCCCACGAGCGCCGTCCGCCTCGAGGTCCTGAACCAGGTCGCAGCCGAGACCGGCGCCACCGCGAACCAGGTCGTCCTCGCCTGGATGATGCAGAGCGACCCGGCGGTGATCCCGGTCAGTGCGGCCGGAACGGTCGCCCAGCTGGACGAGCAGCTCGGCGCCGTGGACCTCCACCTCGACGAGCAGACGATGCACCGCCTGAACACTGCCGGCACCGACGAGTCCTGAGTGGCTAGGCCCGGGCCCTCGCAACGAGCAGGTGCAGGGTGAGCGTGATCGCCAGGATGATGGCTGCGATGCCGAGGAGTCCGTACGGCGAGGCGCCGGCGGCCAGCGAGACGCCGCCGAGGCCGCTGCCGAGGGCGGAACCGAGCGAGATGGCGCTGCCGTTCAAGGCCATCACGATGGCAGCCGAGTTCGGGGCGAGGGCCGCGAGCCGTGCCTGCTGAGGTACGGCGGCTCCGCCGTTGCCGACGCCGGCGGCGAAGAACCACACCAGGCCGGTAAACGCGGTCACCGCGAGCGGCACGGTCAGGAAGGTCAGCATCCCCAGCACCGAGTTCAGGAGCAGTCCGATCAGCACGACGGTCAGGACGCGCAGTGGCGTGAAGCGGTCGGTCAGCCGGCCGGTGACCGCGTTGCCGAGCATGCTGGCCACGCCGTACCCGAACATGACCACGATGATCACCCAGTCGAGCCGGAAGGTCGGAGCGAAGATCAGCGTGGCGTAGGTGAAGCAGGTGTAGCTGCTGCACAGGATGCCGGTGGTGACGAGCAGACCCGCCAACAGCCGCGGCTGGCCGAGTGGACGCAGACGCTCGGCCAGCGTCCCGGCCGGGAGGTGCAGGCGCGGGAGCTTGAGCATGATTCCGGCCAACGCGATCGTGCCGACCACCGCGACCAGGAGCATCGGCAATCGCCAGCTGGTCTGGCCGAGCGCCAGGCCGACCGGTACGCCGAGCGCGGTCGCGGTCATCCAGCCACCGAGCACGAACGAGAGCGCCTTGCCGCGGTGCTGCGGTGGCGCGAGTGCGATCACGTACCCGGTCACGGCGGCGTTGAGCAGCGCCCCACCGAGCGCAGCCATCACGCGGCCGCCGAGCGCGGTCGCGTAGTTGGGCGCGAGACCGACCACCAGGTTGCCGAGCACGAACACAGCCAGCGACAGCGCGATCGTCGTACGACGCTCCCATCGGCTGGTGAGAGTCCCGAGCACCGGAGCCGCGAGCGCCGAGGTCAGTGCGAACACCGAGACCAACTGCCCCGCGGCTGCCGCGCTCACCTCCAGATCGCCGGCGATGGCGGGCAGCAACCCGGCCAGCACGTAGCCGTCGATCCCCATCGAGAACGTCGCCACCGCAAGCCAGATCAGGGTCCGGTACGACAACCCGGCATCCTGCTGCACTCCCGAGACCGGGCCTTCCGTCGCCGTCACGCGCCTAGTCGACCATCGCGCCGACCGGTTAAGCAACCTCCTTACCGAATCGTGGCCACCGTCGTCGGCCCTTGACGCGGGCAGGCGGCGTACGCCAATCTTTGCAGCGCTGTATTACAGCGCTGTACAAATGTCGTCGGCCGACCAGGAGAGACCAGGGAATGCGTCCCGACATCGTCATCGTGATGACCGACCAGCAACGCGCCGGATTCACCCGCCGGAGCGGCTACCCGGTCGACACCATGCCCTTCGTCGACCGGCTGGCGGCCGGCGGAACCGACTTCACCCAGGCCTACACCTCGGCGCCCGCCTGCGTCCCGGCCCGCACCAGCCTGCTGACCGGACGCTTTCCCAGCGCCCACCAGGTCCGGCAGAACAGCACACCCGCCCACGCCCGGTTCGCCGGCGACCTCGTCGATGTACTGCGGGCGGCGGAGTACCAGCTGCACTTCGCCGGCAAGCCCCACATGCCGCGAGGCGCCGGCGACTTCGACACCTACAACGGTCCCTACTTCCACACCCACGGTCCGGAGCGCGACGAGCAGGAGAAGGCCTTCGATCGGTGGCTCGAGCGACTCGACCACGGCGTCTCCGAGGAGCCCACGCCGTACGAGCTGCGGTGCCAACTGCCCTACCGGATCACCACTGACGCACTGGCCGCCGTGGACGCTGCCGATCCGGACCAGCCCGGGCTCTTCTGGGTGTCGTATCCCGAGCCGCACAACCCGTACCAGGTGCCGGAGCCGTACTTCTCGATGGTCGCGCCCGACGATGTCCCGGACCGGATCACCGGCCCGGTAGGCGCCGAGGCCAAGGGCGGCAGCTACGCGTGGCTGCGCCGGCTGCAAGAGGAGAAGCGGCCCGGGTACGACGCGGGATGGCGTCGGTACGCTGCCAACTACCTCGGGATGCTGCGACTGCTGGACGACCAGATCCAGCGGCTGCACGAGGGTCTCGCCCAGCGGACGCGTCCGCGGTTGACGATCGTGCTGGCCGACCACGGCGACTACGTCGGTGAATACGGCCTGCAGCGCAAGGGCGCCGGGCTCTCCGAGTTCCTGATGCGGATCCCGTTGATCGTCGCGGGGGACGGTGTCGCGATTCAGCGGCGCGAGGAGCCGGTGTCGATTGTCGACATTCTGCCGACCATCTGCGAGGCAGTCGGTCAGCCTCTGCCTGAGGGCGTCCAGGGCCGGAGCCTGCTGCCGCTCGCCTACGGCGAGGAGGCGCCGGAAGCCGAGTTCGGCAGCATCATCGCCGAGCAGGGATTCGGCGGACGCGCCCGCGACGTCACTGACCGCCCACCGCTGCACTTCTCGTACGACGGCCCGACGTTCGACGAACTCAACACGGTCACCCAGTCCGGCTCCGCTCGGATGCTGCGCAGCGGCCGATGGAAGCTCATCGTCCACGCCGATCTCGCCGGCGAGCTGTACGACCTCGCCACCGATCCGGCCGAGCTCGACAACCTCTTCGAGAACGAGCAGCACTTGGCCGTCCGCGCCCGGCTGCTGCACCAACTGGCCCGCTGGCAGGCACGACTCACCGACGACCTGCCGACCGGCAACTACGTCCCGCTTCGCCTCGAACACAACTGGCGCTGGGCCCACTCCACCACGCCGACGAGCAGGGAGAACTGACATGAATCCGTCCACCTTCAGCCGCCGTACCCTGCTGGGTCTCGGTGCCGCCACGGCCGCCGCCACCATGCTGCCCGGCTGCTCCGCGAAGCCGGGACCGATGCGGGTCGCGTGGTACGGGCCCGACCCCGTGACCAAGGCGATCAACAAGGCACTGAACGCGTGGAAGTCCAACGGTGGCGCCGACTTCGCCCCGGAGAGCGCGCCCTTCGACGACTACTGGGACAAGCTGGCCACGCAGACCTCGGGCAACAACGCGCCCGACGTACTGCGGATGTCGATGAGCTACTTCAGCGACTACGCCGGTCGCGGTGCCCTGAAGGACCTGGGATCGCTCGGCATCGACACCTCCGGACTGGACCCGGACGTGGCCGGGAGCGGCACCGCGGACGGCAAGAACTTCGGGATCGGCCAGAGCTCGATCAGTTATGCCATGTACGTCGACGAGGCCGCGGTCAAGAGGGCCGGCGGCAGCGTCCCCAAGCAGGGGTGGACGTGGGACGCGTTCGCCGAGTTCGCGAAGGACTATGCGGGATCGGTGCAGGGCGCGTTCGGGTCCAGCGACCAGGCCGGCAACTTCCAGTTGTTCGAGGTGTTCGCCCGTCAGCACGGGACCGGGGCGTTCGCCGAGGACGGGTCGAAGCTGGCGACCAGCAAGGACACGGTCCAGGAGTGGTTCCAGTACTGGGCGGACCTGCGGAAGGCGAAGGCAGCCCCGCCGCAGAACGTCAGCGGCGAGACGACCGCGATCGAGAAGTCCCTGGTGGCGACCGGCAAGGCCCCGCTGCAGTTCGGCTGGGTGCAGCAGGTCACCTTCTACCAGCCGCTGGTCAAGAGCCCGTTGACGGTCTTGCCGGTGCCCCAGGACAAGGCCGGCGACCTCAAGGGCCAGTTCATCAAGGCCCTCGACCTGTGGTGCATCTCCGCCGCGAGCAAGCACCCCGAGGACGCCGCGAAATTGATCGGGTTCCTGCTCAACGACGAGACCGCGATCAAGACCATCGGCATCCTGCTCGGCGTACCGCCGTCGAAGAAGGCGCGCGACGTGGTCTCGGCCGACGCCGACTCGGCCGGCGCCCGGGCCATCGCGTACGTCGAGGACCTCGCCGGCAAGGTCGGTCCGCCGCCGCCGCCCTGGCCGAAGGGGTACGGCGAGCTGCTCACCGGCTTCGGTCGCATCGCCGAGAACATCGGCTTCGGCAAGGCCACGCCCGCGTCCGGCGCGGGTGAGTTCGTCGAGCTGGCAGGGAAGACGCTCGGCCAGTGAGCCGATCCGCTGCCGACTCGTTCGGAACGCGTCTGCGCCAGAGCGTCCCGGGCTACCTGTTCCTCCTGCCCTGGCTGATCGGCGTCCTCGGTCTGACCGTCGGCCCGATGGTGTTGTCGCTGTATTACTCGTTCACCGACTATGCGCTGTTCAACACCCCGGCTTGGACCGGACTGCACAACTACACGGCGCTGTTCCACGACGCCCGCTACCTGCACTCGCTCCGGGTGACGTTCCTGTACGTCGCGGTGTCGGTGCCGCTGGAGATGACCTTCGCCCTCGCGATCGCCGTACTGCTCAACCGTGGTTTGCGTGGTCTCGCCGTCTACCGTGCCCTGTACTACGTGCCGAGCCTGCTCGGCGGCAGTGTCGCGATCGCCCTGCTCTGGCAGCAGATCTTCGGCAGTGACGGTCTGCTCAACCACGTGCTCGGCCTGTTCGGCATCGAAGGACATGGCTGGATCTCCGAGCCGGGTACGGCGCTGTGGACGCTGATCGTGCTGCGAGTGTGGCAGTTCGGCGCTCCGATGGTCATCTTCCTGGCCGGGCTGCGACAGATCCCGGAGGACGTGATGGAAGCGGCCGAGATGGACGGCGCGAACAGGTGGCAGCGGTTCTGGCGGGTCACACTGCCGCTGCTGTCGCCGGTTGTGTTCTTCAACCTGGTCTTGCAGATCATCGGTGCGTTCCAGGCATTCACCCCGGCGTACATCATCAGCGGCGGCAAGGGCGGGCCGTCGGACTCGACGCTGTTCTACACGCTGTACCTGTACCAGCAGGCGTTCGGCAACTTCCGGATGGGGTACGCCGCCGCGATGGCCTGGGTCCTGCTGCTGATCATCGCGGTGTTCACCGGGCTGAACTTCGTCCTCGGCCGCACCTGGGTGTTCTACGGAGACGAAGGGGTCCGCCGATGAGAACTCGCCGCGTCTTCGCACACGCCGGTCTGACCGTCGGCGCGCTGATCATGCTGTATCCGCTGCTGTGGATGATCACCGCGTCGCTGCGGCCGAACACCGAGATCTTCAAAGATGCCGGCCTGGTGCCCGAGCACCCGACCCTGGGCAACTATGCGCTGGGCTGGCACTCGACCGGCGTCAACTTCGGGGTGTACCTCGCCAACTCGCTGATCATCTGCACCGCGGTCGTGATCGGGAACGTGCTGACCTGCTCGCTCACGGCGTACGCCTTCGCGCGGCTCAAGTTCATCGGGCGCAAGACGCTGTTCGCGCTGATGCTGGCCACGATCATGCTGCCCGGTCACGTCACGCTGATCGCGCAGTACTCGATCTTCCGAAACCTCAACTGGATCGACACGTTCTGGCCGATGATCGTGCCGAGCTTCCTGGCCACCGACGCGTTCTTCGTGTTCCTGATGGTGCAGTTCATCCGGTCGATCCCGGTCGAGCTGGACGACGCCGCCCGCATCGACGGGTGCGGGGCGTGGGGCATCTACCGGCGGATCATCCTGCCGCTGCTGACCCCGGCGCTGGTGACGACCGCGATCTTCTCCTTCATCTGGACCTGGAACAACTTCTTCAGCCAGCTGATCTACCTGTCGACGCGGACCAAACTGACGGTTCCGGTGGCTCTGCGCGGATTCCTCGACGCCACCGGCAGTTCGGAATGGGGAGCGCTGTTCGCGATGAGTGTGGTCACGCTGGTCCCGGTCGTGGTGGTGTTCGTGGTGTTCCAGCGGCGGATCCTGGCCGGAATGGCACACACCGGCTTGAAGTGAGATCGTTACCACCCATGAGGCCTCGTTTGATCGACGTCGCCGAGGCGGCCGGCGTATCGATGAAGACGGTGTCGAACGTCGTCAACGGGTCGGAACACGTCCGCGAGGCGACGCGGCTGCGGGTCCTCGCTGCGATCGACAAGCTCGGCTACCGGCCGAACATCGCCGCCCGGAACCTGGCCCAGGGCCGCAGTGGGGTGATCGCGTTCGCGGTGCCCCAGCTCGATCGCCCGTACTTCGCCTCGCTCGCGGCGCGGATGCTGGACGAGGCGGAGACCTTCGGCTGGATCGTGCAGTTCCACCAGACCGGTGGCCGCCGCGAGGCCGAGCTCGGCCTGCTCACCGACCGGCATCCGGCCCGCCTCGACGGGATCATCATGAGCCCGCTGAGCCTGAGTCCGGAGGACGTGCAGCGGCGTGACCCCGCGCTGCCGCTGGTGCTGCTGGGTGAGAAGGCCGGTGAGGGCCACCGCGCCGACCACGTCGGGATCGACAACCGTGAGGCCGGGCGGGTGGCGACCGAGCATCTGCTGGCGATGGGGCGGCGCCGGGTGATGGCGCTGGTGCCTGGGCCGGGGGTAGCGGACGGACGGACCAACGGCTATCGCGATGCCCTGGTGGCGGCGGGTATCGGCGTCGACGAGGACATCGTGCTCCCGGCCGGAGGCGTCCGCGGTGAGGACGCCGAGTTGACTCTCGGTCGCTGGCTCGACGCCGGCAATCCCGCTCCGGACGCGATCTTCGCAGGCACCGACTGGTTGGCGATGGGCGCGATCCGGGCCCTGATGCTGCGCGGACTGAAGGTGCCACAGCAGGTCGCCGTCGTCGGCTTCGACGACATTCCGTACGACCTCGCCACGCTCCCGACACTGACCACCGTCGCACCGGACCGCGTCGCCATCGCCCGGCTGTCCCTGCAGGCCCTCCGCGACCAGCAGCCGGGCCAAGATCCGGTCCGACTCCGAGCACCCTTCACCTTGGTGGTCCGCGAGAGCACCGCCGGCATCGGCCCGGGACACTAAAGGATGGATTGGGTCTTCCGGGAGGCGCACGAGTCCGATCTGCCCGAGTTGGTGGAGTTGCAGGAACGCGGCGCGGTGGAAGGACTGGGTCACATCTTCCCGCAGGAGACGCATCCGTTCCCACGCGCCGACATCCTGGACCGCTGGGCGGTCGAGCTCGCCGACCCGTCGATCGCGGTCTACGTCTCCTGTGATCAGGACGACCGGATCACCGGATTCGCGGCCCGCCGGGATGACGAGGTCTTCCATTTCGGTACCGCCGTCGATACCTGGGGCTCAGGGCTGGCGACGTACCTGCACGACGCTTTGCTCGCCACTTTTCCCTCCACGCTGGGGACTCTGCGGCTGCGGGTCTTCACCGAGAACACTCGGGCCAGGCGCTTCTACGAGAAGCTCGGCTGGCACCCGACCGGCCGGCAGACCCGAACGGCCTTCCCACCCCACCCAACCCTCACCGAATACACCCTCAACGTGCGCTAGCTGGTCGTCTGACGCGTTGAGGCGTGCAGCTGGACAGGAGGTGTCGGGTCGACAGGTAGTGCAGTTGAGCGTGGGGACGGTCTGTGTACGGTGTCTCGCAGGTGCACTACCTGTCGATCCGTACATCACAGGCGGCGAAGGTGTGGTCACGCGTCTCAGGCGATGATGAGCCAGGGGTTCTCCAGGAGTTTGGTGAGGTCGGCGAGGAAGCTGGCGCCGTCCGCTCCGTTGAGGATTCGGTGGTCGGCGGAGAGGGTGTAGCGCATCCTGGTGCGGGCGGCGAGGGATCCGTCGTCGAGGACGACGGCCTCGCGGCGGGAGGCGCCGACCGCGAGGATCGCGGCCTGCGGGGGATTGATGATGGCGGTGAACTGCTCGACGCCGTACATCCCGAGGTTGCTGATGGTGAACGTCCCGCCGGCCATCTCATCGCTCGTCAGTTGGCGTTCTCTCGCTCGTACGGCGAGGGACGCGGACTCCTCTGCGATCACGCCGACCGACTTGTGGTCGGCGTTGCGAATGACGGGGACCAGAAGCCCGTCGTAGATCGCGACTGCTACGCCGACGTTGATGTCGTGATGGCGTAGGAGATTATCGCCGGAGAGGGACGAGTTGACGTCCGGGTGCTGGCGCAGTGTCAGTGCACAGGCGCGGATGACGAGGTCGTTGATGCTGACCTTCTGCCGTCCGGCCTCCGTCAGTTGTGCGTTGAGCTCGAACCGCAGGTCGACGAGGTTCTCGAGGTCGGCGCTCGCGGTCAGGTAGAAGTGCGGTGCGGTCCGGGCGCTGTCGGCCAGGCGTTTGCCGCTCGTCCTGCGCAGCAAGCTGAGCGGGACCTCCTCGCCAGGGCTCAGTTCCTGGGAGACGGCTGGTGCCGACTCGGCTGTCTCTGTCGGCTGGAGTGTCTCGGCGGCCGCGCGGACATCCGCGCGGATGATCCGCCCACCAGGCCCGGTCCCGGCAACCTGCGTCAGGTCCACCCCGAGCTCCACAGCATCCCGCCGCGCCAAGGGAGAAGCGGGCATCCGCTCGATCGCCGGCCCCGAGGCCGGCACCGCGTCGGACGGCTGTGCCGCATCCGCGACGGAGGGCTGTGCCGCGTCCGCGACGGGGCTTGACTGCGCGGCCGGCGTGGACGATCGGGACATCGCAGCCGCGTCCGGTGTGGCCGCGTCGCCTTCGATGTCTTCGTCGCCGAGGACTGCGATCGGTTGGCCGATGGCGGCTTCTTCGCCCTCGGCCACCAGGATCCGGCCGAGGACGCCGGACTCGTAGGCCTCGTACTCCATCACGGCCTTGTCGGTTTCGATGTCGGCCAGGATCTCGCCGGCCTCGACCATGTCGCCGGTCTGCTTGTGCCAGGTGACGACGACGCCGGTCTCCATCGTGTCCGACAAACGTGGCATCAGAATCGTGCTCATGGTGTCTCCTCTCAGCGCAGCCGGCCGACCGCGGCCAGGGTCTGTCTGATCGCCGTCTCGACATCGCCCGCCGAGGGCAGGGCGGCGCTCTCCAGGCTCTTGGCGTACGGAAGGGGTACTTCGGCCATCGCAACCCGGCGTACCGGTGCGTCAAGCTGGTCGAACGCACCGTCCGAGATCGTCGCCGCGATCTCCGCGCCGATCCCGTACGTCAGCCAGTCGTCCTCCAGCACCACCGCCGCGTGCGTCTTTCGGACCGACCGGACGATCGTCTCCCGATCCAGCGGACGCAGACTGCGCAGATCGATGACCTCGGCATCAATCCCCTCCCGAGCAGCCAGCTCCTCCGCCACGGCCAGACCGAGCGACGCCATCCGCGAGTAACCGATCACCGTGATGTCACTGCCGGGTCTGGTCACCGCCGCACGCCCGATCTCGGCCGGTACGTCGTCGTCCGGTACGTCGCCCCTCGTGTTGTACAGCGAGAGATTCTCCAGAAACAGGACCGGATCGTCATCGCGGATCGCCGCGAGCAGCAGCGCCTTCGCATCAGCTGGGTTGCTCGGGGCAACGACCTTCAATCCCGGCACGAAGGCGTAGTACAGCTCGACGTTCTGCGAGTGCGTGGCGCCAAGCTGCTGACCGCCACCACCGGGCGTCCGGATCACCATCGGAACACTGCGCTGACCACCGAACATGCCGTGGATCTTCGCCGCATGGTTGACGATCTGGTCGAGCGCGAGCAACGAGAAGTTGATCGTCATCAACTCGACCACAGGCCGGAGCCCGAGCATCGCCGCACCGATCGCGGCGCCGGTGAACCCCTCCTCCGAGATCGGCGTGTCCCGCACCCGTCGTTCGCCGAACTCCGCGAGCAACCCAGCGGTGATCTTGTACGACCCCTCGAAGACGCCGATCTCCTCGCCGATCAGGAAGACGCGGTCGTCGCGCTGCATCTCGGCGCGCAGGGTCTCGTTGATCGCCTGCCGGTAGGACATCACGGTCATGCGCCGGCCACCGCGAAGAGAGGCTGCCCCGGCAGTCGCTTGAGATCGTTCGGCACCGGTGTCGCGTAGTTGTAGTCGAACAATGTCTTCACGTCCGGTGGTGCACTGGCATCCGCGAACGCGACCGCCGCACCGACCTCCTCCGCGACAGACTGCTCCATGTGTTCCTGGTCCTCGGCGCTCAACGTCCCGGCATCACGCAGCTGATCGCCCAACGCGAGCACGGGATCCGCGGTCCTGAGCGCAGCCACCTCTTCCTTCGAGCGGTACGCCGCTGGATCGACCACCGAATGCCCACGCAGCCGCCCGCTGACAGCCTCCAGCAGCACCGGCCGCCCTTCACGTGCCATCGCGACCGCACGTACGGCCGCATCCCGTACGGCGACCACATCGTTGCCGTCGACGCGTTCGCCGTACATCCGGTACGCCGAGGCACGCTTGTGCAGCTCGGGTTCGGCAGAGGACATCTCGACGGTGGTGCCCATGCCGAGCTGGTTGTTCACCACGGCGAACACGATGGGGAGTCTCCACAGCGCGGCCAGGTTCAGCGATTCGTGGAAGGCACCGATGTTCGTCGTACCGTCGCCCAGGTGGCACATCACCACCTCCGGCCCGCCGCGGTAGGCGATCGCCAGCGCCGCCCCGGTTGCCAGCGGCAACTGGCCGCCGACGATTCCGTACCCGCCGAGCAGCCGGGCCTGGGCGTCGAACAGGTGCATGGAGCCGCCCCAGCCTTTGGAGACGCCGTCGCTGCGGCCGTAGAGCTCGGCCATGACGCGGCCGGGGTCGATGCCGCGTGCGATGGCGTAGCCATGCTCGCGGTAGTTCGTGAAGACGTAGTCGCTCGGGTCGAGCGCGCTCATCAACCCGACGACCGTCGCCTCCTCGCCGAGGTTCAGATGGCAGTAGCCGCCGATCTTGGCTTCGGTGTAGGCCCGGGCGGCCCGCTCCTCGAAGCGCCGGATCAGCAGCATCTGCCGGTAGTGGCCCAGCAGGTCGGGCGGTGCGGACATCGTGTCGGCTCTCCTCACGAGGATAATGATACTAGATCGTGTCATTCTGTCATGAAGGAGGATAGCGCCATGACCAGAGCTGCCGACGGTGGTCCGCGCAAACGTGGACGGCCGACCGAGTCCGAACGCGAGCAGCGGCGGGAGGAGATCCTGGACGCGGCCGTCCGGCTGTTCCTCCAGCACGGGTACGGCGGTGTCTCGCTGGACCGGCTGGCGACGGAGGCGAAGGTCACCAAGCGGACGATCTACAGCTACGTCGGCGACAAGACCGAGGTCTTCACCGCCGCGGTCGCCCGGTTGAACCGCGAAGTCCTACCTGAGGCGGAGCCAGTCGACCGACAGGTCCGGACGCCCGGTGCGAACGCCCTCGACGCGCTGGCCGTCCGCCTCGTCATCACCCTGCACTCGGATGTCGCCGTCGGTCTGCACCGGATGGTGATCGCCGAGGCGCACCAGTTCCCGGATCTGGCCACAGGGTTCTACGCGGCAGGCCCGCAGCACTACATCGACGCCTTGAGCGACCTCGTCCCGTGCCCCGAGGAGCTCTTCACACTCCTCCTCGGCGAGCCCCACCGGCGCCGCCTCCTCGGCCTGGACGCTCCGCCCTCACGGGCCCAGGCCGAGGCGCACGTCAACGGCGTACTGGAACTCCTGGACCTCTCGCGCTAGTCCATGGCGGTGGCCTCCAGGGCGACCAGGAGGTCCGGGCCGGCGAGGGCCGCGACGCCAAGGACCGTGCTGGCGAAGCGGTCGGGGGTGCCGGCGAACCGCTCGGCCAGGACGCCGAACTGCTGGAGTAGTTCGCCGACGTCGGTCGTGTAGATGTTGAGCCGGACCACGTTGGCCACCGTCATATCGGCACCGGCCAGGACCGCTTCGAGGTTGTCGAGCGCAAGCCGGAGCTGGGCTGCCATGTCGCCCGGGTGCTGCGCGTTGCCGTTGGCGTCGACGGAGTCCTGGGCGCTGCAGATGAGCTCACGGCGGCGGTTCTCCACGAGCTGGGCCTGGTCGAAGCCCAGGCCGACGGACCAGTTCCACGGGTTGACGGCGGTGCGTTGCATGGTTGTCTCCTTCGATCGGACCGGTCCCTGGCGGACCGGCGAGTTAGTTAGGTAACTAACCTAGAACTCGCCTCCGACAGTTTCTTATACTCGGGACCATGAGCCAGACGCGACCGGGGAAAAGAGAGCGGTTGGTGGCCGCCGCGGCGGAGATGGTGTACCGCCAGGGAGTGGCGCCGACGACGCTGGCGCACATCGCGGAGGCGGCCGACGTACCGCTGGGGAACGTGTACTACTACTTCAAGACGAAGGAGGACATCGTCGGCGCCGTCGTCCAGGCCCGCGCGGAGCAACTGGAAGCGACACTCGCCGAGATCGAGGCCCGTCACCGCACCCCGAAGACGCGACTCAAGGCCCTCGTCGACATGCTGGCCGACCGAGCCGATGAGACCGCTCTCTACGGCTGCCCCTACGGCACCCTGGCCACTGAGCTCTCGAAGCGGCCCGACGGCACGAATCCTCTCGCCACCCACCTGATGGAGCTCCTCATCAGCTGGGCCGAGCGACAATTCCAGCAGTTGGTACGCCGCGATGCCCGCGACCTGGCCATCGACCTGGTCGCCGCCTACGAAGGCGCCGCTGTCCTGGCCTCCACGCTCGCCCAGCCCGACCTGATGGCCCGCCATTCCCGCCGCCTCCGCGCCTGGATCGACGCCCAGCCCGGCCGCTCGACGGCTTGACCGGTTTCCGTCATGTCCGGGACTTGTCACGGTGGTCCGTGGCCGGAGTGGTGAGAGATCGGATACGACAGGTGCATCAGGACGCACCAGATCGGTGCCTGGAGCAAGGATGGAGCCCTCGTGGCCTTGTCGAAACCACTTCCGACCCGGATGGCGCTGCTGCTCACCGGCGCGCTGGTGCTGTCCGCGGTGACCGTTCCGGGCCTCGCGTCCGCCGCCAATCCGCCACCGCCCGGAGCCGCACCAGCCGCCCCAGCGCTGTCCGGCCCGGCCACTGTCACCCTGCTGACAGGTGACCGCGTCACGCTGACCCCGGACAAGAGCGGTACGCCGCGCGTCAACGTCCGCTCTCGTGACGGAAAGAGCGGGACCAACGGGTTCTCCGTCCGCAACGACCACGGCCGGATCAGCGTCGTACCGCATGACGTCGCGACGCTGGTGCCCGACGTACTCGATCCTGCGCTGTTCGACGTGAGCGGCCTGGTCGAGATGAAGTACGACGACGCGCACCGCGCGGACCTGCCGGTGATTGTGCGCCAGGGTGCTGGTGAGCGCACGATGGCGAGCAACGGGTTCACCGCGACCCGCGAACTGGCCAGTGTGGATGCGACGGCCGGCCGGATCGAGAAGTCCCGTACGACGACGTTCGGTGCATCGCTGACCACGGCGAGGGCGGCCAGGCCGGCCAAGATCTGGCTGGATGCGGCCGTGCACGGCGAGTCGACGACAGCAGTCGAGGCCGCGCCGCGGGACGGCTACCTGGACCAGATCAAGGCACCGGCCGCCTGGGACCGCGGACTCGACGGGCGTGGCGTCAAGGTCGCGATCGTGGACTCGGGCATCGATGCGGATCACCCGGCCCTGTCCGGGAAGGTGACGGCCACCGCCGACTTCACCGGCGAAGGCACCCAGGACGACCTGGGCCACGGGACTCACGTGGCGTCGCTGGTCGCCGGGAACGGCGCGGGATCGGACGGCGCCCGGCAGGGTGTCGCGCCCGGCGTCGAACTGATCTCCAGCAAGGTCCTCAACGCCGCGAACGAGGGCAGCGAGTCCGGCGTCATCGCCGGACTGGAGTGGGCGGCCGACCAGCACCCGGACCTGGTGAACGTCAGCCTCGGCGGTTGGGCGCCGCGCTTCGGCGACGACCTGATGGCGGACGCGGTCAACCGGCTGACCGACAAGACCGGCGCTCTGTTCGTAGTTGCTGCCGGCAACAGCGGGTCGTTCCTCCCCACCCCGTTCTCGATCGAGTCGCCGGGGACCGCCGCGTCCGCCCTCACCGTCGGTGCGGTCGACGCCACCGACCACAAGGCGCAGTTCTCGAGCGAGGGTCCGACCTGGTCGTACGTGCAGAAGCCAGAGGTGTCCGCACCGGGCGTGAACATCCTGGGTGCCCGGGCCGGTGCCCGCGACGGCGACCTGTACGTCGCGTACTCCGGGACGTCCCAAGCGACGCCACAGGTGACCGGATCGGCGGCCCTGCTGCTCCAGCAGCACCCCGAACTGACCTGGCAGCAGCTCAAGGCGCGCCTGAGCAGCGCCGTGGACGACACCGGTACGTACACCTCGTGGTCCGGCAGCGGGCGGCTGAACCTCGCCACCGCGACCTCCAACAGCCTGTCCGCTGACGTCGGCGTCGTCGACTTCGGCGCGATCCGCCATCCCGATGACGCCCCGCAGACCCGCACCGTCACGCTGACCAATCCGGGCAGCGAGCCGCTGGCAGTCACGGCCGCCGACCACGAGGTGCTGTCGGGCAACACCACGACGGCACCCGACGCAGCCGTCGTCGTGTCCCCGGCCACGCTGACGGTTCCGGCCGGCGGTACGGCGAGCCTGACCGTCACTCTGGACCCGGCGACCGTCGCCGACGCCATGTGGCAAGGCTCGGTCGACCTGCTCGGTGCCGACGGCAAGGAACTCCTGCGCCTCGCCCTGAACGCCTACGACGAGCCGCCGGCGTACGACGTCTCCGTCCAGGTGCTCGACCGTGATGGCACGGCCGTGTCCGGCGGGTGGGTGAACGGGTTCAACGGCAGCAACGGGGACTTCGTCCAGTTCACGCTCGACGACCAGGGCCGCAGTACCCGCCGGATCTCGCCAGGCGAGTGGAGCATGTGGACCTTCGTGACCACTGGCGACACCGTCGCGATGACCGGCGGTACGGACTTCACGGTCGCGAAAGACACCGACTTCACGTTGGACGCCCGGAAGACGGTGCGCCTGAACGTGCCCGTGGTCGAGGGGCAGCCGACCAAGGCGACCGAGGCCGGAGTCACCGCCCTGCGCGCGTCGGATCCGGCGAAGTGGCAGGCGGAGGAGGTGTATCCGCCGGTCGCGGACATCGCCGCCGGCAAGGTGTACGTGCAACCGACCGGCGCAACCAAGGACGGGATCGTCGAAGCCGTCACCCGCTGGCGGCTGGACTCGACCAAGAAGGCGGGCCACGACGCTCCGGATCTGTACCAGGTCTACCAGAGCGCGAACCGATTCACCGTGCCATTGGCGAAGAACCTCGACCGCAAGGCCGTCCGCGCGATGGCCCGGGTCGACACGACCTTCGGCGGCGTCTGGGGAAGCGGTGAGTCGGGCCTCGGCCGCGGAGTCCGAAGCTCGGTGACCACCTTCGGCGGAGAGCTCTGGCAGACCGTCGAGACGCCCTCCCACCGCGTGGAGATGCTGTCCGCGGGCCCGGGGATCCAGTGGTGGCAGTGTCTGGATTCACCGGCCACCGGGACCGCCGGTGTCTGCGACAACCCGGAGCGAACCTACAAGCCCGGCGAGAAGGTGCGTTCGGTCTTCGGTACGGCGATGCATCCGCAGCTGAACATCGGCGAGATCTTCAACGGGGACTTCAACATCCAGGTCGGCGTGGCCGATCCCGGCCACCTGGGTGTTGTCGACACCGCGCTGATCGACGACGTACGGCTCGCGCTCTATCGCAACGGCGTCAAGCTCGGAGAACAGAAGAACACGTCGGGCTTCTTCCAGGTCCCCAGCGGTACGGCGCGTTATCGAGTGGAGCACAGCTGGAAGACGGATCAGCTCCCGAGCTCCACGGAGGCGAAGACGACCTGGGAGTTCACGGCCACCCCACCGGCGGAGTGGGCGAACCCGATCCGGCCGTCGATGCTGAGGCTCGACTACGACCCGTACGTTTCGCTGGACGGCAGCGCGCCCGCTGGGCGGCCGATGGTGTTCGATCTGCGGGTCGGAGCCCAGGACCGTGCGACGACCGCACCGGTCAAGTCGGCCCGGCTGTGGATCTCGTCCGACCGCGGTAAGCACTGGACGCCGGCGCCGCTGCTCCGCACCAAGGACGGCTACCGGACGATGATCGCTCCGTGGTCGTTGCTGCCCGGGCACACCCTGTCGGTCCGTGCCGCGATCACGGACAAGGCGGGCAACTCGGTCGACCAGACGGTGCTCGACCTGGTCCCCGTGCGCTGACCGACGGACTCGAAGGCCCGGGTGCGTGACCCGGGCCTTCGAGCGTCACGCCGTACGGGTGTCGCGGCCGACGATGATGCCGATGACGATCTGTACGGCGGCCAGGGTCGCGAACAGGATGAGCGTTGCATCCCAGTTGCCGGTGCGTTCGGCGAGGAAGCCGGCGATGACAGGGCCGGTGGCCGCGAGGAGATAGCCGACGGCCTGCGCCATACCGGACAACTGGGTCGCCTCGTGGTGGCTGCGGCCACGGATGCTGATGAGGGAGAGCGCGGCGACCAGGGCAGCGCCCTGGCCCAGCCCGGCGAGGACGACCCAGACGACGATCAGACCTGGCGCCAGCAGGATTCCGAGCAGGGCAACGAGGATCGGAACGCTGGCGGTGATCGTGCCGGCGCGTTGATCGGTCGGATGCTTCAGCAGCCGGGGAATCGCCAGTCCGCCGACGAGGCCGAAGCACTGGAAGAGAAACAGATGGACGCCGGCGGTCCGCTCCGAGACACCGGTCGAGATCTCGATCGTGGGCAGCCAGTTGACGAGGAGGTAGAAGCTCGTCGACTGCAGGCCCATGAACGCGGTGATCAGCCAGGCCATCGGCTGCCGCCAGACACTCACTGGGGCAGCGCCCTCGTCGAGGTCCGGCGGCGGCATCGGCACGGACGCGGACTGCCTCGGCAGCCAGATCACGGCGACGACCGCGGCAAGACCTCCCCAGACCGCCAGCGCGAGCCGCCAGTCGGCCGCGTCCGCGATCGGCACGGCCGAGATCGAAGCTATCGCGGCGCCGCCGGTGATGAAGGCCGTGTACACCCCGGTCGCGCGGGACACGTTGCCCGCGTAGTCGCGCTTGAGGATGACGGGGACCAGGACGTTGCCGACCGCGATCGCGGCACCGACCACGATCGTGCCGAGCCACAGTCCGGGCAGCCCGGTGTAGGACCGGGCGACGCTGGCGACCGCGAGGACGAGCAGCGAGACGAACACGGCCCGCTCCATCCCGTGGCGCCGGGAAAGTCGATGAATGAGAGGCGAGGCCAGTCCGAAGGCGATGAGCGGCAGCGTGCCGAGCAGGCCGAGCGCTCCCTCCCCGAGTTGCTCGTCGGCACCGATCTGCGGCAGCACCGGGCCGACCGCGGTCAACGCCGGACGCAGGCACAGGGCCACCAGGAAGACGGTCGCGGTCAGCAGGGCGGCCCGTCGTCCGGACGGCGGCTCGGCCGGCGGTTTCAGCACATCCTCACTCCTGACTAGATGTCCTACATTTACACTGTAGCCTGGGCGGAGAACGGAGGTTGTCGCGGTGTCATTGAGTGGACCGGTGCGTCAGGTGCCGCTGGTGCTGCAGGTCTCCGAGCAGTTCCGGGGGCTGATCGAGTCCGGCACGTGGCCGGTGGGGGGCAGGATTCCCGGCGAGAACCAGCTCGCCGTCGAGCTGGGGGTCAGCCGGGGAACCGTGCGCGAGGCGTTGCGGTCGCTGAGCCTGACCGGTCTGTTGGAGCCGCGGGTCGGCGACGGCACGTACGTGCGCGCGACCAATGAGATCAGCGGTGTTCTCGTCCGCGACGAGTTGTCGGCGTCACTGACGCATGTCCTCGATGCGCGGGCCGGGATCGAGGCCGCGGCCGCGCGGCTGGCCGCCCAGCTACCCGATGGAGTCGCCGGGCTTGACGCGGCACTCGAGGCGCGCAGCGCTGCGCATGAAGCCGGCGATCTGGCCGGTTACGTTGCCGCGGACGCGGGCTTTCATCGAGGTGTGGTGGAGGCCAGCGGCAACCCGCTGTTGCTCCGTCTGTACGACGCTCTTGCGGAAGTGCTGACCGACTCGATCCACCAGACCGCCACCATCCCCGAGGACCCCATGGTCCGCGATGCCCACTTCACGTTGCTGGCGGCGATCCGCGACGGCGATCCGGAGGCCGCGGCCAAGACGTCGTACGCGCTGATCGAATCGGTCAAGCAATCTGCTGGGTGATGGCGGACGGCCACAGCCCACCGGCGGCTGCGTGGAAACGGACCGAGCGACCAGTGGCGAAGTCGTTGCCCGTAGCATCGTTAGATGCCCACTCTAGAGTTGCCCTCCCGGTGAGCTGGAGTACGTCGCCGCTCTCGAAGTCGATGAACAGCAGCGCAGCCGTGGGATCGACGGCGAGGTTCCCCATGCTGTTGAACATGTTGTTGCCCGCGTAGTCGGGCCAGATCACGTCGGCGCCGTCGACCTGCACGAATCCGGGGGAGCCGCCCTTGTGCGAGGCGTCCGCTCCGCGGGTGGGGTGTTCCGTCCCCAGGAAGAACGTGTCCGCAGTCGTGATGATCCGGCGCGCTTCGTCCGTCAGTTGGCCGCGCGCAGTCAGCGCCGAATGCGCCGGGCTGACCGGCCGCGAAGGGCCTTGCGTGATCTGTCGCGGCTGGATGTACGACGGGCAGTTGCCGAACGCCTCGCGGACATCGAGGGTGAGACCGTTCTCGGCCACGTCGGTGATCCAGCCGTTGACTCTGACTCGCCGGCGACGCTCGAGGTCGATCGCCAGTACGCCTCCTGACTGGTCCGGCGCGAGATTGTGCAATGCGTCCGCCGGTGCGGGCTTGGTCTTCACCAGCAACAGTTGGCCCTGACCCGCGAGAAACCCTGGCTGGGCGACCAACGGGGAAGCCCACAGCCGGTGCTGCTCGTCGCGCGCGACGAGAACCGCGAAGGACTGCAACGCCAGGATCGCGGCCCGGCCGCCTGTCAGCGACACCGGTGCGAGCATGCCTTCCAGGCGCGATGCTGCGTCCCGCAGTCCGGCTCGCGCCTGCACAGCCAACTCGCCCTCGTGGAATCCAGTGGTCGGCTTCGGTGCGGCGGTCATCGTGCGTCTCCGGATCCCCGGTGGGTCTTGTGGTAGTGCCGTGCCGCGCGGGCGCGGTTCCCGCAGCCGGCGCTCGAGCACCAGATCCGGCGCTTGTTCTCCGCCAGGAACAGCATCGAGCACGACGACGACGCGCATCGGCGCAGCGTTGCCAGCCGATCGGCGTCCGATAGCAGATCGATCGCCTCGCGGGCGAGCGCGGCGAGGATCGCGTTCCCGCCGAGCTCGGTGTGCCACCGCGTCTCCGCCACCGGTCCATCGGGCCCCAGCTTGAGTTGTCGGCTCGTCGGGACCGCGGCGGCGTACGCGTTGACGTCGGCTCCTGAGGTCGCCTGCGGCGCGCGGCCTTCGAGGTGTGCGTCGAAGAGGTCGCGGATCGCGGACCGAAGGCGCAGTACCGCGGCATCGGGTGGGCGGGGGCCGCTCGGGAGGCGATCCGACTGGAGCTCCCACCAGGCGTCGGGCCGCTCCGACAGCAGGTCGCGTGGCGGGTCGACGACCAGGATCGCCGTATCCACGAGATCGAGCGCCGCGAGCGGCTCCCCACCCATCGGGAACCCGGCATCCTGCATCGCATCGATCGTCGGCATAATGGGCATGCGGGCAGTCTAGGCATTAGATCACGGGATCACAAGCGACCAATCTAACTAGTAGCAGGATGATTAGACGTTAGGGTCACGCGAGTGCCGGCCATCGCGTCGTACGGCGACACGCGGGCGAACAACCCTGCGATCCAGACCAGGACAACGGCGTACAGCACAATGCTCACGACGATCAGCCAACCGCCGGGCTCGGCCTCGGTGGCGAACCCATAGGCGACCGTATGGCCGAGCTCCCAGGGCACGGTCACCTTCAGAACGTTCCGCGCCAGCGCCCGCCCGAACGACACTCGCCGGCCAGTCCGAACCGACACCACCATCAGCCCGCGCAGCCGCTTGCCGGGCGTAGCCCCACGCGCCGACTCCCGCCAAGCCAGCCACAGTGTGGCGGGCAGAACCAGCAGCAGAAACGAGCCGAGGTTGAGCGCCCAGACCGGCAGCTCGAGCCCGCGCACCGCCAACCCGATCGGAACCAGGGCCAACGCCAGTACCAGAATGCACAGCCAATCGACCAGCCACGCCGTGATCCGCAGCCAGGCGAGCCGTGACCTCGTCACCATGGCGCACTGGCCGCCGTCGGCCGCCGCGGCGTCACTCGTCGACTGACTTGCGGCGGGAGCGCAGGACCTGCGCGAACGTGAGCAAGCCGGTCGCGAAGGTGACCAGGATGAGGAGGGCCACGCGGTCGGTGCGGGCCTGCTGGCAGTCGGCGAGGATGGTTTGCCGCGCATCGACCTCCCGCTTCTGCTGGTATTCCGGGGGCTCGTCGGACGCGCGAACCTTGTCCATGTACGCCGAGAACGCGTCGGACTCGTCCTCAGCGAGCGGCTCGTCCAGGTCCTGCGTCTCGGAACTGAGGCGGCCCAGCGCCGGGCACTTGACGCCCACCGGATCGCCGTCGAACCCGGAGTACTTCACATCGGCGGAGTTGAAGAACAAGAACAGCATCCACGCAGCACCAAGCAAAGCCAGCAGCCCAGCCCACTTGCCCTTCATCCCACGCATCCCTTCCATCGCGAACCCACCACATCCTGCCCGCCGAAGGGTCGACCACCCGACCCGCCGTCGGAGGTCTTGCGCAGATATTATGTGGTGCATAATATCTGAGAGTGGTCTCGGCGGACGCTCTGCGGGTTATTCGGGTTTGGTATCGGTTGCAGTTGGCTTTGGGGGCGTTCGGGCGGGATGTGCGGCGGGAGTACGGGCTGACGGGGGAGCAGTTGGCGATGCTGCGGATCGTTGGTGAGCAGGAGAGTTGGCGGATGGAGGAGTTGCGGGGGCGGTTGGTGATGCATCCGGCGACTCTGGGGCAGGCAGTGGATCGGCTGGCGGGGCGCGGGTTGGTGCTGGTGGAGCCCGATCCGTCGGATGGGCGTCGCCGGAACGTCGCGGCGACCGACGCGGGGCGGGAGTTGCTGGCCGAGATTCCGTTGGCGGGACCGGTGCGGCTGCGGGCGGTTGACGCTGACCCGGATCGCCTGGCCCGGTTGGCGGATGCGTTCGACGATGCCATCGAGTTGTTCGGATTGGAGAAATGGGCATGAGCGACCTGACCTCGGCGCCGAACATCGGCCCCGTCCTGGCCGGAGAACTGCAAGCACTCGGACTCGAGACCGTCGACCAACTGAGCGAACTCGGCTCGCTCGAGGTCGGCCGCCGGCTGGAGGCCCGCGGCTTCCACGACTGCACCCACGCGGTCCTTGCCGTCGAGGGAGCGATCCGCGGAGTCCGCTGGACCACCATCCCCGCAGACGAACGTCGCGCACTGGCCGACAACTGGAAGTCCCGCTGACCCCGATCAGTAAAATAGGTGGCACATGCCACCGGGTGGTTGGGAGCTGGGATGCGAGTCAGCGTGACCGATTACCACACGGCCGGCGAGCCGTTCCGGATCGTGACTGGCGGCCTTCCCGATGTGCCGGGACAGACGATTCTGGAACGCCGCGCGTACGCGCAGACGTCGCCTGAGGTCGACGCGGTGCGGCAACTTCTGGTGAACGAGCCGCGCGGGCATGCCGATATGTACGGCGGATTCCTGGTGCCGCCCGATGACGACGGTGCCGACCTCGGCGTCCTGTTCTGGCACAAGGACGGCTACTCGACGGCGTGCGGCCACGGCACCATCGCGCTCGGCGCGTGGGCTGTCCGGACCGGACAGATCCCCGCCGCACCGGACGGCGACACCGAGGTGGTGATCGACGTACCCTCGGGCCGCGTCCTGGCCCGCGTCAGTTGTGTGGGCGGTGAGGTCGAGCAGGTCTCGTTCCGCAACGTCCCGGCGTACGTCGTTGCCCGGGGCATCGAAGTCGCGATCGGCCGCGGCAAGGTCCGGGCGGACATCAGCTACGGCGGCGCCCTCTACGCATCCGTCGACGCGTCCTCGGTCGGCCTCGAGGTGACGCCGAAGAACAGCACCGACCTGATCGCTGTCGGGCGCGAGATCAAGTGGGCGCTGAACGACACGCAGTGGGCGCGGCACCCGACCGACAGCCGCCTCGACGGCATCTACGGCACGATCCTGTACGACGACCTCGGCGGGACCGAGGACGGTCCGCGCCAGCGCAACGTCACGATCTTCGCGGACGGTGAACTGGATCGCTCGCCCTGTGGTTCCGGCACTTCCGCACGCATCGCGTTGCTGGCCGAGGACGGCCGGCTGCCGATCGGCCGCACCCTCGAGCATGATTCGATCGTGGGTACGACGTTCCTCGGCCGGGTTGTCGAGCACGTCGAGGCCGACGGTCATCAGGCCGTCGTCACCGAAGTGACCGGCGCCGCGTACGAGACCGGCCAGGCCACGTTCACACTGGATCCGCGCGATCCGCTCGGCACCGGGTTCGTGCTGCGTTAGCCCTGTCACACACCATCTGACTTGACGATTCGATAGTCAGCTTCTAGTGTCAGGAACAGATTCTGGATATAAAACATCCAGAACAAAGATGGATGGGAGCTGGAGCGATGAGGATCTTTCTTGCCGGAGCGTCGGGTGTGATCGGGCGGGCGCTGATTCCGCGTCTGGTGGCCGACGGACATGTGGTCGGGGGGATGACGCGATCGGTCGCGAAGACCGAACTGGTGAAGGGACTCGGGGCCGAGCCGATCCTGTGCGACGTGTTCGATCGCGACGCGCTGATCCAGGCGGTGGATGACTTCAAGCCGGACGTGATCCTGAACGAGCTGACCGACCTGCCGGACGATGCGACGCGGATCGGCGCGCATGCGGAGCTGAACGCCAGGATCCGGACCGAGGGCAACCAGAACCTGATCGAGGCCGGGCGGCGGACCGGGTCGCCGAAGATCCTGGCCCAGACCGTCGCCTGGCAGCTACCCGACGGCCCCGATGCCCTGGCGGTCGCGGAGCTGGAGCGATCGGTTCTCGCCGAGGGTGGCGTCGTCCTGAGCTATGGACAGTTCTACGGGCCGGGCACGTACAACGAGAAGCAGGTGCCCGCGGAGCCGCGGGTTCACATCGACCGGGCCGCGGAGCGCACAGTGCAGGCACTGCGCGAGCCGAGCGGCGTCGTCGTCATCACCGACTGATCGTCAGCTGTCCCGTGGGCCGGCCCAGTCGCCGTTCGCGACGATCGCGAGGTCCTCGAGCTCGAGGTTCTTGCCGGACGCGGTCCGCGGGCCGATGATCACCGGCTCGCCGGTGCCTCGCTCGACCAGGCTCAGCGGCCCGCCTTCCTCGTCCTGCACGTACTTGTTCCCCCACTGCATGAGCGCGAAGACCGCAGGCAACAGGTCCCGGCCTTTGTCCGTCAGCAGGTACTCGGAGCGGGTCCGCTGGCCCGGCTCGCGATACGGCCGCCGGCTGAACAGGCCGATCTCGGTCAGGTCCTTGAGCCTGGCGGCCACGATCGCGTCGGTCAGCCGCGTACGCCGGGTGAAGTCGTCGAACCTCGTGGTGCCGTAGAAGGCCTCGCGCAGGATCACCATCGACGACCGGGTGCCGATCAGATCCATCGTCATCGCGATCGAGCAGTTCTCGAGTGTCCAGGTGCTCCGATCGGCCAGCACCCCTTCGAACGTGATCGCCATACCTCGTCCTTTACAAGGAGTTTCCGATGTCATCCTCTCACGTGGTGGCCGAGCGGCCTGTTGTCCGCCGGCGGCCGACCATCCCTGCCGGCCTCGCCATGGCAGGTGCGGCGATCACCTTCACCGCGCTGTATCTCGCGGCCGGGGCGCTGACGCCGTTGCTGGTGTTCTACAAGGAGCGGTGGGATTTCTCGCCGTCCCTCCTGGCGTTGGCGTTCGCGGTCTATGCGGTCGGCTTCCTCGCCGCCGTACTGACCGTTGGTTCGCTGTCCGACCACATCGGCCGGCGTCCGGTGCTGATCGGTGCCCTGGTCATCCAGATCGCCTCGAACCTCACCTTTCTCGCCGCTTCGAGCGTGGGCTGGGTGATCGCCGGCCGGATCATCCAAGGCGTCGCCAGTGGTGCGGCGACGGCCGCCTTCACCGCAGCGCTGGTGGAACTCGCGGCGCCGAACCGGAAACGGCTGGGCACGATCCTGGGCAGTGTCGGACTGACCGGAGGTCTTGGCTTCGGCTCCTTGCTGGCCGGTCTCGCGATCCAGCTCACGCCGGCAGCGAACTCGATCATCTTCGTCGTACTGACCATCGTGACGATCCTCGGAACGATCGTGGTGGTCCTGTCGCCGGAGACCGTCACCCGGGTCCCCGGGGCGTTGCATTCGCTGGTCCCACGCATCGCCTTTCCGCCGGCGACCCGCCGGGAGTTCGCCGCGGCCGCGCCTGTGGTCGCCGCGGTCTGGATGCTCGCGGGTCTGTCGGGCGGGCTCGCGCCGAGCATGGTGCGCAGCGTCTTCCACCTGAACAGTGGGCTTCTCAACGGCTTGGCCGGCTTCGTCGCGCCGGCCACCTCCGCTGTGGTCGGGCTGACGTTCGCCCGCGTCGACTCGCGGCGGGCGATGACGTGGGGGATCTACGCATCGATCGTCGGGGCCATCGGCATCATCACCGGCGTCCTGGGCGGAAGTCTGGCCGTCATGATCATCGGGCAAGCCATCGCCGGTGTCGGCTTCGGCGCGGCGTTCACGGCCGCCCTCCAGCTGATCTTCCCGCTCGCGCCCCCACACCAGCGCGCCGGCGTAATCGCCGGCATCTACCTGGTGTCGTACCTCGCGCTCGGCATTCCCGTGGTCGTCGCCGGCCAGCTGGCAGGCCCCATCGGTGAGGTTCCCGCGGTCACGTCGTACACCGCCCTGACCGTTGTCCTCGCTCTCGCCAGCCTGATCGCCCAGCGCCGCCTCAAGCGCAGTACCTACGCCTAGGCGTGCAGCACTTCTGCAGCGTTCGGCGAGGCAGGCTGGCAGGGAGCGGTGGCGTTGCCGCCGAGAGGAGGGATCATGCCCGTCGCGCCCCTGAAGGAACTCGTCGACGAGGCTCTGGCCAAGGGGTACGCCGTTCCCGCGATCAACGTGGTGGACGAGCTGAGCCTGCGTGCCGTCGTCGACGCCGCCGTGGAGCTGCGCTCGCCGCTCATCGTCCAGACGTCGGTGAAGACCGTGAAAGCGGTCGGCCGCGACGTCCTCAAGGCGATGTTCGACGCGACTGTCGCCCCGGTGCCCGTGCCGGTGTCTCTGCATCTCGACCACTGCCCGGACCGTGCGGTGATCAGCTCGTGCCTCGCAGCCGGCTGGAACTCCGTGCTGTTCGACGCGTCGGCACTCCCGGTCGAGGAGAACCAGCGCCAGACCGTCGAGGTCGTTGCCGAGGCCAGGACGTACGGCGCTCATGTCGAGGGCGAGATCGAGGGGATCACCGGTGTCGAGGACGGAGTGGGATCGGACACCGAGTCGGCGCGTCAGTCCCTCGAGATCGCCACGCGGTTCGTGGAGACGACCGGGGTCGACGTCTTCGCCCCGGCGATCGGCAACGCCCACGGCATCTACCACTCTCTGCCGGACCTGGACTACCAGCGGATCACCGACCTCGTGGCGGCGACCGGGATCCCGATGGCGCTGCACGGTGGTTCTGGGCTGAGCCGTGAGCAGTTCCAGGACCTGATCGGCCGGGGCTGCTCGAAGGTGAACATCTCGACGGCTCTCAAGGTCGCCTACATGACGTCGTCGCTGGAGCACCTCGAGCAGGCGCGGGCCACGAACAAATGGGACCCGCCGTCGTTGTTCACCCACATCCACGCGGCTGTGAAGTCCATGGCCGCCGAGCACATCGAGATCTTCGGCAGCGGCGGCCGGGCATGACCGCGATCATCTTCGACTGCGACGGCGTACTGGGTGATACCGAACGCGACGGGCACTTGCCGGCGTTCAACGCGACGTTCGAACAGTTCGGGCTGCCGGTGCGATGGTCGGTCGAGCAGTACGGCCGGCTGCTGCGGATCGGCGGCGGCAAGGAGCGTCTGGCCACGGTGTTGGACGACCCTGAGGTGTGGCGCGCGGCCGGGTCGCCTGCGACGCCCGAGGAGCGTGCCGAGGTTGTGGCGACGTGGCACCGGGCCAAGACGAAGGCGTTCACCGACTTGGTCGCCGCTGGGGTCATCCCACCGCGTCCCGGCGTACGACGGATCATCATGGATGCACTGGCGGCCGGGTGGACAGTCGCGGTGGCGTCTACGTCGGCTGAGCCGTCAGTTCGCGCCGTTCTTGCCGGAGCTGTTGGTGCCGAGGTGGCGGAGACCATTCCGGTGTTCGCGGGTGACGTCGTACCGCGGAAGAAGCCCGATCCGGCCGTCTACGAGCTGACCGTCAAGGAGCTCGGGCTGGATCCGGCCGAAACCCTTGTCGTCGAGGACTCGCACAACGGACTGCTCGCCGCCGGCGGCGCCGGACTGGCGACGGTCGTGACCGTCAGCGGCTATACCCGCGACGAGGACTTCACCGGGGCAGCGCTCGTTGTCACCAGTCTGGGCGACCCGGGCGGTGAGCGGCTCGAGGTTCTCGCGGATCCCTGGGACATCGAACCGGTCGATGCGCTCAGCCTCACCGAGCTCTCCCGCCTGGCCGGCCGGCCACCGCACGACGAAACCCAAGGAGGGCAGACATGACGGACAGCTGGAACGAGGTCGACCTCGTCATGACGACGATCATCGACACCTGCCTCGCCAACGAGAAGTACTTCGGCGACCTGGACTCGGTGGTCGGCGACGGGGACTTCGGGTACTCGCTGGCCCGCGGCTTCGAGAAGCTGCAGGCGCAGTACGCCGACATGGACCGGACCGACATCGGCACCTTCCTGAAGAAGGTCGGGATGCTGGTGACGTCGCGGATCGGCGGGACGTCCGGCCCGATCTGGGGGACCGGGTTCCTGCGCGCGGGGATGACCGCCGGTACGGCGACCTCCCTGGACGGCGCGACCGTCGTGGCGATGCTGCGGTCGGCGGTCGCGGGCATCATGGCGCGCGGCGGGGCCGAGTTGGGGGAGAAGACGCTGCTCGACGCTCTGGTCCCGATGACCGACGCCATCGAGGAGGCGCTCGCCGCGGGGGCGAGCAGTGACGAGATCGTCGACCGGGCCGCGGCGGCCGCCCGGTCAGCCGCCGACGCCACGGTGGACATGGTCGCGAAGCGCGGCCGCGCCGCCTATACCGGCGAGCGCAGCCGTGGATCGGTCGACGCCGGGGCCACCGCCGTCGCCGTACTCATGGAGCAGATCGCGAAGAACTGGAAGGGGAGGGAGTCCTGATGAAGAAGTTCGTCAACGATCCGAAGAACTACGTGCCGGAGATGCTGCAGGGGATCGCGCTGGCCAACCCGGAGACCTTGAAGTACATCCCGGAGTACAACCTGATCATGCGGACCGACGCGCCGCGCGAGGACAAGGTGTCGATCGTCCAGGGATCGGGGTCCGGGCACGAGCCGGCCCACGTGATGACGGTCGGCAAGGGCATGCTCGACGCCGCCTGTCCGGGTGACGTGTTCGCGGCGCCGCCGATGGAGTACGTGTACGAGACCACCAAGCTGCTCGCGTCGCAGAAGGGCGTGCTGCTGCTGGTGAACAACTACACCGGCGACCGGATGGCGTTCGACATGTCGCAGGAGATGAGTGCGGCCGATGGTCTGAATGTCCGCACGCTGATCATCGACGACGACGTCTCGGTCAAGGACTCGACGTACACGGTCGGCCGGCGCGGGGTGGCCGGCAACTTCTTCGTCATGAAGGCGGTCGGCGCGGCGTCCGAACAGGGCGCGGATCTGGACGAGCTGGTCCGGATCGGCGAGAAGGTCAACTCGGTCACCCGGACGATGGGGATGGCGCTCACGGCCTGTACGCCGCCGGCCAAGGGCTCCCCGCTCTTCGACCTCGGCGCCGACGAGATGGAGATGGGCGTCGGTATTCACGGCGAGCCGGGGCGTAGTCGGGAGAAGCTCGCGTCGGCCAACGAGATCATCGATCAAATGCTCGAGGCGGTCCGGTCCGACCTGCCGTACGAGTCCGGCGACAACGTCGCGCTGATGATCAACGGCCTCGGTGGAACCCCGATCAGCGAGCTGTACCTGCTCTACGGCCGCGCCCACCAGGTGCTCACCGACCGGGGCATCAACGTACGGCGCAACTACGTCGGGGAGTACTGCACGTCGCTGGACATGGCCGGTGCCTCGGTCACCCTGGTCAAGCTGGACGACGAGATCGACGGTCTGCTGTCCGCACCGGCCGAGATCGCGATCCGCGTGTTCTGACGTTCGCCGGGGATCGGGGGTGGTCAGCCCTCGGTCCCCGCAGCGTTCAGGCCGTAGTCGGTCCGGAGGCGTCGTACCTCGGACTGGGCCGCCGGCCACAGCGGAGAGGTCGGCGACAGCAAGGTCAGTTGGCGTTCCCACGCGGCCAGGTCGTTGACCCCGGCGTACGAACGAGTCCATGCCACGACCAGGTCGACGTCCTGTGTCTGCAGTACGGCGGCCCGGATCCGGTTCTCGAGACGGTTGCGAGAGGCAACGACACCGGGGGCGTCGGACTGCGGCAGCAACGGGCCGACGTACCGCCGCAGCGCTGACGACAGCAGGTGGGAATCGAGGTCGTTGGCGGTCTCGAGCCAGTCGGCGGCGATGTCCCGGCGCAGCCGGTAGGGACGGGACTCGACGATGTCGGCGCCGAGGAGGGCACGGAGCCGGGTGACCTCGCCCCGCAACGAGGACCGGTGATCCGCTGCGCCGTAGAGCGCGTCCGACAACTCCTCCGCGCTGAGGCCCTCAGGGTGCTCGGCCAGCAGAACTAGGATGTCGCTGTGCCGCCGGCTGAGCCGGAGGTCGCGGTCGTCCACGCGTACCTCGGCGTCCGGTCGGCCCAGGGCGGAGATGTGCACTCGATGGCCCGAGTCGCCGGTGATCCTGCGAAGGATCGTCAACCGGCCGAGCTCGGCCTCGGCCATGCGGGCGGCGGCGCGTACCAGGGCCAGCGACTGGGGCGAGCTGGCATCGGCGCCGCCCGTGACGTCCACGACGCCGAGCACTCGGTGCGTCTCGGGGTCGTAGATGGGCGCGGCGGCGCACGACCACGGTTGGACCAGGAGTGTGAAGTGTTCCGCCGATCGGATCTGGACCGGCCCGGCGACCTCCAGCGACGTACCGAGGGCGTTGGTGCCGACCTGTCGTTCGGCCCACCACGCGCCTTCGCTGAAGTGGATGCCGTCCGCGGCGCGCAGTACATCGGGACGCCCGCACACCCACAACAGCCGTCCGTCACTGTCACCGATCGCCATCACGCTGTCACTGTCCTCAGCGGCCCGGCCCAGTACGTCGTACAGCATCGGGAAGACGGCAGCGAGTGGATGTTCGGCCCGGTACGCCGCCAACTCGTCGGCCCGGAACGCGAACGGCGCCGCCGTAGCGGAATCCAGCCCTGCCGCGATGGACCGCCCCCAGGAGGCCGCGACAAGCCCCCGCACGTGCCGCTCCCCACCCTCGAGGAACTCCTCGTGCCGCCGATGCAACCCCCGATCGACCCGATCCACCCTCCAAGGGAACTGCGCCCACCCCGGAAAGTCCAGCATGCCCGTCAGGGGGCGGCGGACTGCAGGGAGAGGCTGAGGCCGTTGGGTTCCTGGTGGACGTAGACGTCGAGGCGGGTTCCTTCGTCGATCATCACGCTGCCGCGGCCGGTGGCCTCGATGACCTGTACGTCGCCGATCTCGTCGTACACCGTCATGGCGGCGTCGACCACGTAGCTGTAGTTTCCCGGCTTCGTTGCGGTGACTCGCCGGCTCACCACGGGCTGTGCACTGGTGGCGTGCAGGGTGGCGACCCGGGTTCCTTCGAGGCTGATGACGATGACCTCTTCCAGCGCGCCTTCGGTGAGCTGGTCGGAGACGGTGAGATTGATCGGACGGGGCTGTTCGGGCGGTGTCGTCGTCCGGGTGGGCGGTGGGTTCGGCGATGTGGGCGGTGATGTGGGCGGCGACGTGGGCGGTGACGTGCGCGGCGGCACGTACGGCGCGGTCGTCACGATCGCGTCGGTCTTGGTGACGTCACCGTCCTGACCGGGAAGCCCGGTCTTCGCGAGGATCGGGATCAGGGCGGCGAGTAGCCCGATCAGGGCCGTCAGGGTCTGGCCCAAGGTGCCGAGGCGGGTCCACCAGCTCTCGCGGCCGGGATTCCCGTTCGGTGTAGTCATTTCTCCTCCCTCCGCAGTGCGTTCTGAGGTCAGAGAATCGGCCGGCGCGGTAAATACCTTTCGGTATCAGAATCCGGGTCCCGGGCTCTTGTCGGCATCACGTCGATCGGAAGGAGGCGGAGATGGCGACAGGTACTTTCACCACCCATTTACTCCCGGCGCACGGCAGGAACCGCGAAAGGCGTGCGGGCTGTGGACTGCGTCGCCCACCTCGGCGAGAATGCCGTGGGGGGCGGGCGATGGACCAGCAACGGCATGCCGACAATCAGGCGCTCGTCGCTTTGGTGCGTTCCGCCGACCCAGTCGCCTGGCGGACACTGACGGATCGCTACACCAATCTTCTGTGGCATATCGCCCGCGGAATGCGGCTGAGCCAGGACGATGCGGCGGACGCCGTCCAGACCACCTGGCTCCGGCTGATGGAGCGTGTCGACACCGTTCGGCAGCCCGAGAGCATCGGAAGCTGGCTGGCCACCACGATGCGGCACGAATGCCTGGCGGCGTTGCGGCGCCGGTCCAAGGTGGTGGTGCTGGAGATCTTCGACGATCTGCCGGACCACGCCGATCCGTTCGACGACGCGCTGCTGCGAAGAGAGCAGGATGCCGCGTTGTGGCGGGCGTTCCGCTCGATGAAGCCGCGTTGCCAGACCTTGCTGCGGGTGTTGATGACCGATCCGCCGCCCAGCTACACCGAGGTGGCGTCGGCGCTGGACATGCCCGTCGGGAGCATCGGGCCGACCCGTAAGCGTTGTCTCGCGGCGCTGCGCGAGATCATGGCGGCCGACCCGTATCCGTTCGAGTCCACGGCCGCGGAGCCTGGCGGTGATCAGTGAGATGAACGCCGACCATGATGACGACGCACTGCTGGCGTGGTTGAAGCGAGTCGCGGCAGAGGCCGACCCGATGCCTGGCGACATCACCGCCGCTGCGCGCGAAGCGATCGGCCTGCACGACCTCGACGGGCAGTTGGCCGAGCTGATCGCAGACTCCGCCGGGTCGACCCCGGAGTACGACGCGGTACGGCGTACGGAGGCCTCGGACCGCCTGCTGTCGTTCGAAGGTGGAGGTGTCCGGGTCGAGCTGGAGATCGTGCCGGACGACGGTGAGCTGACTGTCATCGGGCAGGTCATCGGTGCATCGCCGGAGGGCTGCGAGCTCGAGTACGGCGATGGCCGCCGCGAGACCTTGCCGCTGGATGACCTCGGACGTTTCCTGGTCGACAGGAGGCGGAGCGGGCCGGTGCGGATCCGGTGCCGGTCGGTCGACGGCAGCCCGGTGATCACCTCATGGGTCAACCTGTGACCGAGTCAGCGGCCGAGAGCCACGAAGGACAGGGCAGTCGCGACGGCGATCGGGTCGTCGCCGACGCCGGCCCGGGCCTTCTGGAGGGCGACGCCGAAGGAGTCCCCAGCGCGCAAGAGCTGGTGGAAATCGACCATCAACCCAGCGGTGGCGGTGTCGTTGACCGGTACGACGCTGGCCAGGAGGCTCGCCGTACCGAGCGGGACGAGCGCGGACACAGCGCCGAGGAGCTCGTCCGCACCGATCGGAGCCGCAACGCCGGACTCGCAACTGGACAGGACCAATCGCAGCGGCGCGCGGCGGAGTCTGCCGAGGTCGTAGAGAGTCAGCGGCCCGTCGTCGAGAGTGAACGCGGAGAACAACGGGTTGTCGCGGCGCAAGCGCCCGTGGGCCGCGATGTGTGCGGTCCAGGCGCCGTCCAACGCGGCCAAGGTCTTGTCGGCAGTGGCCTCCCCGTTGGCGAGGACGTCCGCGGTCGGATAGTTGCCTCTGATCTGCCGCAGTTCGTCGTCACCGCTGCGGAGACCAGGTCCTGCGACGAGAGTGACGCGGCGTTCTCGCGGCGGGTGCAGGCGCCCGGCCCGCAACCACATCGACGCCGACGGCGCGACGACGACCGGGGCCGGTCTCAACGTCGGCAACATCGCCCAGGGCACCGCATGCAGAGCCGCCGGCGGCACGATCAGGACAGGTCCGTCGCCGAGATCCGCGGCGGCCGGTCCCAGCAGGACCTGTTGCAGCCGGAGACCGACCGCGTCCATTCGCTCGACGGCTCCGGAGTGCGCGCGACCGTGCGCGAGCCGGCGCAGCATGAACAGTGCGAGATCGAGCTCCCGTACGGCGACCTCGACCGGGCCGATCGGATACATGCGTACTCGTCGGCCGGCGACCGTGATCGCATGGAGCACGCCGTCGAGCGCAGTGATCTCGACGAGGCAATGTTCGCCCAGACCGTCGATCAGCGTGCCGAGGTCAGCCGCGTCATCACGGCGACGCGGATCGGTCGAGGTGCCGGAACTGTTGCTGAGCCGCCTGGTGCGGGACCGGATGGAGGACTCGAGGCGGCTCCGTTCGAGCTGGAGTCGATCGGTGTCCTCGTCGGCCCGCTGAGCGGCCTCGACGCGTCGAGCCACGTTGCGCAGCGCGGTGAGCTCGGCCGCCAGTTCGGGATCGTCGGGAGGGCGGACCGGCGGCAACGCGAGCGCACCGGCGCGCCATTGCTCGCTCCAGCGCAACAGCATCCGCGCGTCGTTCCGTCGTACGGCGTGACGCTGCGCCAGGGCAGCGAGTTCGACGCCGTACGTCGCAGCGTGGGCACGCAACTCTGGTGCGGCCAAGGAGCGTTGATGATCGGCCGCGGCATCGAGACCGTGCCGGCAGGCGATCAGGGTCGCAGCAGTGTCGCCACGTCCCTCGGCCCGCAGCGCGTGGGCCAGCCAGCCGGCCGCATGCCCGAACGTCGGACCGCGATGACGGAAGCGCGCTGCGAGGGCGAGATGCCGTTCGGCGTCCGCCCCGCGTCCCTGGTCTGCAGCGAGGCGGCCGGCCAGAAGATGTGCCGAGAGTGCGTCCGGGGAGCTGAACTCATCGAGCTGATCGGCCAGCCGCTGGGCCTCGGCGCAGAGCCGATCGCCACGCTGACCGGCGTCGTACCGCGCCTGGAGCGTGAGGTACGTCGTCCGCGCAAGCCAGCCCTTCCGGCCTTGCTGGCGGAACAGCCGACCGGCTTGTACAGCACGTTCCTCGGCGAGAGCTGGTCGTCCGGCGGCCTGTGCGGCTTGTGCCACGGCGAACAGCAGTTCGGCGGTCCCGGTCCCGCCCGGATCGCGACGCAGATGGTCGCGCAGGACCTGTTCGGTCGTGGCGACAGCTTCGGTTGCGAGGCCGGCGGCGAGCAGTACGGCGCAGCGGTCGATCGCCAGACTCGGCCACTCCGTGTGCAATGCCGTGTAACGTGCCGCGGCCTCGTCGAGGAAGCCCAGCGCCGCGGGCAGGTCGCCTGCCTGGAACGCCACGTCGGCGCGGTTGTGCACGAGCATGGCCGATTCGAGTTCCTGGCCGTTGGCAGCCGACAGTTGCTCGGCCACCACCAGGTCCCGGTCGGCATGGGCAGCCTGTCCCAGGGCGGCGTACACCAGGAATCGGTGGGTGCGTGCGCGAGCCTCCCAGACCTGGTCGCCACCGCGATGCAGGAGCATGACGGCCTGGCGGAGGTCGGAGAGCGCTTCGTCGTACCGTCCGAGGACTCGGAGCAGGTATCCACGTCGGGTCAAGGCCCTTCCCGCGGCAGCGCCCTTGGTGTTCGCGATCGCCTGTTCCAACAGGTTGAGCGCTTCGACGTGCTTGCCGCCGAGGCCGAGCGTGAGGCCGAGGGTTGCTTGGACGTCCGCGATGCGTTCGGGCTCGGTGGAGGTCTTGGCCAGGCGCAACGCGCGGCGGAGTTCGGTGACCGCTTCGGCCTGGTGGCCGGAGTCGCGCAGGACGATCGCCCGCGCCTGACGAGCGATCGATGCGGTCCGCGGGTCGGGAGTTTCCGCCAGCACCGTGGCGGCTGCCGCCAGGGCCTCGGACGGGCGGGACACCGCCAGCGGCAGGAGTCGGTCGGGATCGTCGTGACGGTCACCGGCTGACATTCAAGGAGTCTAAGAAACTCACTGCGTAATCGGGAGGGGTCATGTCACAAGACGACGCAACGAGTCCGGAAGGTCGCACTGAGGAAGCAACAGCGGTGCCTGACACACCGGAGGATGCTCAACGTGCCCTGATTCTCAGCCGTTTCGACCGCGAATCCGAGCATCCGCGAAAACTGGAGCCGGGCCGGGGAGCCGGTACCGATTCCGGGATCGACTTCTTCTACGAGGCCGGCACGATTCTGGTGCGGGAAGAGCATTTCGAGCATGTGCGCAGGATTCTGGAGCAATTGCACCTGCTGCCCTCTGGTGACCGGGAGCCCGTGTCGCAGCCGGTGATCGCGGGCATCCGGCTGATTCGCCTGAACCCGGAGCTCAACCCGCAGCTCGGCACGCTCGAGACGCTGAAGCTGCTCCGGGAAGGCGGCGAAGTCACCATCAACCGCCCGGCGGACCAGCCCGGCGACGTGGAGACGCCGGCCGAGAGTGCGGGATCAGAGGAAGGTGAGCGGCCGCCGGGCACTGTGCCGCAGACGTTGTTCGTCACCGGGCTTGGTCCGGGGGTGGGGACGCCGAATCATCTCGTGTCCATCACCGGTGGCCGGGGCAACGGCGCCGGGTGTCCGGCGACCGAGCCCGAGCCGGTGCCGGGCGGAAGCGCCCCCTACCCCGGGTACACAGCGGATCGATCCGCCGGCGAGGGGGTCAAGATCGTCGTCGTCGACACGGGCTTCGATGCGACGGCACCGGACCGCAGCGACTGGCTGACAGGGGTGACGGGGGACGGCGACGACGGGATCGTTGGCACGACCCTGGAGTTCTACGCCGGCCACGGAACGTTCATCGCGGGAGTCATCAGGTCCGTCGCCCCGCTCGCGGAGGTCTGCGTCCGGAAGGGGTTCGGCCCCGAGGGCACGGTGGTGGAGTCCGACCTGGTCGCGAAGCTGGACGAGATCATCGAGAAGGACGACCCCGACATCATCAGCATGTCAGCGGGCACGTACTGCCACGACGCGACCGGTCTGCCCACCTTCGGGGTCTTCAACGAACGACGGCTCAGCCACCACAAGGGGGTCGCCTTTGTGGTTGCTGCGGGCAACTATGCCGACCGGAAGGCGTTCTGGCCGGCCGCGGCGCCGTACACCGTGTCCGTCGGAGCGCTGAACACGTACTGGCACGGAAGGGCCGGCTTCAGCGATTTCGGCGGCTGGGTCGACGTCTACGCGCCCGGGCAGGACCTCGTCAACGCGTTCCCGGTCGGGAACTACACGTATCGCGAGCCGCCGCACGTGGGTCCCGGACGCCCGCCGCGGCAAGAGGTCTTCCACGGTATGGCCAGATGGAGCGGTACGTCGTTCAGTACGCCGCTCGTCGCCGGGCTGATCGCGGCGCGGATGTCGCGAACCGGCGAGAACGGCCGGGACGCGGCGGCCGCTCTCATCGCCGAGGCCCGGCAGGCAGCACAACCCGGTGTCGGAGCCGTGCTGCTGCCGGAGTAGTCGGTTGCCCCGGGGTCGTTGGTTGCCTGGTGGTCAGCGCTGGTCGTCGTTCGGGGTCGTCTCTTCGTCCGGGACCTGGGAGTCCTCGGGCGGAGTGACGCCCAGCAGCGGACGCAGCCGTACCATCGCCTGATCGGTGAACAGACCGGCCAGGCAGCCCGTCATCATGAGCACTGTCACGCCGGCCGATGAGGTCGTGTCGTCGCCGATGCTGATCAGTCCGGTGTTGACGGCGACGACGACCACCGAGCCCAGCAGAGCGGACCAGACCGGACGCAGCAGGTACCACCAGACGAACCCTCGCTCCAGCGTCTCCAGACCGGCACGCTGGGCGAAGACCATGCTCTGATGGATGACGCTGCCGACGGCGCCCGCCGCCGCGCCGACGATCAGCAGCGACATGTTCAACGTGGTCGTGAAGTCCGGGCCCCACCAGTGCACGGTCCGGGTCGCGATGCCGGCCGGCCCGGTGATCTCCTGGTCGGACACGAGCCGCTCGGCGATGCCGTACGCGGCGATCAGACCGATCAGCGTGATGATCGCCTCGGCGAAGTTGATCGCGCCGATCATCCGCCGGGTCATCGGCTTCATCGCGGCCTTGTTCCGCGGCCGCGCAATGCCAGGACGTGCTGTGGTGGTCACTGGATCCCTCCGGTTCGTTCTCTTCCCCTCCCGAACCAGAGTCGCGAGGTCGCGCCCGGATACATGCGGATTCCTGTCCGCGCGGTGGTATCAGATCCGGCGGTTCTGCCTCCGGTTGGCATGGCCACTTCCGGGGGGAGACGGACATGGGAACGCAGCAGAACCATCGCATCAGACGGCAGCTCAGAGAGACGAACGCGTTCAGCGCTACGTCGCTCTTCTTCGGCGTGCTGTCGTCCGTCGTGTGCGCGGCGATCATTCCGGCGCTGGGCGCGGGACGGATGGCGACCGTGATCGGCGCCGCGCTGAGCCCGTTGCTGGTGGCGATGTTCACCACGCGGGGACCAGGGTTGATCCGTACCGTCGGCATCGCGTCAGTGACCGCCATCGCTTTCGTGATCAGCCTCGGCGGGTTCACCCTGCCCGAGGCGATCGCGGGCGACGGATCACTGACCTCGGACCGCGCCGGCACCTTCGTGTACACCAAAAGGGGGCCGACGCCGACCCCTCCGCAAGCCGGCCAGGCGACGAGACCCACCACGCCGGTGCCTGAACCGTCGGAGCCGCCCGCCTCGCCGGAGCCGCCGGAGCCTTCGCAGGCCGGCGCCGAGATCGAGATGCCCGACCTGCGGGAGTGCCCCGAGATCGCCGTGGGCGAGGTGAAGATCTGCAAGCAGATCGGTGTCGGGAACGCCGGGACCAAGACGGTCGAGATCGCCACCGGGGAGATGAGCGGGGCTCACGCTGACGACTTCCTGATCACCCAGCGGTGCGACGGGAGGTTGAAGCCGGGGACCGGATGCTCGGTGCGGGTGGAGTTCCGGCCGTCCGCCGGTGGCCTCCGCGAAGCCAGTCTGACTCTGTACGTGCAGCCAGGCAACATCACGCGTGAGATCACGGTGGCCGGCAACGCGATCGACCTCGACGGTACCGAGTGAGCTAGCTCGTCAGCGGTTTCGGGAGTGGCGAGCGGTGAGGACGGCGGTCGCGGCTGCTGTGCAGGTGGCGAGCGCCGTGGTGACCAGACCGCGGTGCTGGGACGCCCAGAGTTGGTAGCTGCGTGAGGTCGAGCGGTCGTCGAAGACGCCGTGGGTGCCGTAGTCGTGGCCCTCCTTCTGGTCGGCCGGGTGCCAGAGGTTCGCGGACTGATCAGGGTCGGAGACCGAGTCGGTCTGCTGGGACTTGTAGCCGGTGCGCGCCAGGTAGCGGTCCAGCAGGCCGGCGGCGAACTTGTTCGCGATCAGTGTTGCGACGGTCGGCATACCGACCCAATACTCGCGGCGCTGCGGGTGGTCCGCGGCGAACACCACCGCGTCGGCGGCGACCTCGGGCTGGAAGATCGGCGGCACCGGCTGCGGATGTTTGGGCAGCTTCGACAGGACCCAGGAGAACTGCGGGGTGTTCACCGCGGGCATCTGCACCATCGTGACGTGCACGTTGGACTTGTCGTGCAGCAGTTCGCACCGCAACGAGTCGTGGAATCCCTGGATCGCGTGCTTCGCACCGCAGTACGCCGATTGCAGCGGGATACCGCGGTACGCCAACGCGGACCCGACCTGCACGATCGCCCCACGGTCACGCGGCTTCATCCGGTCCAGTGCGGCGCGGGTGCCATAGACATAGCCGAGGTACGTCACCTCGGTCGCCCGCTTGAACTCCTTCGGTTCGATCTGCGTGAACGGCGCGAACACCGAGGTGAACGCGACGTTGGCCCAGACATCGATCGGCCCGAGTTCGTCCTCGACGCGCTGGGCGGCCGCCTCGACCTGCTCGTATTCCGCGACGTCGACCGGGATGGCGAGCGCCGTCCCGCCGGCCGCCTCCACGTCGCGAGCCGCGCCGTCGAGACCTTCCTCGCCCCGCGCCAGCAACGCGACCTTGGCTCCCCGCCGGGCGAACGCGATCGCACTCGCGCGACCGATTCCACCACTCGCGCCGGTCACCACCACGACCTGCTCCGTCACGCCCTCCGCCTCCTCGACTCGATCCGGACTCGGCCGACCGGTACCCCGATCGCCGGGCCGGATGCACGGGGTTTGGGTCGGGGCACGGGAAGGCATGCGGCTGACGGAGACTGCTGACGTCTGGTGGAAGAACGCGGTGGTGTACTGCCTCGATGTCGAGACGTTCTTCGACACCGACGGGGACGGGCGCGGTGATCTGCAGGGCGTGAGTCAGCGGATCGATCATCTGGCCGAGCTCGGTGTCACCTGCCTGTGGCTGATGCCGTTCTATCCGACACCGGACCGCGACGACGGGTACGACATCACCGACTTCTACGGGGTCGATCCCCGGCTGGGGTCGCACGGCGATCTGGTCGAGCTGATCACGCTCGCGCAGGACCGCGGGATCCGGGTGATCGCCGATCTGGTCGTCAACCACACCTCCGACCAGCATCCGTGGTTCCAGAGCGCGCGAGCCTCGCGGCAATCGCCGTACCGGGGCTGGTACGTCTGGCGGAACGAACCGCCGCCGGACGCGGACCAGGGCATCGTCTTCCCGGACCAGGAGGACAGTCTCTGGCAGTACGACGAACAGGCCGGCCAGTACTACCTGCACAGGTTCTACAAGCACCAGCCGGACCTCGACATCGCCAACGCGGAGGTGCGTGAGGAGATCGAGCGAGTGATCGGGTTCTGGTCGCAGCTGGGGATGTCCGGGTTCCGGGTCGACGCCGTACCGTTCCTGCTCGACACCGCCGGCGCGCTCGATGCGTCCGGTCTGCCGGATCCGCACGACTATCTGCGAGATCTGCGGGCGTTCCTGGACCGGCGGCGTGGTCAGTCGATGCTGCTCGGCGAGGTCAACCTGCCCTATGACGACGTACGGCGCTTCTTCGGCGACGAGGACGGCGACGAGCTGACGATGTGTTTCGACTTCATCGGGATGCAACGGCTCTACCTGTCCTTGGCGCGCAACGATCCGGCCGAGCTGGTACAGGCGTTGCGATCGCGACCGGATCCGCCCGAGGAGGCGCAGTGGGGCACGTTCGTCCGCAATCACGACGAACTCACACTGGACAAGCTGTCCGACGACGAACGCCAGGAGGTCTTCGACGCCTTCGGCCCGGCCGAGGACATGCAGCTGTACGGCCGCGGCCTGCGCCGGCGACTGCCGCCGATGCTGGGCAACGACCTTGCTCGGCTGAAGATGGTGTACAGCCTGCTGTTCTCCTTGCCTGGTACGCCGGTCTTGTTCTACGGCGAGGAGATCGGTATGGGGGAGAACCTCGCTGCGGAAGGGCGCAACGCCGTACGCACACCGATGCAGTGGACGGCCGGCGTGAACGGCGGCTTCTCGACCGCGGACCCTTCTGCGCTGGCCGCTCCGGTGACCGAGGGGGAGTTCGGTCCTGAGCATGTCAACGTGGCGGCGCAGCGGCGTGATCCGGACTCGTTGCTGAATTGGATGCGGCTCCTGATCCGGCGGTATCGGGAGTGTCCTGAGCTGTCGTGGGGGCAATGCACGGTCCTCGAGCACGAGTCGCCGTCGGTCTTCGCGCATCGATCCGACCATGAGGGCGGGACGATCGTTGCCCTCCACAACTTCGGGGTGGAACCGGCTCGGGTGACCTTGGCGGTGGCCGGCGCGGGGGTCGGCGTACGAGCGGTCGACCTCCTGCGCGACGGCACCACGGACGTCGAGGAAGACGGCGTCATCTGCCTCGACGTGGATCCGCACGGCTCCCGCTGGCTGCGCATCATCCGGCCGGGCGACCGCTACATCCTGTGATCCCCGGCCGGATGTGCATGGATCGCCGGATCCGGGGCACCCGGAGCGCGACAAAGTCCGGAGCCTGGAGGAGGAGAGTTCGATGGGTGTTGGAGACAAGATGAAGAACGCGGCCGAGGCGGCCAAGGGCAAGGTCAAGGAGAAGACCGGGGACGCGACCGACAATCGCGATCTGCAGGCGGAGGGGCAGGCAGAGAAGACGAAGGCCGACCTGAAGCAGGCCGGCGAGAAGGCGAAGGACGCGTTCAAAGACTGACAGCGCGTGATCGACCGTCGAACGGTGTTGGTGTGGTCTTGGCCTGAGGGTGGGACCTCGGGGCAAAATAAGGGCCATGGAACGCGGTGAGGTGGATGACGCGGAGGAGGCAGGCGTCCTCGACCGGGGACCTGCCCGATCGGGGCTCGCCCCGGACACGGACGCGGTGGCTGAAGGGTTCGCCCGCCTGGCGCTGGAACTGCATGACTCGGCGGGGGTCGAGGAGACGGTGCAGGCGGTCGTGGAGTTTGCGCTGCAGGCGCTGGGCTGTTCGCACGCCGGCGTTGCGCTGGCCGCCCGCGGTCAGCCTGAGGTTCCGGCGGTGACGGACCCGGTGGTCGGGGAGATCTACCAGTGGCAGATGGCGAGTCGTGAAGGTCCGCTGGTGGTGTCAATGCAGGAGCACAGCACTCTGCTGGTGCGAGACACCGCGACGGACGGGCGATGGCCGGGCTGGGCGGCGAAGGTGCTGTCGCTGGGTGTCCGGAGCGTTCTGGACGTTCCCCTGACGACAGCGGCCGGCACAGTCGGCGTACTGGGGTTGTACAGCACGTCCCCGGATGCGTTCGACGCTGACGACGAGGCGGTCGCGCACATCCTGGCCAGGCACGCGTCGGTGGCGGTGGCGACCGCGCGCAAGGAGGCGAGCCTGGCTCAGGCGGTCGACGCGCGCAAGCTGGTCGGGCAGGCGATGGGCATCCTGATGGAGCGGTACGGCGTGGACGGTGATCGCGCGTTCGCGATCCTCAGGCGCTACTCCCAGGACACCAACACCAAGCTCCGCGACGTGGCCCAGCGCCTGGTCGACACCCGCAAGTTGCCGAAGTAAGACTCCGACGACCGAGCGGAGTCCGTAATCCGGTTGAGTGCCACAGGGGACTAGTGCGGTATACCGCAAGGGTGGCAAGCTTGCCCCGGGTGGGCCTGTTGAGCAGTCAGCAGCCGAGGTGGGATTCGGGTTGTGGCTGGAGGAATGATGACCGTCGGTGGTGTCGACACGTACTACGACTACGACGAGAAGCAGTGGAAGAGCCGAAGACTCGGCGGGGGACCGATTCGTCGCGGACCGGTGTGCCCGGCGCCGAAGTCTCCGGAACACCACGAGCCGAGCGGCGGCCAGAAGCCGCTCGAACCCCGCAACCGGCCGCACAGCTCAGCGGTTCTTGGTGGTTGATCATCTTCCCATCCGACCGCTGAGCGGTGAGCCGCGACTTCCGCTGGCATGATCGGTGAACCGATCGGCGGAAGGGATCTGGTGGAGTTCAACCTTGCTCAGGTGAATGTCGCGAGGATGCGTGCGGAGGCCGGCTCGCCTCTCGTCGGTGAATTCGTCGCGGCGCTGGATCCGGTCAACCGGCTGGCGGACCAGAGCGCGGGCTTCGTCTGGCGACTCCCAGCGGCCGAGGGGCATGTGCTGACCCACGGCCCCGGTGGTGCGCGGGAGGTGGTGAACCTGTCGGTGTGGTCGTCGTACGAGGACCTGCACGCGTTCGTCTATCGCAGCGCGCACGGCCGCTTCGTGCTGAAGCGGAGCCGCTGGTTCGAGAAGGTGCAGCAGCCGTCGACGGCACTCTGGTGGCTGCCGGCCGGCGAGCCCCCGACCGTCGAGGACCGCCCTGGCCCGCCTCGACTACCTGCGCCGCTGGGGCCCATCCCCCAAAGCCTTCACCCTTCGCCGCCGCTACGACCCGACCGGGCTTCGAGTGTCGTGAGGTCGCGGGTTGCGAAGCGGTGGTGTTCGCAGGCTTCTTCCATCAGTACGGCGAGGCATTCGGCGACCGCGAAGGGTTCGTCGGGGTAGCCGGGAGCCGGGTTGCGGTTGCTGGTCCGGCCGAGGTCGGCGTTGGTGAGGGCATCGACGGTACGGCGGACCAGGGCCATCCGGTCGGCGAGGATCCGGAGGACCTCGTCGTACGCCGGAGCCGCCCCGAGGTCGATGCCTAGGGCAACCGCATCCTGGTCGGCGTACCAGGACTGGACGACGCCGAGCGGGTGGTACGGGCGTTCCTGGTCGAGAACCGTGCGACTGAGCCAGGCGTCGACGATGAAGATGAGGTGGCGCAAGGTCTCGGCGAAGGACCATTCGCCGTCGACGCGTTCGTTCCGGGCGGCTTCGGGCAGGCGCCCGGCGCGCGCGATGGCGTCGGACCAGAGCTTCTCGATCGTGTCCCACATCGCGCGGAAGCCGTCGGCGTCCTGGATCTCGCGGAGTTGGACGCGCTCGGGATGCCGGCGGTCGAGCTCGGCGTCGACGTACCCGGTCACGTCGACTCCGTTGACGAGCAGCCGCTCGACGTACCCGGAGATGTCGACGTCGACCAGGCAGCCGTCGACGATCTTCACCCCGGACAGATCGCAGTCGGTGAAGCGGGCCTCGCGAAGATCCGCGACCCGGAACGTCGCACCGCGGAAGGCATCCGTCTCCTCGCCACCACCCGAGAACCGATGCGGGCCGTACTGAGCGTCATCCATCGCCACAGTCAACCATCTACGGACCCCACCAGAGGTAGCCCGGCCGTGCAAGCGGTCGGACCGAATCGTGATGGAGGGGGCGGCGTCAGCTGGGCACCCGGCCCCGGAGTCGGTCCTTCGCGCCGCGCTCCACGAACAGCGGCACGAAATCCCGGATCGGGTTGGGCTCGAACTCGGGCCGGACGGCCTCGACCGCGGCCGCGACATCGTCCGCCGGGACGTCAGGGAACTGCTTGCGCAGGCGCGCGATCGCCTCGGCGAACGAACCGGGATGTT
>NZ_JBFAKS010000035.1:0-105775 GCF_040655855.1 Kribbella sp. NPDC050281 | reverse complement strand
TGGGCGGGTGTGGTCCCCCCCCTCGGGCGACCACACAACCGCCCCCCGGGGGCGCCCGCCCGGCTAGACCAAACACCAACACCTCGGCGGTGGGCTGGTCGTCGACCGGCCCACCGCTGCTGATGTCACCACCGTGCACACCGGTGGCTGGATCGTGCCCGGTCTGGTCGACGCCCACTGCCACATCGGCCTGGACCAGCGCGGGGCGGTCGACAAGGAGACGCAGGAGGAGCAGGCGATCGCGGACCGTGCGGCCGGTGCGCTGCTGGTCCGCGACGCCGGTTCGGCCGCGGACACCCGCTGGATCGACGAGCGCGAGGACCTGCCCAAGATCATCCGGGCCGGTCGGCACATCGCCCGCTCGAAGCGGTACATCCGCAACTACGGCTGGGAGATCGAGCCGGACGAGTTGGTCGCGTACGTCGAGCAGGAGGCCCGCCGTGCCGACGGTTGGGTGAAGCTCGTCGGCGACTGGATCGATCGGGATGCCGGTGACCTCACCGCCTGCTGGCCGGCCGAGGCGCTCGACGCGGCGATCGCCCGCGCCCACGAGCTCGGCGCGCGCGTCACCGCGCACGTGTTCGGCGAGCACGCCCTGCCCGATCTGCTTGCCGCCGGCATCGACTGCATCGAGCACGGCACCGGCGTACTGCCGGACATGCTCGACCAGATGGCCGCGCACGGTGTCGCGGTGGTGCCGACGCTCATCCAGCTGGAGAACTTCCCGGAGTACGCCGATCAGGCCGCCGCGAAGTTCCCGGTGTACTCGGCCCACATGCGCGACCTCTACGACCGCCGTCTCGAGCGGCTCCGGGACGCGTTCGAGGCCGGCGTACCCGTGTATGCCGGGACCGACGCGGGCGGGGTCCTCGGGCACGGCCTGGTGGCGCAGGAGATCCAGGCGCTGACCGAGATCGGGATGTCGGGGGAGCAGGCGCTGGCCGCTGGTTCGTGGGCGGCCCGCGAGTGGTTGGGTGCCCCGAGCACCTTTCAGCCGGGCGATCCGGCCGACCTGGTGGTGTACGACGAGGATCCGCGGGCGAACCCGGCGGTGCTGACCCATCCGCGGCTGATCGTCCTGCGCGGCCGGGTGGTGAGCTGATCGGGTGGCATGATCGCGTGATCGGCCGAATTCACGCCGTGACGGGAAAAAATTTACCTGACCCCTGGTCTCGGCGGAAGATTTTGGCTTAGCGTGAGCCCGGGACCGCCGACGCCCCTCGGCGGACCGACCAAGGGAAGGAACCGCCCGATGGGGAAAACCGCCCGAGTACCCAGACACGTGTCCACAACGCTCCTGGCCGTCGCGGCCGCCGGCGCACTCGCGCTGGGCGCCCTGCCGAGCACCGCGGCCGAACCGACGCAACCCTCCGGCTCCGCGGGCCTGTCGTCCGCGTTCGACACCGCCGCCGCGAAGTACGACGTACCGCGTGAACTGCTCGTCGGCGTCGGGTACGCCGAATCGCACCTGGACGGCCACAACGGCCAACCCAGCCAGGCGAACGGCTATGGCGTCATGCACCTGGTCAGCAACGACAAGAACCAGACGATGTCCGAGGCAACCAAGCTCACCGGCCTGCCGGTCGCGCAGTTGTCCAAGGACAACGCGTCGAACATCCTCGGCGCCGCCGCCGTCCTGGACTCGTACGCCGACCAGGCCGGTCTGACCGATCGGTCCAACCTCGGCAAGTGGTACGGCGTGGTCGCGGAGTACTCGCACTCCGCCGACGGGCCGACCGCCCGGCTGTACACCGACGAGGTCTACCGGATCATCGGCGCGGGCGTCCGCGCCGCGGGGGTGACCACCGAGCCGAAGAAGGTCATGCCGGTCCTCGGCGGCTACGCCAAGGTCGCCCCGCTCGGCACCCGCACACCGGCCTCGGTCGCGGCGGTCGACTACCCGGGCGCGATCTGGAACGCGGCCAGCACCAGCAACTACCGGGTCGGCCGGAACGCCGCGATCTCGACCATCGTCATCCACGTGACGCAGGGGTCGTATGCGGGCACGATCAGCTGGTTCAAGAACCCGTCGGCGCAGGTCAGCTCGCACTACGTGATCCGGTCGAGCGACGGCCAGGTCACCCAAATGGTGGCCGAGAAGGACACGGCCTGGCACGTGGGCTCCGAGAACGGCTACACGATCGGCATCGAGCACGAGGGCTTCGTCGATCAGCCCTCCTGGTTCACCGACGCGATGTACCGCTCGTCGGCCGCGCTGACCCGAAACATCGCGGATCGCCGGGGTATCCCGAAGGACCGGGCTCACATCAAGGGCCACGTCGAAATGCCGAACCAGACCCACACCGACCCAGGTCCGAACTGGAACTGGGACTACTACATGGAGCTGGTGAACGGCGGGAACCCGAACCCGCCGGAGTACAACTTCACCACCTACGGCAGCGGCGTCCGGGTCCGCTCGGCCCCCAGCCTCACCGCCTCCATCATCACCGAGCTGCCCGGGCCGACCCAGGTGTTCGTCACGTGCCAGGTGCAAGGCGACCCGGTGACGGCCGAGGGCACCACCAACGACTGGTGGGCCAAACTCCGCGACCAGGGCGGCTACATGAGCAACATCTACATCCAAGACCCGAACCCGAAGCTCCCCGGCGTCCCTGAGTGCTGATCACGACAGGAGGCCCGGGGGATCACCCCGGGCCTTGTGGTGTGCTGGAGCCCGAACAGTAGAGCCTGCTGTACCGACCACGGCGTCCGGTTGGCGCACGATTGAGACATGGTGACCAAGATCCTGTCCCGGGGCATGCCGGCCAGCGGCTATCTGATGGTCCGCTTCCTGAAGTCGCTGGTGCTGCTTCCTACGCTGCCGATCGGCCTGCTGCTGGGCTGGATCATTCCGGACCTCACCGCCGGTCTGGTGCGGCTGGCCAACATCGAGCGGTACCGCGCCGCGTGGTACCTCGGTGTGCCGGAGCCCGAGCTGCTGCCACGGGCAGCGCGCCGCCGGCCGGGCGATGTCGTCGCGCTGTTCAAGGACAAGTCGTTCAAGCGCAGTCTGCGGTGTCTGCTGATGCCGCTGGTGATGATCCCCGAACTGGTGGTTGCGGTCGTCTCGGTGGCCGGAGCGCCCTCGGCACTCATCAGCATGGCAACGTGGCAGTTCAACAACGGCGCCAGCCTGATGGGGCTCGACGTCGACAGCTGGACCAGGGCATTGACGCTCGGTCCGCTGCAAGTGCTGGTCAGTCTGAGCTTCCTCTGGTGGGTAGCGCCGGCCCTGGCGCGCGGCCATGCGAAGGCCGCACTCCACCTGCTTGCGCCGACCGAGTCCCAGTTGGAGACGGCCAGGCTGGAGCAGCGGGTGGAGGAGCTGACCAAGAGCCGGGCTGGTGCGGTGGATTCGCATGGTGCCGAGTTGCGGCGCATTGAGCGGGATCTGCATGACGGTACGCAGGCGCAGTTGGTGTCGCTGGCGATGCGGATCGGGCTCGCCAAGAAGACCATGGCGGACGACCCGGAGAAGGCCGCGAAGCTGCTCGACGACGCCCGCGACGGCGCGGAGCAGGCCATGCACGAGCTGCGCGGCGTACTGCGGACCATGTACCCGCCGATCCTCGCCGACCGCGGTCTGGCCGGTGCCGTCTCCGCACTGTGCGCCCGCTGTCCGCTACCCGTCGACCTCCGGCTGGGTGAGCTCGGTCAAGTGCCCGCGCCTGTCGAGGCGGCGGCGTACTTCGTCGTCGCCGAGTCGCTCACCAACATCACCAAGCATTCTGCCGCTGGACACGTCGACGTACTGATGGAACGGCGGGATGCGGAGCTGTACCTGGTGATCACCGATGACGGGATCGGGGGAGCACGAATCAACGACCGGTCCGACCTGCTCGGCCGGGGGAGTGGTCTGCATGGCATGCTCCACCGGGTGCAGGCGATCGACGGTCAGCTGGAGCTGCGGAGCCCGATCGGTGGGCCGACCACCGTCGAGGTGATCCTCCCGTGCGGGTGATGATCCTCGAGGACAACCCGATCCTTGCCGAGGGCCTCGGTTTGCTACTGGGCAACTCCGGCTTCGAGGTGGCCGCGGTCGCCGCCGACGCGGACGGGTTCGCGAAGGCGATCGCGGAGCACGAGGTGGATATCGCGGTGGTCGACGTACGGCTGCCGCCCACCTTCACCGACGAGGGTCTGCGGGCCGCGATCGAGGCCCGCCGGGTGCGGCCCGGCCTGCCCGTACTGGTGTTCTCGCAGTACGTCGAGGAGGTCTACGCGGCCGAACTACTCGCCGGCGGGAGTGAGGGCGTCGGGTACCTGCTCAAGGACCGCGTCTCCCGGGTCGACGAGTTCCTCGAAGCAGTACGCCGGGTCGCCGCCGGAGGAACCGTGCTGGACCCCGAGGTGGTGAGCCAGTTGATGATGAAGCGGAGCAGTCCGCTGGACCGGCTCACCCCTCGGGAACGCGAGGTACTCGCACTGATGGCGCAAGGACTGGGTAACACGGCGATCGCCGACCGCCTGGTCGTCACCGAAGGTGCCGTCCACAAACACGTCGGCAACGTCTTCCTCAAGCTCGACCTGCCGCCAACGGACGCCTGCCACCGCCGCGTCCTCGCCGTCCTCGCCTACCTCGGTCTCTGACCCAGCCGATCAGGCCGGCTGGTCGGGCACCGACTCGAGCGCCGGCTTGTGGTCCTTCGGGGTGCTGAGGGAGTCGATCAGCTGCTTGGCCAGGGCGAAGCCGGAGCCGCCCATCGTGATCGTCTTGACCAGGGTGTCCTCGATGCCCTGGGCACCGTTCAGCACGACCATGTTGCCGACCTTCTCGAACGAGCCTGCTGCCGCGGCGACGATCTCCGGGTAGGCCTCGGCCAGCTGCTGCGCGACGACCGCGTCGGTGTTGGTGGCCAGTGCCTCGGCCCGGGCCTTGATACCGGCCGCCTCGGCCATCGCCTTCGCCTGGACGGCGGCGGCCTCGGCCTTACCGGTCAGCTCGGTGGCCTTCGCCTGGGCCTCACCGCGGAGCTGGACCTCCTTGGCGTTCGCCTCCGCGGCCGCGATCTGAGCGTCACGGGCAGCCTGGGCCAGCGTGCGCTGCCGGTACGCCTCGGCGTCGGCCGGCTTCAGCACCGACGACTCCAGTTGCTTCTCGGCCAGTGACGCGTTCAGCTTCGCGGTCCCCGTCTCGGCGACGACGACCTCCTGCCGGGCCAGCGCCTCGGCCAGGGGACCGGACTGTGACGCCTTCGAGTTCGCCTGGTCGACCTCGGCCTGGTAGCCGGCCTGGGCGATCGAGCTCTCCCGCACCGCCGCGGCCTTCTTCGCCGCCGCGGCCTGCTCGCGCTCGGTCGCCTCCCGGTCCCGCTCGGCCTGCGCGATCCGGGCCGCGGCCTCGACCGCGGCGGCCTGCGGGCGGCCGAGGTTCTTGATGTAGCCGGACTCGTCGTCGATCTCCTGGATCTGCAGCGAGTCGACCACCAGGCCGAGCTTTTCCATGTCGCCGGCCAGCGAGCCGCGGATGTTCGTGGTCAGCGTCTCCCGGTCGTGCAGCATCTCCTCGACCGTCGTCGAGCCGACGATCGCGCGCAGATGACCCGCGAACAGCTCGTGGATCGTGCTCATCACCTGCTCGTCGCTCTGCTCCAGGAACCGCCGGGCCGCGTTCGCGATCGAGCCGTAGTCGTCACCGACCTTGTACGCCGTCACACCCTTGATGTGCAGCGGGATGCCCTGGCTGGACACGCAGGTGACGGTCAGCGGCGTCGCGCGGATGTCCAGCGGCAACCGCCGTACGGTCTGGAATCCCGGTAGTACCGCGGTGCCGCGGCCCACGACGATCTTGAAGCCGAGGGTCTCGTTGACCTGCTCCTGGCTCGAGTGCGCGCCGAGACCGGAGATGATCAGCGCCTCGTTCGGCTCCGCCACCCGCCAGACCATCCGGAACACGATCAGAAGGACGACCACCGCCACCGCGGCGATGATCACGTACGTCCAGAGCATTTCCCCTCCAGGGAACAGAACGATGAATCAGATGGCGCGAGCGACGTAGACAGTGCGCGGCGGGTCGTAGTCGACGACCACCACCTGCGTGCCCACCTCGATCACCTCGTCGGTCGCGGGGTAAGCGTAGAAGGCCTCGGTGGCACCCCGGACCGGCAGCATGACCTCGCCGACGATCCCAGGTGCGATCCGCCCGATCACGCGCCCCCGTTTGCCTACCATGACGCCCCTCCGACGTACCGCGGCTGCTCTGGGTTCCGCAGCTTAACGCCTTGTGGCCCGGACGCTCGCGGGCGCATGGTGGAGGCATCGACGCGCGGCCTGGGGGCGGGGGGAGGGGTCATGGGCGCGGAGGTACAGCTGGGGGTCGTCGAAGAGGGGTCGGACGACGCACGGCTCGAGGAACTGGCGTTGCTGCTCCGGGAGGAGTTGCTGACGCTCGACGTACGGTCGGTCGAGCCGTACTACGAAGGCGAAGCACCGGAGGGATCGCGGAGTGCTCTCGCCGCGATCGCCGGCATGCTCAGCGTCTCGGTGGCGCCAGGGGTGCAAGCGGTCGGTGCGATCGTGGCGGTGGTCCGCGGCTGGCTGCGCCGGTCCGGCAACGAGCGGACGGTGAAGCTCACGATCGACGGCGACGTGATCGAGCTGACCGGCGCCAGCGACCAGGCCCAGCAGCAACTGGTGGATGCGTTCGTCCGAAGGCACTCCATGGCGGACGGGTGAGAGATGGACGGCAAGAGGGTCGCGCTCGTCATCGCCAACGATCAGTACGACGATCCCGGTCTGCGCAGGCTTGTCGCGCCCGCCCAGGACGCGGCCGCACTGGCGGAGGTGCTGGCGGATCCGTCGGTCGGTGGGTTCGCGGTGCAGGTCCTGCACAACGAGTCCGCCCAGGAGATCCGGTTCGCGGTCGAGGACTTCTTCGCCGATCGCGCGCCGGAGGACCTACTGCTACTGCATTTCTCCTGCCACGGTCTGAAGAACTCTGCGGGGGAGTTGTTCCTGGCTGTCGCCGACACCAAGCCGACCCGGCTCGCGTCGACCGCGCTGGCCGCGGACTTCGTCAACCGGCAGATGGCGGACAGTCGCGCGCAGCGGATCGCACTGTTCCTCGATTGTTGCTACGGCGGCGCGTTCCCGCGTGGCATGGTCGTGCGCGCGTCCGGTGAGGCGCAGGTACGCGACGCCTTCGTCGGTCAGGAAGAGGTCGGCGGTGGTCGTGGACGCGTGGTGGTGACGGCCTCCAGCGCGATGGAGTACGCCTTCGAGGGCGGGCAGCTGGCGACCGCCGCCGCCACGCCGGCGCCGTCGGTGTTCACCAGCGCCGTGGTGGACGGCCTGACGACCGGCGAAGCGGATCGGGACGGCGACGGGTGGGTCGGGCTCACGGAACTGGTCGGGTTCGTCACCGATCGGGTCCATCGGGTCACTCCGAATCAGAACCCGCAGATGTGGACGTTCGGATCGCAGGGCGAGCTGCTGATCGCGCGCAGCCGGGTCCGCCGGATCACGCCGACGCCGCTTGCGCCGGCTCTGCTCGAGGCGATGGAGAGTCCGTTGCCGGCGGCAAGGTTCGGCGTGGTCGACTACCTGCGCGAACGGTTGGACGGCGACGACCTCGGGCAGGCGTACGCCGCTTGGCAGGCACTGCACCGGATGGTCGCCGACGACAGCCGCAAGGTGTCCGAGGCCGCCGGCGAGGCGATCGCCTCAGCCGTCCCGCGGGTCACGCCTGGCGAGGTCGAACTCGGCGAAGATGTGCCGAGCGTTGTGCTTCAGGTCGAGGGGCCGCCGATCGCCCGAACTGCCGTGGCGTCGCCCGGTGCCGCGTGGGTCCGGGTCGAGCAGGACGGCGCGACCGTCCGAGTGAGCGCCGACCCTGCCGACCCCGGCACCCACGATTCCTCGCTCATCGTCGCCGGCCCAACCGGCGAATGCACGGTCCCCGTCCACCTAACCCTCCCCGAAACCAAGCCCGAGCCACCACCACCCCGTCCCGAGCCGGCTGCCGCGTCCGGCGTGGCACCCATCGCCGAGCCTGCCCCGGTTGCCGCGTCCAAGACGGCACCTGTTGCGGAGCCAGCGCCAGCGTCCGAGCCGGAGCTTGAGCCGGCTGCCGCGTCCAACGTGGCACCTGGTGCCGAGCCGGCCCCTGTGTCCGCGCCGGGGCTTGAGACGGCCTCTGCACTGAAGGCGGCACCTGTTGCCGAGCCGGCCCCTGTGTCCGCGCCGGGGCTTGAGACGGCCTCTGCACTGAAGGCGGCACCTGTTGCCGAGCCGGCCGCTCTGTCTGAGCCGGAGCCTGAGGCGGCTGCCGCGTCCACGCCAGTTCCTGTTGCCGAGACGGTGCCCGAGCCGACAGCCAAACCCGTGCCACCGTCTGTACCCTCCGCGGAAGCCGGGCCTGGATCTGCGCCTCCGTGGTGGGCGGTTGCCGTACTGGCGCTTGGTTCGGTGGCGCTCGTCTACCTGAACTGGCCCGGTCCTCTGCATTCGCAGTACCTGTGGAGCGACAGCGATACCGGGTGGTGGGTGTACCGCAGCTGGGGCGACGCTGCGATCCTGGCGTCGGTCTGTGCGGTGGTGGCGAGCCTGGTCGCTCGGTGGTCCGGACCGCTGGCACTCGGTGTCGTCGCCGGGTGTGCTCTCTCGGTACTCGAGGACGGCGTGGTCATCCTCGGCGGAGGCATCTCGGCGGACGAGACCACGCCGTGGGCTCTCTCGACGGTCATCACGGCCGCGATGGTCGCCGTACTGCTGATTGTGCTCCGACCGACCAGTTGGCGGTACTGGCCCGTCCCGCTGGCGGCCGCGGCGCTGGTCGTTGCCGGCGGCGTCTTGATACTGGTCAGCGCCCTGATCCACCACCCCGACGGCTATTCCTGGTTCACGGTCACGAAGCTGGCTCTGATCGAGCCCGTCCTCACAGCGGGGCTGGGTTGGCTCGCTGTGGCCGCGACCGACAAGCGAAGCCGGATCTGGCTGGGTGCGGCGGTGACGACGGTCGCAGTGATGAGTTGCATCTCCGTCATCCCCGCCCTGACCCAGGGCAGCTCGCCGCCGGCCTTCATCACCGCCGTCCTCGGGAACGTGTTGGTCGTGGCCGGCGTGCTCAGCCGCGAACTGCGCCTTCAGTCGCGCCCTTGATGAACTGGCGGGCGAAGAGTGCGAAGACGATGATCAGCGGAATCATCGCCAGCAGTGCACCGGTCATCACCATGCTGTAGTCGACACCGTGGGACCGATTCAGCTGCGACAACGCCACCTGGAGCGTGAGGTGGTCGGGGTTGGTGAGCACGATCAGCGGCCAGAGGTAGTCGTTCCAGGACGCGACGAACGTGAAGATGCCCAGGAACGCCAGCGCCGGCCGGGCCGACGGGAGCGCCACGTGCCAGTACGTCCCCATGAACCCGCAGCCGTCCAGCGTCGCCGCCTCGACCAGCTCGTCGTGGATGGAGCGCTGGAAGTACTGCCGCATCCAGAAGATGCCGAACGCGTTCGCCGCACCCGGGATGATCAGCGCCTTCAGCGAGCCCACCCAGCCGAGCGCGACCATCGTCTGGAACTGCGGGATGGTCGCCAGCTGTGCGGGCAGCAGCATCGTCGCCAGCAGGATCACGAACAACGCGTTCCGGCCCGGGAACCGGAACTTCGCGAACGTGAACGCGGCCAGCGAGTCGAAGAACAGCACCAGCACCGTGGCCGAGACCGCCACGATCGCCGAGTTGCCCATCGACTGGAAGAACGCGATGTTCGTCAGCACATGATGGATGTTGTCGTCGAGCTGCGAGCCGAAGGTGAACTTCGGCGGGAACCGGTAGATGTCCGCCGTGGTGTTGGTTGCCATCACCAACGACCAGTAGAACGGGAACAGCGAGACCAGTGCCGTCACCGCCAGGCCCGCGTGCAGCAGGATCCGTCCACGTCGCCTGATCATGAATCACTCCTGCCCCGGAACAGCCGCCAGTTGATCGCCGTCACCAGCAGCACGAGCATGAAGATGCTCAAGGCAACGGCTGCCGCGTAGCCGTAGTCGTTGGCGACGAACGCCTGGGTGTAGAAGTACATGACCGCGGTCAGACCGCTCTGGCCCGCGCCACCGCTGGTACCGACCATCACCTGCGGTTCGGTGAACGTCTGCAGACCGCCGATCGTCGACATGATCACCGTGAACAACACCACCGGCCGCAGCTGCGGCAGTGTGATCGAGAAGAACGTCCGGACCGGTCCGGCGCCGTCCACCTTGGCCGCCTCGTACTGCTCGGTCGGGATCGCCTGCAATCCGGCCAGGTAGATGATCGTGTTGTACCCGGTCCACTGCCACACGATCATCGTCGAGATCGCGATCTTGATGCCCCACGGCTGCCCGAGCCAATCCTCGGTGGGCAGACCCAGCGACCGCAGGCCGGCGTTGATCAGACCGAAGTTCGTACTGAAGATCGCGCCGAAGAAGATCGCCGCCGCGACCAGCGAGGTGATGTTCGGGACGAAGTACGCGAACCGGTACACGCTGCTGAACCGCACCGCCGAGTGCAGCATCACCGCCAGCAGGAGTGCCAGGCACAGCGTCGGTGCGGTCGACATGACGAACAACACCAGCGTGTTCCACAGCGACAGCCAGAACGTGTTGTCCTCGATCAGGAACTTGAAGTTCTGCAGCCCGACCATCTGCCGCGCCCCGAGCCCGTCCCACTTCTGGAACGCGAGCAGGATCGTGGACGCGACCGGGTACAGCCCGAAGACGACGAACAGGATGTAGAACGGCGACAGGGCCAGGTAGAACCGCCAGTACGACCGGACCGGACGTTTCCGCCCGGATCCCGTCGTACCGACGTCGCTGCGGGGCGCCGTGGCGGTCAGGGTCACTGCACGCCCTGACGTTTGCCGATCTGCTTCGCCTGCGCGACCGCGTCCTTCCAGGCCTGCTCCGAGGACTTGCTGCCGGACTGCACAGTCTTCAGCTGGGTCCCGTACGGCGCTCCGACCGCGGAGTCGAGCGGTGCTTCGTACGCGATCGGGATGGCCTTGGCGGCCGGACCGAACACGTCGATCGGGACCTGACCGCCGAAGAACGGGTCGGCTGCCTTCAACTGCGGCATGTCGTACGCCTTCGGGGCGGCCGGGAAGATCTGAGCGTCGGCGAACGCCTTGGCCTGGTTGTCCGCGCTGAGCATGTACTTGATCACCTCGAACGCGGCGGACGGGTCGGCGGCGTTCTTGGTGATGCCGAGGAACGAGCCACCGAAGTTCGCCGGTCCGCTCGGGGTCGGTGCCAGCCGCCACTTGCCCACGCTGGTCTTGCAGGCTGCCTTCACGTCCAGCGCGACCCACGCCGCACCGGACAGCGCCGGCACCGTGCCCTGGTCGAGTCCGGCGTTCCAGTCCGGCGTACCGCCGAGGGTCTTCGCGTCGACTTTGGTGCTGATCGCCTTCACAGCCAGGTCCCAGGCCCGCCGAATGTGGTCCTGGTCGCCGATGAACTTGTTGTCCTTGTCGATGTAGCGCTCGGTGCCCTGGCTGACGATGATCCCGTACATGTCGGTCGCGTCGGACACGATCAGCGCCTTCGGGTTCTTCGCCTTCAGCTCCAGGCCGGCCGCGAGCAGGTCGTCCCAGGTCTTCAGTTGCGCGGCCACCTCGTCCGGCTCGCCGGGCAGTCCGCCGGCGGTGAAGACGTCCTCGCGGTAGAACAGCGCGGTCGGGCCGATGTCGATCGGGATGCCGAGCAGCTTGCCGTCCAGCGTGGTGGCCTGCTTGACCTTCCACTCCAGGTAATCGCCGAGGATGTCCTTCGCGCCGACGGTGTTCAGGTCGACGAATCGGTCCGCCTGCGGCAGCCAGGAGGCGATGTCCTCGCCCTTGAGCCCGGTGATGTCGGGGATGTTGGTGCCACCGTTGAACGTGGTCAGCAGCTTCTGCTTGAAGTCGTCGCCGATCTCGGAGTACTTGATGTGCTGGTCCGGGAAGTGCGCGATGGTGTCGTCCAGCACGGACTTGCCCAGGCCGCCCGGCCAGCACCACAGCGCGATGTTGCCCGAGGCATTCTTCTTCGTGGACGAGGCGTCCATCCCGGACGAGCAGCCGACAAGGGAACCGCCGAGCACGGCTGCGAAGCCCCCAGCGAGCAGCGTCCGACGTGAGAGCTCCATGGTTCTTACCTTCCTGAGTGGGCGCTGATCAGCGCTTGGAGGTGGTGGTCTTCGGGATGCGCGGCCTGCCACGCCGCCAGGTCCTCCCAGCGGGGCGCCGCGTCGGCACCGCCGAGCCGGGTCACCGACAGGGCCGCGGTGAGCGCGGCGAAGCGCACCCGCAGCTCCAGCGGCAGGTCCCACAGCGTGGCCGCGATGAAGCCGGCGGCGAACACATCACCCGCCCCGGTGGTGTCCGCAGCCTGCACTGGATACGCCGGTACGGCGACCCGCTCGCCGGTGCCGGCGTCGATCGCCAGGGCGCCGGCGGCGCCGTTCGAGACGACGACCTGCGGCACCAGTTCGGCCAGCCGGTCGAGCGCCTGCTCCGGACTGTCCGTCCGGGTGTAGTTCATCGCCTCGTCGGCGTTCGGCAGGAACACGTCACAGTGCTCGAGCTGGTCGAGTACTGCGGGATCCCACTGCTCCGACGGATCCCACCCGACATCGGCGAACACCACGCAACCGGCCGCCTTCGCCTTCGCCAGCCACTCGTTCGGCCAGGGGCCGATGTGGGCGGCGACAGCGCGAGCGGCCGGCGGCGCAGTGATCAGCTCGTCGGCCGACAGCAGGGGAGGGGTGCCCCGGGTGACCAGTGCCCGATCGTTGTCATAGGCAAGGGCCACCGTCAACGGGGTCCGCCAGCCGGCGAGCTTGCGGGAGAGAGTCAGATCGATGCCCTCGTGCGCCAGCCGGTCCCAGACGCTGTCGCCGTCGGGATCGGCGCCGAAGGCCGCGGCCAGGCCCGTGCGCAGGCCGAGCCGAGCCAGTGCGACGGCGAAGTTCGCGATGCCGCCCGGGCTCTCCTGTGAGTCGGTGGCCCACACCTCGGTGCCGGGCCGCGGCGGAGTGGGCAGGCCGAGCACCAGGTCCTGGAAGACCAGGCCGGACACAACCACGTCCAGCGAACTCATCCACGTCCTCGCTTCGCTCCGGGCGCGGATGAGGCACAAGTCACGCTGTGCCTGATGGTGAACTCGCTCCGCTCGTCCACTGCTCCACACTCCTGCACGGTCGATCAAACTCGTGCATGAATCTTGAAACGCTTGCGCAAGATGCGCAATACCTGCCCATAACTTTGACTGAAAATGACGGAGTTTGCGTGATACGGTCTGGGTGTGTTGCCGAAGCAGCGACAGGATCAGATCATCCGCGCGCTCCGGGCCGACGGGGCCGGGGGCGTCAAAGTGCTGGCCACGCGACTCGGGGTCAGCGAGGCGACGATCCGCCGCGACCTCGAGCAACTGCACGCGGAAGGCCGATTGACCCGTGTGTACGGGGGTGCGCTCGCGGTTGACGGTGGAGACGAGCCGTTCGCGGACGTCAACGCCGTACATGCCGCGGAGAAGGACCGGATCGCGCGGCGGGCCGCTGAGCTGGTGAACGATGGTGAGTCGTTGCTACTCGACATCGGTACGACGGCGTTGCGCGTCGCCCAGCATCTGCATGGCCGGTCGTTGACGGTGGTCACCAGTAATCTCGCCGTACTGGAGGAGCTGGAGAACGACGAGCAGATCGAGCTGATCGTGCTCGGTGGGTTCGTCCGGCGGAGCTACCGCTCGCTGGTGGGGTATCTGACCGAGGAGAGCCTGCGGCAGATCCACGTCGACTGGCTGTTCCTCGGCACCAGCGGAGTGCGGCCGGACGGGCGGGTGATGGACAGCACGATGATCGAGGTACCGGTGAAGCGCGCGATGATCCAGGCCGCCGACCGGGTGGTGCTGCTGGCGGACGCGACGAAGTTCCCGGGCCACGGTGTCGGGCGGGTCTGCGATCCGGGGGAGTTGTTCATGGTGGTGACCGAGCCCGGCGCCGACGAGGTGACCCGGGCCCAACTGACAGAGGCGGGCGTACAGGTGGTGCTTGCGTGAGACTGACAATCCTTGGCGGTGGGGGATTCCGGGTGCCGCTGGTGTATCAGGCGTTGCTCGGAGACCGGGGTACGGGCCGGATCACGTCGGTGGCGCTGTTCGACACCGATCGGACTCGGCTGACGTCGATCGCGGCGGTGTTGCGGCAGCAGGCCGCGGGCGTCGCGGACGCGCCGGTGGTGACCGAGACGACTGACCTGGACGAGGCCCTGCGCGGTGCGGACTTCGTGTTCTCCGCGATCCGCGTCGGCGGGCTGGAAGGGCGGACCGTCGACGAGCGGGTCGCGCTGGACCTCGGCGTACTCGGTCAGGAGACAGTCGGGGCCGGTGGGATCGCCTATGGGCTACGCACGGTGCCGGTTACGGTGGGGATCGCCCAGCGGATCGCAGCGGTGGCGCCGCAGGCGTGGGTCATCAACTTCACCAACCCGGCCGGGATGGTGACCGAAGCGATGATCCCGTACCTGGGCGACCGGGTGATCGGGATCTGTGACTCGCCGTCCGGACTGGGGCGCCGGGCCGCGCTGGCGCTCGGGGTGGATCCGTCGACGGCGTTCTACGACTACGCGGGGCTGAACCACCTGGGCTGGCTGCGGGGCTTGCGGTCCGGTGGACTCGACCGGCTGCCGGCGTTGCTGGAGTCCTCCGACGCGTTGTCGTCGTTCGAGGAAGGGCGGCTGTTCGGAGCGGACTGGTTGCGGTCGCTGGGGGCCATTCCGAACGAGTACCTGCATTACTACTACTTCGCCCGCGAAACGCTGGCCGCCGTACAGGCTGTGCAGCAGACGCGGGGCAAGTTCCTGCTGGAGCAGCAGTCAGCGTTCTATGCAGAGACGGTTCGGCATCCGGAGCGGGCGCTGGAGTTGTGGCAGAAGACCCGGGCCGAGCGTGAGTCGACGTACATGGTGGAGAGCCGTGAGGTCGCGGACGCCGGTGAGCGCGACGAGCGGGACATGGCCGCCGGAGGTTACGAGCAGGTGGCGCTGTCGCTGATGCGGGCGATCGCCCACAACGAGCGCGCCTCGCTGATCCTGAACGTGCGCAACCGCGGGGTGCTGCATCACCTGGACGACGACGCGGTGGTGGAGATCCCGTGCACGGTCGATGCAAACGGCGCCCTGCCGGTCACGGTGTCCCAGTTGACCGATCACCAGGCTGGGCTCATCTGCTCGGTCAAGGCGGTCGAGCGCTCGACGATCGAGGCTGCTGTCAGTGGCTCCCGGTCCGCCGCGCTGCGCGCCTTCGCCTGGCACCCCCTGGTCGACTCCGTGACCGCGGCCGGCAAGCTTCTGGAGTCATATGCCGAGCAGCTGCCGGACCTGGCCCGGTTCCGGGCTTGACACCGGATTGGGTGGTGGGGTCGGAATCTGGCACAATGGCCTGCTGAGTCCGTCCAGGTTCGTGCAGCCCTCTAACTCCACTGCCCGGCCGGCCCATTCGAGTGGTCACCCGTTGTCCCCACGACGCTGTGCTGCTCACCCAGACATGTACTCCGAGGGAGACCCCACAAACGTGGCAGTCAAGATCCGTTTGAAGCGCATCGGCAAGAAGCGTGCGCCGCACTACCGCATCGTCGTGATGGACGCCCGGACCAAGCGGGACGGTCGCGCCATCGAGGAGATCGGGAAGTACAACCCGAAGACCGAGCCGTCGTTCATCCACGTCGAGTCGGACCGGGCGCAGTACTGGCTGAGCGTCGGCGCGCAGCCGACCGAGGCCGTCGAGGCGATCTTCAAGGCCTCCGGCGACTGGCAGAAGTTCAAGGGTGAGGCCGCTCCGGCGCCGCTGCGGGTCAAGGAGCCCAAGCGGGACAAGCAGGAGATCTTCAACGAGGCGCTGGCCGAGGCCCACGGCACGCTGAAGACCGAGGCCACCACCGCCAAGAAGTCGGCGGCGAAGAAGGCGGACAAGAAGGACGACGCGCCGAAGGACGAGGCCGCCAAGGCCGACGCTCCCAAGGCTGAGGCTCCCAAGGCTGAGGCGCCTAAGGCTGAGGCCGCCGAGGCCCCGGCTGAGGCCGCGCCGGCCGACGACGCCAAGGCCTGACCATGATGGAGACCGAGGCGCTCGAGCACCTGGTCCGTGGCATCGTGGACAACCCCGACGAGGTCAGCGTCCGGGCCCGGAACCTGCGGCGTGGCCGCACCCTCGAGGTGCACGTCCACCCCGACGACATCGGCAAGGTGATCGGCCGCAACGGCCGGACCGCCACCGCGATCCGCACCGTGGTCGGTGCGCTCAGCTCCGAGTCGTCGATCCGGATCGACTTCGTCGACGAGTTCAACCGGCGTCCGCGCCGCTGACTCGCAGCAGTTCCCCGAAGGGCCGCACCGCACCGGTGCGGCCCTTCGCCATATCCTCGGGTCCATCGTGTCTGTAGAGAGAGGTTTGTGCGGGTGTTGGTGACTGTCGGACGGCTCGGCCGGGCGCATGGGATCAAGGGCGAGGTCGGTGTGGACGTCCGGACGGACGAGCCGGACCTCCGGTTCGCCGACGGCGCGACCCTGGTGACGGACTCGAAGGTCCCGCGCAAGCTGACCGTCGAGGCGAGCCGGTGGCACAGCGGGCGGCTGCTGGTGAAGTTCGCCGAGGTGGCGGACCGGACCGGTGCCGAACAGCTGCGCAACCTGTTCGTGCAGGCCGAGGTGGCCGAGGACGCCCGGCCGGAGGACCCGGAGGAGTACTACGACCGCGAGCTGGTCGGCCTGGCGGTCCGGACCGCGGACGGCGCAGAGGCCGGCGAGGTGATCGACGTCGTCCACCTGCCGTCGCAGGACCTGCTGGAGATCCGGCGTCCCGCGGGCAACGCCGTACTGGTGCCGCTGGTCGAGGAGCTCGTGCCCGAGATCAATCTGGACAAGCAGTACGTCGTCGTGGCCGACCGGCCGGGTCTGCTGGACCCGGAAGGCGCTGACGTGGTTCCGACCGAGCCGGGCGCCGACTGATGAGACTGGACGTCCTCACGATCTTCCCGGAGTACCTGGCCGCGCTCGACGTCTCCCTGGTCGGCAAGGCGGCGAAGAGTGGCCTCCTCGACATCCGCCTCCATGACTTGCGCGACTGGACCCACGATCGGCACCGGACCGTCGACGACACCCCGTACGGCGGCGGTGCGGGCATGGTGATGCGGCCGGAGCCATGGGGAGAGGCGTTGGATGCTGTTGCGCCCCCGGACGGCCCCTCGCAGCCTCGTCTCATCGTGCCGACGCCGGCGGGCCGCCCGTTCACCCAGGAGCTCGCGTACGAGCTTGCCGCCGAGCCATGGCTTGCGTTCGCCTGCGGCCGCTACGAGGGCATCGACGCGCGGGTGGCGTCGTACGCGGCGGAGCGGATGCGCGTCGACGAGGTTTCGATCGGCGACTACGTGCTGAACGGCGGGGAGGTCGCCGTACTCGTCATGGTCGAGGCGGTCGCCCGTCTGCTGCCCGGTGTCATCGGCAACCCGGAGTCGTTGGCCGAGGAGTCCCACTCGGGCGATGGCCTGCTGGAGTACCCGGTCTACACGAAACCGCCGGTGTGGCGTGGGTACGACGTACCCGAGGTGCTGTTGTCCGGCAACCATCGTCTGATCGCGGAGTGGCATCACGACGAGTCGGTACGACGTACTGCGGAGCGCCGGCCTGATCTGCTTGCGGCGTGGGGCGATGCGGTCGCGGGGAAGGACGATCCGGCGTCGGAGGTACGGCTGCTGCCGGCCACGGAGGCGGACGCGGGGGAGATCCACACGCTCCAGTTGGCCGCGTTCCTCTCGGAGGGCCAGATCTACGACGACCTGACCATCCCGCCGCTCTCGGAGGACCCGGCCGCGAGTGTCGAGCGGCTCAAGCAGGGCGGCGTACTCAAGGCTGTGGCCGGCACCAGGATCGTCGGGTCGGTGCAACTGAGCGTGGACGGTGAGGTGGGCCGGATCGAGCGGCTGATCGTCGCGCCGGACTGGCAAGGGCGCGGTCTGGGTGTCCGGCTGTTGCGGGTCGCGGAAAAGCTCGCGCCGGCCGAGGTCACGTCGTACGAGCTGAACACCGGTACGGAGAGTGAGCGGAACCTCGGGCTGTACCGGAAGGCCGGTTACCGTGAGACACGACGCGAGCAGCAGACCGCGAAGGTCGAACTGGTGGTGCTGACCAAGCGTCGGAGGCGACGCTGATTTCGGTTCCGCTGGGCCGGTGTGGCAAGATTGCTCGTTGCTGCCCTTCGGTGCTCCTGCCACAGGGGGTGACCACCGACCGGCAGCACGCGATGAGCTGTGCAACTATGCAGAGCCTCCTGATGACTTCATCATCACCACCGAGATTCGTGGGTGACCTGTGGCACGCGCGAGGAAGAGACACCTGATGAGCAACATCCTGAACGAGCTCGACAACGCGAGCAAGCGCGACGACATCCCCGCCTTCCGTCCCGGTGACACCGTCAAGGTGCACGTCAAGGTCGTCGAGGGCAACCGGTCCCGCGTCCAGGTGTTCCAGGGTGTCGTGATCCGGCGCCAGGGTGGTGGCCTGCAGGAGACCTTCACGGTCCGCAAGGTCAGCTTCGGTGTCGGCGTCGAGCGGACCTTCCCGCTGCACACCCCGATCGTCGAGAAGGTCGAGGTCGTGACCCGCGGCGACGTCCGTCGCGCCAAGCTGTACTACCTGCGCGAGCTGCGCGGCAAGGCAGCCAAGATCAAGGAGAAGCGGGACGTCCCGGCCTCCTGAGCGTCGTAGCGACGACGGTCACCTATGGCGCCGAGCACTGCGACTCGCGCTCGCCCTCGCCCGGTCGCCCGGAGGGCACGTCGCAGTAAGGGACGTCACCGCAGGCTGAAGCAGCGCAACCCGCTGCTCAGCCTGCTCATCGAGATGAGCACCGTCACGGTGCTCGCCCTCGTCATCACGGTGGTACTGCGGCTGTTCGTCGCGGAAGCGTTCTACGTACCGTCGGAGTCGATGTACGACACGCTGACCACGAACGACCGCATCCTGGCCGAGAAGATCAGCTACATGCACCGCGACGTGGACCGCGGCGACATCATCGTGTTCAGGGACCCCGCCAACTGGCTGAACGAGGCGCAGACCGAGCCCGGCCCGTTCCGCCGGGTCGGCGAGTTCGTCGGGATCCTGCCGCGCAGCGGCGAGGGGCACCTGGTCAAGCGGGTGATCGGCGTCGGCGGCGACAAGGTGATCTGCTGCGACCGCTCGGGCCGGATCACAGTCAACGGCATCCCGCTGGACGAACGCGAGTACCTGCTCAAGGACGCGAAGCCGTCCGAGCTGCCCTTCAGCGTGGTGGTGCCGCCAGGCCACCTGTGGGTGATGGGGGACAATCGTGCTGAATCCGCCGACTCCCGCGCCCATATGGGCGGCCCCGGTGGCGGGTTCGTACCGGTCGAGAACGTGGTTGGCCGGGCCTGTTGCGTAATCTGGCCGTCTGACCGGATGACGATGCTGCGTCCTCCGGAAACCTTCAAGAAGCCGGGGCTGAAGAAGTGACCGATACACCGACGAAGACGGACGAGAAACCCGCACACCGATCGGGCTTCGCGGCCGCCGCTCGCGAGTTCGTGCTGATCGTGGTCGGGGCGCTCATCGTCTCGTCGATCCTGCGGGCGTTCGTCGGGCAGATGTTCATCATCCCCAGCGAGTCGATGGAGAACACCCTGCTGGTCGGCGACCGCGTCGTGGTGGAGAAGCTCACCGACGTCAAGCGCGGCGACGTGGTCGTCTTCGAGGACCCGGGCGGCTGGCTCGGCCCGGAGGAGAGCGGTCAGAAGCGTGGGTCGATCGGCCGGTTCTTCGAGATCGTCGGCCTGCTGCCGGACTCCAGCCACGGCCACTTGATCAAGCGCCTGATCGGCATGCCGGGCGACAAGGTCGCCTGCTGCGACGAGAAGGGCCGGCTGCTGGTGAACGGCCAGCCTCTGGACGAGACCAGTTACCTGTACCCGGGCGACGCGCCGTCCCAGATGGAGTTCCAGGTCACTGTGCCAGCTGGGCGCGTGTTCGTGATGGGTGACCACCGGTCTGCCTCCGGCGACTCCCGCGTCCATCTGAGCGACGTGGACGCCAACGGCAACAATCCCGGCGACGCCGCCTTCGTCCCGATGGACAAGGTCACCGGCCGCGCCATCATGATCGTCTGGCCTGCGGGCCGCTGGGGCAAGCTCGGCGTCCCCGACACCTTCAAAGCCGTCCCGGCGCCCGGGCCGGCGCCGGACAAACCCTCGATATCCCTCACCCCACCGCCCAAATGACAGGACCCCGCTCAGCGGGGACGTCGGTGGTCGTGCCTAGTGTGGAGCTGTGATGCGGAGGGCTGCATGAGCGTGTTGCCGCGCGGGAGCACGGTACGGCGCGATGCCGGGCTGTACGGGTACGAACGGGCGCTGCGCCGCGTCGGCCTGGATCCGATCGCCGGTGTGGACGAGGCGGGCCGCGGACCGTGCGCGGGACCGCTGGTCGCGGCCGCGGTGATCCTGCCCGAGGGCAAGCGCGGCCAGATCCCGGAGCTCGCCGACTCGAAGCTGTTGACCGCGAAGGCCCGTGACCGCTGCTACGACGAGATCCGCAAGCGCGCCCTGGCCTGGTCGGTCGTCGCCATCGAGTCCACCGAGTGCGATCGCCTGGGCATGCACGTCGCGAATGTGGAGGCGCTCCGCCGCGCGCTCTTCCGCCTCGACGTGCGCCCGGCGTACGTGCTGACCGACGGGTTCGGCGTCGACGGGCTCGGCGTCCCTGGCCTGGCGATCTGGAAGGGTGATCGCGTGGCCGCCTGTATCGCTGCCGCGTCAATCATCGCGAAGGTGACGCGCGACCGGGTGATGGAGCACTGGGACAAGGTGTACCCGCAGTACGGTTTCGGGATCCACAAGGGCTACTGCACGCCCGAACACCAGGCGGCGCTGGACGAATACGGCCCGTGCCCACAACATCGACGGCGGTTCGAGAATGTCCGCCGCAGTCTGCGACCCGATATGGGACAGAATGTGACCAGTCCCACCGGAGTGGAGAGCCGATGAGCGAGCGCAGCGAGCGCCCAAACAAGCACAGCGCTCTCAGCGCTCATGCCGGAACCGAGCGTTGCGAGGTGGAGGTATGAGCGCTGACGACCTCGAGAAGTACGAAACCGATATGGAGCTGCAGCTCTATCGGGAGTACAAGGACGTCGTCGGGATCTTCAAGTACGTCGTGGAGACCGAACGGCGCTTCTATCTGTGCAACGCGGTCGACCTGAAGGTCCGCACTGAGGGCGGCGACGTGTACTTCGAGGTGACGATGGCCGACGCGTGGGTCTGGGATGTCTATCGATCCGCCCGCTTCGTCAAGAACGCCAAGGTTGTCACCTTCCGCGACGTCAACATCGAAGAACTGGCCAAGTCCGACCTGGAAGTCCCCAAGGACTCCGACTTCGGCCGCTGACCCCGCCGACTCCGACCCCCACCCCACATCAGGGTGGGGTAGGTGTGAGGCGCCAGCCGGTTGGGGTGGGGTGGACGAGGGCGAGGGCGGCGAGGGTTTCCAGGCAGGACTGGGTGGTCGGGAGGTCCAGACCTGCGGTGGTGGCTATGCGGGCGGCGGGCGCTGGGTTGACGACCGGGACGGCGTCGAGGGTGCGACGGACGTCGTGGGGGAGTTCGTCGCTGGGGTTCTTGGGGGCTTGTGGGCGCGGCGCGAGGCCGGTGCCGAGCGGGGAGACGGCCTCGATGATCTCGGCGACGCTCGTGACGAGTACGGCGTCTCGTTCGCGGACCAGCAGGTGGCTGCCTGCGGACATGCGGGACGTGATCGGCCCGGGCACCGCGAGGACGGCACGTCCGCACTGCTCGGCCCAACCTGCGCTGTTCAGCGCTCCGCTCCGGACCGCTGCCTCGATGACGACCGTGCCGAGCGTGCCCGCCGCGATCAGCCGGTTGCGCGCGAGGAACCGCAGCTTGGTCGGTGAACATCCAGGTGGTAGCTCGCTCACCACCAACCCGTCCTCCACGATCCGGCTGAACATCGCGGAGTTGCTCTTCGGATAGCTCGTATCAACCCCAGATGCCAGCACGGCGACCGTCACCCCGGAACCAGCCAGCACACCCCGATGCGCCGCCGCGTCGATCCCGTACGCCCCGCCTGACACCACCGTGATGCCGTTGTCCGCCAGCCCACCCGCGAGCTCCGCCGCGACATGCTCGCCGTACGACGAACACGCGCGAGCACCCACCATCGCGACGGATCGCGCGAGCGTCTTGCGCAGATGCGCCGGCCCTCGGACCCACAGCCCGAACGGCACGCCGGCCCGACGAGTCAGCTGCCCGGCCTCGGCCAGCACCTCCACCTGCTCGGGCCACTCGTCGTCCCCAGGGATCACGAACCGCGCTCCTGCAGCAGCCGCCCGCTCGAGGTCCCGCTCAGGCTGCGCCGCAGCCAGCCGCGTGGACCACCGCTCGGTGCCTGGCGCCTTCCCCCGCAAGAGCTCCCAGATCTCCAGCACCTCCATCCCCGCAAACGCCTTCAAGGCAACCAGGTCCCCGGGCTCCACCACCCGGGACAACCCAACCCGAACGAGCCGCTCCTCATCTCCGCCCCCGCCAACTCCCGCGGTCCCGCCACCACCCGTCCCGCCAACCCCATCCACCGACGCCTCGTCCACCACGTCAGCTCCACCCACCACCCCCTCCGTGACCGCCACCGAGGCACGCGCCTCAGCCGCGGAGGTGCTGGATGCCCGAGGCAACGTCATCGGGGGAGAGCACGTACACGTGCTGCGACGGGATGGGGGCGCAGGCAACTGATTGCCTGAGGTGATGGCAGAGGCCGGTTCATGCGAAGCCAGGTTCCTTGGAGCCGTGCTGCGGGTGAGCGTCATGCGGGGATTCCTTTGAGGGGACGGGTGTCGGAGAGGTCGGTCAGGGGTTCGCCGGTGCGGAGTTGGAAGGCTTCGTGGGTCAGGGCAGCGGTTGGTTGATCGATGCCTTGGAGATCTGCGAGGGTCCAAGCCACTCGGACGACGCGGTCGAAGCCACGGGCGGTGAGGCGGCCGGCGGTGTAGAGGTCCTCGAGGAGTTTGTGGCTGGCGGCATCCAACGGGAACTCGCGCCGCAGCACCGGGCCGGGGACCTCGCTGTTGAGGATCCAGCCGGTCTCGCGGTAGCGGTGCGCCTGCCGGTCGCGTGCCGCCTTCACGCGCTCGGCCACTGCCGCGGTCGACTCGGAGGCCTCGCGGTCGGCGACCCCTCGTGAGGTCGGCAGGATCTGCCGCTGAATGTCGAGGCGATCCTTGATCGGTCCACTGATCCGCTGCCGATACCGCGCCAGCACCTGCGGCGTGCAGTTGCAGATCGCGTTCCCCGCACCAGACATGCCGCAGGGACACGGATTGGCCGCGAGCACGAGCATGAAGCGGGCCGGGAACTTCGCCACAGCCGCCGACCGATGGACCTCGATGTACCCCGACTCCAGCGGCTGCCGCAGCGTGTCGAGCGTCAGCGGATGCATCTCGGGCGCCTCGTCGATGAACAGGATCCCGCGATGCGCACAGCTGATGGCCCCCGGCCGCGGCATGCCAGAGCCACCACCGACAAGACTGGACAGCGACGCGGTGTGGTGCGGCGCGATGAACGGCGGACGCACCACCAGCTCGGCGTCGTTGGTCAGGAGTCCCGCCAGCGAATGCACCGCGGACACTTCGAGCGAGTCGTCCGTGCTCAAGTCTGGCATCAATCCGGCCAGCCGCTCAGCCAGCATCGTCTTGCCCGAGCCCGGCGGCCCGTGCAGGAACAGGTGATGCCCGCCCGCGGCCGCGGCTTCGATTGCCCGTCGCCCCTCGCGTTGACCGATGATGTCGTCCAGATCGACCTCAGGAACCCGGGTCAGCGACTCGGACAGCAGCCGGGGCTCGGCCCGCGGCGGTGCCTCGTCCGGGATCTCGGTGCCACGCAACAGGGCAAGCACCTGCCGTAGCGAGCGCACGCCGTACACCTCGATGCCGGGCACGAGACGCGCCTCGCCCGAGTTCAGCTCCGGGACGACGATGCGCTCGAAGCTGGAACGGGCCGCGGCCAAGGTCATCGCGAGCGCACCACGGACCTCGCGGATCCGGCCGTCCAGGCCGAGCTCACCGATGATCGCGGTCTGCCGCAACGACTTGGCGTCGATCACTCCCGCGGCCGAGAGCAAGGCGAGCGCGATGGCGACGTCGTAATGCGAACCGGTCTTCGGCAGGGTGGCCGGTGAGAGGCCGATGGTGACCTTGCGATCGGGGAATCGCTCCCCGCTGTTCACCACCGCGGCGCGGACCCGATCACGGGCCTCGGACAACGATGCGTCTGGGAGGCCGATGAGCGTCGTCTTGGGCAGGCCTTGCGCGATGTCGGCCTCGACCTCGACCAGATGACCTTCGAGGCCGACCAGCGCGACGGACCACGTCTGTGCGAGCGCCATCAGGCCGCACCTCGCAAGTGGTCGACCTGCGGCGCCGTGTTCTGGTCGAAGAGCACGGCGACGATGTCGATCCGGATCGCGCCAGGTTTGAGCTGGTGGGTCTGCAGCCAGCGACCCGCCAGCTTCCGCAGCGTGGTCAGCTTCCGGTATGTGATCGACTCCAGCGGGCTGCCGTAGTTCAGCCCGCGCCGGGTCTTCACCTCACAGACGACAAGCGTGTCGCCCTCGCGCGCGACAATGTCGATCTCGCCCAGCTCGCAGCGCCAGTTGCGCTCGAGGATGGCGAAGCCCTCTCCGGCCAGATACCTGGCGGCGAGGTCTTCGCCGTACCGTCCGACGACGTTCTTGGTGCGCATCGGTGACCACCTCCGGCAGAGAACATGCCGGGATCAGGCCTCGATTTCGGACCTCACTTTCTGCCTGTGGACAACCTCAGTTGCGCATGTGCTTGCCGCGCGTCGGCTTCTGCGGCGGCGTGCGGACAGCGCGCAACTCGTTCGTCTGCTCGCCAGGCTGCTCGGTGCGGATCGCCTGCAGACCACCGGTCCCAGGGTCGGTGTCGCCGATGTCGTAGTCCCAGCTGTCCTCATTGGCCAGCCGGCTGTGCCAGCGCCCGTACAGCCCGTAGATCGCCAGGCCGATGACCATCCAGACACCGAACTTCGTCCACGTGCTCGTCTTCAGGTTCAGCATCAGCCACACCGTCGCGGCCAGCGACAGCAGCGGGATCAGCGGCACCATCGGCACCCGGAAACCACGCTCCAGGTTCGGCTCGGAGCGACGCAGGGTGAGTACGCCGATCGCACAGAAAGCGAAGCAGAACAACGCGCCGATGACCAGCAGTTCCTCGAGCTCCAGCACCTTCGGGTAGAGCGTCAGCGCCAGTGCCGCGAAGCCGGCAGCGGCCGCCGCGCGGGCAGGGGAGGAGTACACCCGGCTGACCCGTCCGAGGCTCTTCGGCAGCAGACCGTCGCGGCCCATGTTGAACAACACACGGCTCTGCGCGATCAGCACCACCATGATCACTGTCATCAGCGCGAGCAATGCACCCAGATTGACCACCTTCGCGGCCCACCCGACTCCTGTCGCCGCCAACGCCTCGGAGACCGGTGCGCTGCCGCCCAGCTCGCCGTACGGGCGCATTCCGACCAGAACCACGGCCATCGCGATGTAGAGGATCGTGACGGCGCCGACGCCGAGCAGCATGCCCTGCGGGACCGTCTTGCGCGGGCTGCGCGCGTCCTCGGACGCGGTCGCGATCAGGTCGAACCCGATGTAGGCGAACACGATCGAGCTCGCGGCCGTGAAGATGCCCATCATCCCGAACGAACCGAACGACGAGTCGAGGATCCAGCCCAGCAGGGTTGGACTGGCGGTCGCGGGCGCGGCCCGGGCCATCGGCACGAAGGGGTGGTAGTTGTCCATGTTGATGTGCGCCGCGCCGACCACCACGACCAACACGATCACGGCGACCTTCGCGATCACCACCACGGTCAGCACCCGGGCGGACAGCTTCGTACCGGTCACGATCAGCGCGGTCAGGATCAGCAGCAGCAGCGGCGCGACCAGGTTGACCTTCGCATCCGGGCCGAAGAACTTCGCCACGCCGTCGGGCAGTGTCAGTCCGAACCCGTCCAGTGTGGCCAGGAAGTACGCCGACCAGACGCGGGCGACGATCGCGGCCGCGGTGACGAGTTCCAGCACGAGCGCCCAGCCGACCAGCCAGGCCCACATCTCGCCGAAGGTCACATAGCTGAAGGTGTACGCGCTACCCGATACAGGAATCGTGGACGACAGCTCGGCGTAACAGGCCGCGGCCAGCACACAGACGATCGCCGCGATGACGAACGACAAAATCACGGCCGGACCGGCGACTTTGGCCGCCTGGTTGCCGCTGATGCTGAATATGCCGGACCCGATCATCACGCCCAGGCCGAGTACGACCAGATCGCGACGACCGAACAAGCGCGGCAGACGGTGCCGTGCGTCCTCGACTCGAGTGAACGCCGACTCGACCGGCAGGCGCCGGCCTACGGTCTGTCCGTTCGCTGAGGGGGCCATGGTCAGGGGTGCCTCCGTTGCTACTTGGGCAATCGGGCCGAACAGTAGTCGACCGTCGGGCTATCGACCAGACCTCCTCTCCTCGGCCCCCGCGCGGTGCCTTGCGATGCCGCGTCGGCTGCCGCATCGTCGAGGCATGACGCCGGACGATGCCAGCGCGAACCCTTCCTGGCCGGAAGGTTTCACTGCGTTACTGGCTGACTACGAACGGCATCTGGCGGCGGAGAGGGACCTCAGTAGACATTCGGTCAGAGCGTACCGTGGAGACGTCGCGGATTTACTCGAACATTTGATTCGTCTTGGTCACGATGATCTCGAGGGCCTGGATATCCGGGGGCTGCGGTCGTGGCTGGCCAAGCAGCAAAGCCTCGGGAAGGCGCGCAGCACGATGTCGCGCCGCGCCACCGCCGCGCGTGTCTTCACCGCCTGGGCGCAGCGAACCGGACGGATCAGCACGGATCCGGGCGCGTTGCTGGCCAGTCCGAGGCCGCACAAGAGCCTGCCGGGAGTGTTGGGGCAGGCCGACACGCGTGCCGTGCTCGACGCGGCGGCCGTGGCGGCCGACGACGGCGGCCCGATCGGCCTGCGTGACCTGGCGATCATGGAACTGCTCTACGCGACCGGCATCCGCGTCGGCGAACTCTGTGCCCTCGACATCGACGACATCGACACCTCGCGCCGAGTCGTCCGCGTCTTCGGCAAGGGTCGCAAGGAACGCGCTGTCCCGTACGGAGTGCCGGCCTCCGACGCACTGCGGCGCTGGCTCGACGAGGCTCGCCCGCAGTTGGCGCGGCAGGGGAGTGGGCCGGCGGTGTTCCTGGGGGCGCGTGGCGGCCGAATCGATCAGCGAGCGGTACGACGCCTTGTCCACGAGCGCATCGGAGTCGTCGATGCCCCCGACCTGTCGCCGCACGGTCTGCGCCATACGGCGGCGACCCACTTGCTCGAAGGTGGCGCCGACCTTCGCAGCGTCCAGGAGCTGCTCGGCCACGCATCGCTGGCGACCACTCAGATCTACACCCACATCTCCACCGACCGCCTGCGCCGGGCCTACGAACAGGCTCACCCTCGGGCGTGATCTGTCGGGCTGTCCGCGGGTGGATGCGGCGAGCGGGTCCGGGGATGGGGCAGACTGCGGTTCATGCGGGTTTCGGCGAAGTCTGACTATGCGTTGCGGGCGCTGATCGAGATCACCCAACGATGGGTGGCGAACGACCCGTCGGTCGTGTCGGCCGAGGAGCTCAGCCGTGCGCAGGGCATTCCGCATGGGTTCCTCCAAGGGATCTTGGCGGACCTCCGGCGTGCGGGGATCCTGGTGAGTCAGCGGGGACAGTCCGGCGGCTGGAAACTCGCCGTGGACCCGAACGAGATCTCTGTCGCCGACGTGATGCGTGCGGTGGACGGACCGATCGTGAGCATCTCCGGGGTGCGGCCCGAGAGCGTCGCGTACAACGAGCGGGCCGTCGTACTGCAACGGGTCTGGATCGCCGCCCGCGCGAGTCTGCGGGACGTGCTCGAGCACACCACGCTCATCGATCTCGCCAAGAACAAACTCCCTGCCGGCGTCGAGCGTCGCTCCCGCGACGAGGACGCCTGGCAAGCGCGCGTTCCCGGCAGCTGACCTCTCCCCGGGACCCCGATCCGACTGTTACAGTGTGGCCTTATATAAGCCGTGACTACAGGAGGACTGATGGCTGAGCAGAAGACCACCACGTTCCTGATGTTCCAGGACGGCAGGGCCGAGGAGGCGATGAACTTCTACCTGTCGCTCTTCGACAATGCGGAGGTCGTCTCGATCACTCGCTACGGGTCGGAGGGACCCGGCGCCGAGGGCTCGGTGATGCATGCGATCTTCACGTTGGCGGGTCAGCAGTACATGTGCAGCGACAGCCCGGTGCAGCACGGGTTCGACTTCACGCCGTCGATCTCGCTCTGGGTCGACTGTGCGGACGAGGCTGAGATCGACCGGCTGTTCGGCGTCTTGTCCGAGAAGGGCAAGGTGATGATGCCGCTGGGGGAGTACGGCTGGAGCCGGAAGTTCGGGTGGGTCGGCGACCGGTTCGGGATCTCGTGGCAGCTCAACCTGGCCTAGGGATGTCCTAGTGGCGCTTGAGCAGGAGGCCGCCGGCCAGGGTCAAGGCCGCCGCACTGGCGACCACGATCGCGCCTGTCCGGTTTGAGCTTGAAGCCGGCGGTGAGGCGGTCGGGCGCACCGGCTGCGGAGGTGGCGACGCGGTGGTGTGCACCGGCCGCGCCTCGACAGGCCCCGCGGCGCCCGCGACCGGCGGGGAACTGAGGGGGAGTAGGCGGACCGGGCGGTCCGGGAGCAGTGTGAGCGGATTGAGGTAGCGCTTGCCTTCGATCAGGCCCCAGTGAAGGCAGGTCGCGGGTGAGCAGTGTGAGCCGGCGCCCGAGAGGCGGCCGATCACCGTGCTCATGGTGACGGCAGTGCCCACGGTGACCGCCGGAACGACCGGCTCGTAGGTGGTCCGGCGCGCGCCGTGTGACACCGCGACAACGCCGCGACCGGCGAGCTGACCGGCGTACGTGACTGTGCCGGAGGTTGCGGCGCGGACGGGTTGGCCCGGGGAGCCGGTCAGGTCGACTCCGCGGTGGCCCGGGAGCCAGGGTTTGGCGGGCAGTTCGAAGCCGCGGACGACCTCGGGGCGGGGTTGGAGGGGCCAGTTCGCAGGATCCGGGCCTGCGGTGGCGAGGGTCAGGGCGAGAAGGACGAGGTTCATGCCTGGAACATGCCGTCGAAACCCCTGATTTCCGGTGGTGAGTTCGGGACTGTGGACAACCGGGCCCGGTTCGCTTTGGGCCGGGGTGGTCCCGTACACTTCCGGTGGCGTCCCATGTGAGTGGGACGACTACGCATGCCCGCACAACAGCGCGCCTCCCTCGGTCCCGGGACCTCCCGGGTGGGTTGCGTGCCGACGGGCATCAGGCACGGCGGGCCACCCGGTCCGCCGCGAGACAACCGAGACTGCGCCGACCGGATCGAGCGACCCGGGAAAGCGCGACAGGAGGCAACACCCTCATGGCCGTCGTGACCATGAAGCAGCTCCTCGAGAGCGGCGTGCACTTCGGGCACCAGACCCGGCGCTGGAACCCCAAGATGAAGCGCTACATCCTGACCGAGCGCAACGGCATCTACATCATCGACCTGCAGCAGTCGCTGTCGTACATCGACCGCGCCTACGAGTTCGTCCGCAGCACGGTCGCCTCGGGCGGGGCGATCCTGTTCGTCGGCACCAAGAAGCAGGCCCAGGAAGCGATCGCCGAGCAGGCGACCCGGGTCGGCATGCCGTACGTGAACCAGCGTTGGCTGGGCGGCATGCTCACCAACTTCCAGACCGTGAACAAGCGGCTCCAGCGGCTCAAGGAGCTGGAACTGCTCGACTTCGACGACGTGGCGGCCTCGGGCGTCACCAAGAAGGAGCTGCTGCAGAAGCGGCGCGAGCACGACAAGCTGCTCAAGACCCTCGGTGGTATCCGCGACATGGCCCGGGTTCCGGCCGCCGTGTGGATCGTGGACACCAAGAAGGAGCACCTCGCCGTCGACGAGGCGCGCAAGCTGAAGCTGCCGATCATCGGCATCCTGGACACCAACTGCGACCCGGACGAGGTCGACTTCCCGATCCCGGGCAACGACGACGCGATCCGCTCGGTCGGCCTGCTGACCCGCGTGGTCGCCGACGCCGTCGCCGACGGCCTGATGGCCCGCTCGGGTCAGGGTGCTGCCGCTGCCGGTGAGGAGCTCGGCGCCGAGGAGCCGTTGGCTGCCTGGGAGCGCGAGCTGCTGGAGAGCCAGAACGGCACCTCCGAGGCCAAGTCCGCCGATGGCGACGCCGCGAAGGCTCCGGAAGCCGCCGAGGCGCCGAAGGATGCCGCCGCTGAGGCGCCGGCCGCCGCTGCCGAGGAAGCTCCGGCCGCTGTCGAGGAGACCCCGGCTGCTGTCGAGGAGACCCCGGCTGCTGTCGAGGAGACCCCGGCCGTCGACGCCGTGAAGGCCGACGAGGCCCCCAAGGCCGACGAGGCCTGACAGCCCTGAGTCGCCGCCCGGTACACACCGGGCGGCACTCGAGCCCGCCTATCCAGCCGCATCGACAAGACGAGAGAACGAGGAATGGCGAACTACACCGCCGCTGACGTGAAGAAGCTCCGCGACGCCACCGGCGCGGGCATGATGGACGCGAAGAAGGCGCTCGAGACCACCGACGGCGACTTCGAGAAGGCGATCGAGGAGCTGCGCATCCACGGCGCGGCCAAGGCCGCCAAGCGGGGCGCCGAGCGCTCCGCCACCAACGGCCTGGTGGCCGCGGCGGAGAACGCGCTGGTCCAGCTGAACTGCGAGACCGACTTCGTCGCCAAGAACGAGCAGTTCCAGCAGCTGGCCGCCGACATCGTCGCGCACGCCGCCGCCAGCAAGGTCGCCGACGTCGAGGGCCTGCTGAGCGAGAAGCTGTCCGACGGCAAGAGCGTCGCCGAGAACATCGAGGCGCTGGCCTCGGTCATCGGCGAGAAGCTCGAGCTGGGCAAGGTCGCCGTGTTCGACGGCCAGGTGACGGCGTACATGCACAAGCGTGCCGCTGATCTGCCGGCCCAGGTCGGCGTGCTGGTCGAGTTCGAGGGCGACAACGTCGAGGCCGCTCGTGGTGCCGCCATGCAGGCCGCCGCGATGCGCCCGCTGTACACGACCCGCGACGAGGTCCCGGCCGAGACGGTCGAGAACGAGAAGCGGATCGCCGAGGCGACCGCTCGCGAGGAGGGCAAGCCGGAGCAGGCTCTGCCGAAGATCGTCGAGGGCCGGGTGAACGGCTTCTTCAAGGACGTCGTCCTACTCGAGCAGGCGTCGGTCCAGGAGAGCAAGAAGACCGTGAAGGCCGTGCTCGACGAGGCCGGCGTGACCGTGAAGCGGTTCGCCCGCTTCGAGGTCGGCGCCTGAGCTTCGGGATCTTCGAGGGATCAGCAAGACAGCAACGATCGAGGAGGCCGGAATCGTGACGGAAACCCTGGGTACCGAGACGAGTCCGGCCTCTTCGCCGTTCGCGCCGGCCTATCACCGGGTGCTGCTGAAGCTGTCGGGTGAGGTGTTCGGCGGCGGCAAGCTCGGCGTCGACCCCGACGTGGTGAACTCCATCGCCAAGCAGATCGCGGGGGTGGCCCGGGCCGGCGTCCAGGTCGCCGTGGTGGTCGGCGGCGGCAACTTCTTCCGTGGTGCCGAGTTGCAGCAGCGCGGGATGGAGCGCAACCGGGCCGACTACATGGGCATGCTGGGCACGGTGATGAACTGCCTGGCGCTGCAGGACTTCCTGGAGAAGCTCGGTATCGAGACCCGGGTGCAGACCGCCATCACGATGGGCCAGGTCGCCGAGCCGTACATCCCGCGCAAGGCCGAGCGGCACCTGGAGAAGGGCCGTGTGGTGATCTTCGGCGCCGGTTCCGGCATGCCGTACTTCTCCACCGACACGGTCGCCGCGCAGCGGGCGCTGGAGATCGGCGCCGAGGCGCTGCTGATGGGCAAGCAGGGTGTGGACGGGGTCTACGACTCCGACCCGAAGAAGAACCCGGACGCGGTGAAGTTCGACCAGTTGTCGTACGACGACTTCCTCGCCCGCGGACTGCGGGTCGCCGACGCCACCGCGATCAGCCTGGCCCGCGACAACGCGCTGCCGATCGTGATCTTCGGCCTCGAGGAGGGCAACATCGCCCGGGTCGTGCACGGCGAGAAGATCGGGACCATCGTTTCTCCCGGTCAGTAGTCCCCCGGCCGCAGCCGGTACCGCGGCGTACCACTAGGATCGTTCGACACGGGTGGATGTCCGTTATCTGGTAAACCTGCGTTCGTAGGGTATGCAGTGGCCGCGCCGAGGCGGCCCTGAGGAAGCGAGGAATGTCGTGATCGACCAAGCTCTCCGCGAAGCCGAGCAGAAGATGGCGAAGGCTGTGGAGGTCGCGAAGGACGACTTCGCCGCGATCCGCACCGGCCGGGCCCACCCGCAGATGTTCGCGGGCATTCTGGCCGACTACTACGGCAGCCCGACGCCGCTGCAGCAACTGGCCGGTTTCCAGGTCCCGGAGCCCCGGACCGTGCTGATCTCGCCGTACGACAAGGGTGCGATGGCGGCGATCGAGAAGGCGATCCGCGACTCGGACCTGGGGGTGAACCCGGGTAACGACGGTGCGGTGATCCGGGTGGTGATGCCGCAGTTGACCGAGGAGCGGCGCAAGGAGTACATCAAGGTCGCCAAGACCAAGGCCGAGGAAGCCAAGGTCTCGGTCCGCAACATCCGCCGGCACGCCATGGACCAGGTGCACAAGACCGTCAAGGACGGCGACGCGGGCGAGGACGAGGGCAAGAGTGCTGAGAAGCGGCTCGACGGGTTGACGAAGAAGTACGTCGACTCGATCGACGATCTGCTCAAGCACAAGGAAGCCGAACTGCTCGAGGTGTGATGGGCGTCGACAGCACGCCCGCGCCGAGTCCCAGCCCGAGCCGCGCCGGGCGGAATCTGCCTGCGGCCATCGCGGTCGGGGTCGGTCTCGGCGCCCTGATCCTCGGATCGCTGTTCTGGGAGAAGGTTCTGTTCGCCGTCCTCGTGCTGGCCGCCGTGCTGGTGGCCGTCGACGAGATGATCAAGGCTCTGCGTGCGGGCGGCGCGGTGATCCCGAGGATCCCGCTGTTCGCCGGTACGACGGCGATGCTGATGGCGGCGTACTTCTGGGGACCGATGGCGCTGCTGATCGCGCTCGCGCTCACTGTGCTGGCGACGATCTGGTGGCGGATGCCGGGCGGATCGGTCGGGTTCGTCCGGGACGCGAGCGCCGGGGTGTTCCTGATCGGGTACGTACCGCTGCTGGCCGGCTTCGCGATCCTGCTGGTCCAGCCGGAGTCGGACGGCCCGCAGCGTGTTCTGACCTTCTTCCTGGTCGTGGTCGCCAGTGACGTCGGCGGCTACGCGGCCGGGGTGCTGTTCGGCAAGCACCCGATGGCTCCGACGATCAGTCCGAAGAAGTCCTGGGAGGGCTTCGCGGGCTCGACCCTCGCGTGCATCGGTGCCGGCATCGGTTCGGTCGTGTGGCTGCTCGACGGGGACTGGTGGGCCGGTGCGATCGTCGGCGCGGTGGCCGTGCTGACAGCCACGGTGGGCGATCTCAGCGAGTCGATGATCAAGCGCGACCTTGGCATCAAGGACATGTCCAACCTGCTGCCGGGGCACGGCGGTGTGATGGACCGGCTGGACTCGTTGCTGGCCACGGCCCCTGCGGTCTGGCTGCTGCTGCATCTTCTGGTGAAGGGGTGAGTGCATGACGGTGGCGCCCGACGGACGGTCGCTGGTAGGCGAGGTCGTCCGGCTGGACCGGCTGCAGGACAGCGACATCGAGGAGTTGTACGCCGCCATCGGCAACGAGCAGGTGTACGCCGCCGGCTTCGCCGGTGGAATCGCCGGGATGCCGGCCGATGCCGAGGCCATGCGGGCGCAGTGGATCCCGTCATCGGAGCAGCGCTACGCGTACGCGATCCGGTTGGTTGCCGACGGCACCCTCGTCGGTACGTCGAGCCTCGGCGACGTCGATCTGACCAACGAATCGATCCACCTCGGCTGGACCGGCTACGCGCCGGCGGTCTGGGGTACGGCGGTGAACCCGGCGTCCAAGCTGCTGCTGCTCCAGCACGCCTTCGAGGACTGCGGATTCGGCCGGGTGAAGATCCAGACCGGCTCCACCAATACCCGGTCGCAGGCGGCCATCGCCAAGCTCGGTGCGACCCGGGAGGGCGTCCTGCGCCGGGAGAGGCGGCAGGCCGACGGTTCCTTCCGCGACACCGTGGTGTTCTCGATCCTGGTCGACGAGTGGCCCGAGGTCCGCAAGCGCCTCGAGGACCGGCTCAATCGCTGACGGTACGGCGAGTGCCCGCCAGCTCGGCCAGAGCGGTGTACGACGCGACCAGGTGGGCCCGGTCGTAGGTGTTCGTGGTGATCAGCACTTCGTCGGCGGCGGTACGACGTACCAGCCCGCCGAGGGCCTCGTCGACCTGGTCGGGTGTGCCATAGATCTGGCCGCGGAGCGACTGCTCGAAGAGCTCGCGCTCCTTCGCGGTCAGGTCGCCAGGTACCGAAGACTCCAGCGGTGGGAACACCCCGCGCGTGCGCGAGTAGGCACTCGCCCATGCCTCGGGCAACAACAACTGCCTGGCCTCCTCCGTGGTCTCCGCAACAGCAGCAGTCACCGCGAGTACGACGTACGGCCGCGGAGCCCATGTGGACGGCTGGAACTCGGCGCGGTAGTCGTCGACCAACTGGAGCAGTGCCGACTCATCCCTGCCGGCGATGACCAGGGGGAGTCCGAGCGAAGCGGCGAGGTGGGCGCCCTCGCCGACAGCGAGGATGAAGGGTGGGATCCGCAGACCCTCTCCAGGACGAGCGTGGACCTGGTTCTGCAGTGTGCCGGTGAAGTAGCCCAGTAGCTCCTGGACCTGGGCGGCGAAGTCCTCGGCCGCGTCCTTCTCAACGCCCAGGGCGCGGCGGATGCCATTGGTGAAGCCGACGGACCGGCCGAGGCCCATGTCGATGCGGCCCGGGTACAGCGACTCCAGCACTCCGAACTGCTCGGCGACCACCAGCGGCTGATGGTTCGGCAGCATCACACCGCCGGTGCCGACGCGGATCCGGCTGGTGCGGGCCGCGATCGCGGCTGCCAGCACGGTGGGAGCCGATCCGACCACTCCGGGAACGCTGTGGTGCTCCGAGACCCAGAAACGCTTGTAGCCAAGCTCTTCCACCTGCTGCGCGAGCTCGACGGTCGCACGCAATGTCTCCGCTTCCGTCTCACCTGCCCGCGTCCGCGAGCGGTCCAGGACGGAGAGCGGAACCCCAGTGAGAGCAGCCATGACCTCATTTCCAACTGCGGCCGCGCAGCGGTCATTCCCCAAGCAGCAGCCGCAGATCCTCACGGAAGCGGTCGGCATCCGGTAGCGCGGCCAGGAACTCGCGCTCAACCTCCAGCCGCACCCGCTCCGCGTCCTCGAACGTCGACTCGCCCTTGGCGGTGAGCACCACGACGTTGCGCCGCCGGTCCTCCGGACTGCGCCGGCGCTCGACCAGTCCGCGTTCCTCCAGGCTGTCGAGCAGGTCGCCGATCGAGGTCCGGTCGACTCGGAGCCTGGACGCGACCTCCAGCTGCGAGAGCGGCTCACCGGCAACCACTGCGGACAGTACGGCGAGGTCCCGGCCGTTCAGCCCGTACGGGGCGAGCGCTTTGGCCTGCTCGTCGGTGAGCTGCGCGAGGACATGTTTGAGCAGATACCCCAGCCGGTCGGACATCATGAGGCAAATCTACCGCTCCACTGATCGTCAGGGTCGCTGATCATCAGCTACGCTGACGATTATGACTCTGACCTTCGGCTTGAAAACCACCCCGATGCATGTCCCGTACGCCGACATCCAGCGCGTCTGGCTCGAGGCCGACGAGTTCCCGCAGTTCCGCGACGCCTGGTTGTGGGACCACTTCCTGCCGCTCATCGGGCCCAAGGACGGCGACGTACTGGAAGGCTGGACGCTGCTCAGCGCGCTCGCCGCGCAGACGACCCGCCTTCGCTTCGGTCTGCTCGTGACCAGCAACCGCGTCCGCGCGCCCGCCGTACTCGGCAAGATCGCCAGCACCCTGGACGTGATCTCGGGCGGCCGGCTGACCATGGGCCTCGGCGCCGGCGGTACGCATCAACCGCCCGGTGCCGGCGGTATCGCCGGACCGAACCCGGCCATCGCGGAGTACGAGGCGTACGGCCTGACACTGGTCCCGCCGGGGGAGGGGGTGGACCGACTGCGCGAGACCATCGAGATCCTGCGCGGCATGTGGACGCAGGACGTCTTCGACTTCCACGGCCGGTACTACACGCTCGAGCAGAACCGGAACGAGCCCAAGCCGATCCAGCGACCGGGACCGCCGCTCCTGATCGGCGGCTGGGGCAACCGGATGATGCGGCTGATCGCCGAGTACGCCGACATCTGGAACATCAGCGGCCCGCCGCACACCGACTTCGAGGTTCTCGCCGACCGGGCCCGTCGACTCGACGCGGAGTGCGCCCGCATCGGCCGCGACCCGGCCACAGTCAGCCGCTCGCTGCAGCAACTCGTCTCGTACGACGATCCGGCCGCGACCCGATCGATCATCCGCCGGGCGGCGGGGCTGGGGTTCGACCACATCGTGCTCTCGCTGACCCGCCCGTACCCGGATCGGGCGGCACAGTGGCTGGTCCGGGAGATCATCGATCCGGTGCTCGAGCAGACCTCCGCAGCCTGACCTTTCGAGCTGGATGGAAAGGGTTGGTTATTTTTTCACGCCTCCCCGACGTGACTGGAAACCGCTTCTGACCTGGGAAAACACCAGTCGGACCTGGTGCCGGGACGGGTGCTGGAGGGGTTTACAAGCCGGGGAGGCAGGAATGCACTCAGTAATGGGACGACCACGCCCCGGGCGTTCCTGTGAGGCTGAGGAGCTGACATGAGGCATACGACGACGAAACTCAAGGCCGCACTGAGCGGTCTGACCCTGGTCGCGGCAGCAGCGTTGCCGATGGCATCCACTCCGGCGACCGCGGTGCCAACCGCGCCCGCCATCTCCGCCGAGGCCACCGCGGCCGCCAAGCCGGTGCCGACGCTCGGCTACTCCACGCAGGCCCTCAAGACGCTGCCCATCGACTTCCAGTACCAGCAGACCGGCTACTGGTGTGGCCCGGCAGCGACCCGGATCGCCTTGTCCGCCCGGATCTCACCGCCGAGCCAGCAGCAGCTGGCCAACGAACTGCCCACCACCACGAACGGCACGGACTGGATCGGGCAGGTGACGCGGGTGCTCAACAACCACCTGGGCACCGGCTGGTACGAGACCAAGGAGATGCCGAACGACCCGCCCACCCAGGCGCAGCGCGACCTGCTCTGGCGCGACGTCACCCTCGACATCGACAACAACTACCCGATCGTCGCGAACATCGTCGCCCCGGCCAGCAACCACCCGCCGGGTTACCCGAACTACACGATCTACCACTACTTCACCGTGATCGGGTACGACTCCAGCGACATGACTGTGCTGATCGCTGACCCGGCCGGCTTCGCGCCGACCGCGACGTACTGGCTGACCTTCAACCAGCTCGCCACGCTGATTCCGCCGAAGGGTTACTCGGCCTGATCGCCCAGCGGGCTGGAGTGTGACCGCTCCAGCCCGCTACTCGATGGCAGTGGACCGGCTGAGCTGCTCCCACTCGGTCACCTCGGCCAGGAGCGCCTCATGGTGTGCACGGAGTCCGTCGACCGCGTCATTGCCGAGCAGCAGCCGCAGTGGCGGGTTGTCGCTGTCCAGCGCCTTCATGATCGCCGCGACACCCTTGACCGGGTCGTTCGGCTCGGAGTCGAGCAGTTGTCTGGTCGCGGCCCGGGTCGCGCCTGCGGTGTCCCGGTAGATGTCCAGCTCGGCGGTGGCTCGCTTGTTGCGGTTGAACTCGGTCCGGAAGGCGCCCGGCTCCACCAGAAGGACGCGGATCCCTAAGGGCGCGACCTCAGTCGCCAGCGCCTCGGACAGACCTTCCAGCGCGTACTTCGCCGCGTGGTACGCGCCGTACCCGGGATAGGTCTTGAGCCCGCCGAGCGAGCTCATCTGCACGATCGTCCCCGAGCCCTGCGAGCGGAACAACGGCAGGACGGCCTTCGTCACCTCGGCGGCACCGAAGAAGACGACGTCGAGCTGTTCGCGCAGATCCGCCATCGACACCTCCTCGACGGCGCCGAGCACCATCGAGCCGGCGTTGTTGACCAGTACGTCGATCCGGCCGAAGACCGCGATCGTCGCCTGCACCGCGGCCTGGATCGAGGCAGAGTCGGTGACGTCCAGTACGGCCGTACTGATCCGGCCCTGGCCCAGCTCGGCCAGGTCGGCCAGGGTTTCGGGCCGCCGGGCCGTGGCCATCACCCGGTCGCCGGCCGCGAGAGCGGCCAGGACGAGCTCCCGCCCGAAGCCCGTGGAGCAGCCGGTGATCAGCCAGACCCGGCCTTGTTCGTCGTGTGTTTCCAGTGTGTTGTTCACACTTCGAGTCTTCGTCCGGGGCCGCTTCCGGGGCCAACATCGGCTGCCTGGCGCGGCAGTAGCCTGGGCCTGTGACCCCAGAGCTCCGGCAGTTGCGGTACTTCGTCGCGGTGGCGGAGGAGTCGAGCTTCACCCGGGCCGCGGCGCGGCTGACGATCGCGCAGCAGTCCCTGTCGCAGCAGATCACGTTGCTGGAGCGGATGGTCGGTGCGAAGCTCTTCGACCGCGACAGCCGGGGCACGGCGCTGACCGAGGTCGGCGCGGTCTTCCTTCCTGAGGCGCGAGCGGTGCTGGCGCGTGCGGACGCGGCGATGAACGTCGTCGGCCAGGCAGTCCGTGGCGAGGCCGGGCAGCTGCGGCTGGCGTTCCTGGCGACGACGGCGAACTACCTGCTGCCGCCGGTGGTCCGGGCCGTCCGCGAGCGCCTGCCCGAACTTCGGCTGTCGACCGAGGAGACCACGATCAGTCAGCTGGTCGAGGGCATCACCAGCGGCCGGTACGACGTCGCCTTCTCGCGACCACCGCTGGTCGACACGCTGGCGACCCGGACGCTGATCACTGAGGAAGTCTGCGCGGTGCTGCCGGCTGGGCATCCGCTGGCCGGTCGCAGCGAACTGAAGCTCACCGAGTTGGCCGGTGACCCGTGGCTTCTGACTCCGCGGAGCTCCTGGGGGCCGTGGCACGAGTTCTACGACGAGGAGTTCCGGGCGGCCGGATTCGTGCCGAACGTGGTGCACCGCGACTCGAGCGTCCAGGTGCTGCTCGGAATGGTGGCGGCCGGTGTCGGGGTGACCAAACTGGCCCGGTCGGCGCAGAGCCTGCGTCGTACTGGGGTGGTCTTCGTCCCCGTGGCCGGGCAAACCGTCTCGACGGAGATGGTGTGGTTGCCCGCCAACCCGTCGCCGATCCTGCCCGCCGTCCGCGACGTGGTGGTCGAGCTGGCCGAGTTCGGTCAGATCACCACCACCGGCTGAGGGGTGACAGGGGTCATGGGATGTGAATTTGTGAACGGTCGGGGCGGCGGGCGACAATAGGTCGGTTATGACTACCTCCCTTCCCCTTGTTTTCGATGAGCCGCGCCGTGCTAAGAAGCCGCCGCGGCATCTGGCCGATCTCACCGGGGAGGAACGGCGTACGGCGGTGGCCGCGCTGGGCGAGCCCGCGTTCCGGGCCAAGCAGTTGTCGAATCACTACTTCTCCCGGCTGGTGTCCGACCCGGCCGAGATGACCGACCTGCCGGCCGCGACCCGGGACAAGCTGGTGGCCGAGCTGATGCCGCCGCTGCTGACCCGGGTGCGTGACCTGGAGTGCGACAACGGGCAGACCCGCAAGACGCTGTGGAAGCTGCTGGACGGTTCGCTGGTCGAGTCCGTCCTGATGCGGTACACGGACCGCACCACCATGTGCGTGTCGTCGCAGGCCGGCTGTGGGATGGCGTGCCCGTTCTGCGCCACCGGTCAGGCCGGCCTGACCCGGAACATGACGACCGCGGAGATCGTCGAGCAGGTCGTCGACGGTGCCCGGGCGCTGTCCCGCGGTGAGATCGCCGGCGGGCCGGGCCGGGTCAACAACATCGTGTTCATGGGCATGGGCGAGCCGATGGCCAACTACAAGGCCGTGATCGGTGCCGTCCGCCGGTTCACCGACCCGTCGCCGGAAGGCCTCGGGATCTCGGCGCGCGGTGTCACCGTGTCGACGGTCGGCCTGGTGCCCCGGATGAACCAGCTGTCCACCGAGGGCATCCCGGTCACGCTCGCGCTGTCGCTGCACGCACCGGACGACGAGCTGCGCGACGAGCTCGTGCCGATCAACAACCGCTGGAAGGTCGACGAGGTGCTCGACGCGGCGTGGGGGTACGCGCGGCAGACGAAGCGCCGGGTCTCGATCGAGTACGCGATGATCCGTGACATCAACGACCACGCCTGGCGCGCGGACCTGCTGGCGGAGAAGCTGGCCGCCCGTGGCGACTGGGGCTGGGTGCACGTCAACCTGATCCCGCTCAACCCGACCCCGGGCTCGAAGTGGACCGCCTCCGACCCGGCCGACGAGCGCGAGTTCGTCCGCCGCCTCCAGGCCGGCGGCATCCCGACCACGGTCCGCGACACCCGCGGCCAGGAGATCGACGGAGCCTGCGGCCAGCTCGCCGCCGCCAACCAGTCCTGATCCCCTCAGGCCAACTCGCCCAGCAGCTTGGTGAGAGCTGCGGGTTGGGAGAACATCGGCCAGTGGCCGGTGGGTAGCTCGAGCAGCTCCCACGACGGGCTCTTGAGCTGCTCGACGACGTCTGCCGAAGGCGTGGCGCCGTCCAGCAGGCATTTGAGGTACGTCGTAGGCAGGTCGCCGATCGGGTGGGTCAGTCGGGCCGGCTCCGAGATGGCCCGGCCGGGATGCGGCGTACTGCGGGCGACGATCAGGGCTATCGCCTCGTCGGAGAGGTCCTGGTCGGCGTAGTCCTCGGCCGTGAGCGGTGGCCAGAACCCGCCGGACTCGGCCAGCTGCCCCTCGACCCAGGCGCGGCCCTCGGCGGACCAGCCGTCGACGAACGACTTCCCATCGGCGGGGATGTTCGAGTCGACGTACACCACTCGCCGCAGCCGGTCGCCGATCCGCCCAGCCGCCTGGCCGACCGGGATCCCGGAGTAGCTGTGCCCGGCGAGGACGACGTCTCGCAGATCGTGGCTCTCGATCACCGCCACGATGTCGTCGACGTGTTGCTGCTGTCCGACCTGAGCGGCATCCGGACCGTGCCGCTCGGCCAGCCCGCTCAGCGTCACCGGATAAACCCCGTGCCCCTCCGCGCGCAGCCCGGCCGCCACCTCGTCCCACGCCCACGCACCGAGCCACGCCCCTGGCACCAACACGAAGTTCGTCATGCCGCGCACGGTAGACCAAGCCTCCGACAAACTTGGGTCATGCGTGGTGAGGTACGTCAGTACGAGGAGAAGGACCGGCAGGCGGTGCTCGACCTGGCGCCGCGACTGATGGAGGGAGTGGCACGCTGGCGTTCACCGGACGGAGTGCGTGCGGCTGTCACCGGCTGGGTCGTCGAGGCAGTCGGGCGAGCCGCCGAGCCAGGCCGGTTCGTGTACGTCGCCGAGGTGGACGGTGTGGTCGCCGGCTTCGTCTCCGGCGAGCAGCGGACGCACTGGTCCGGCGACCAGGAGCTGTACGTCGGTGAGCTCGTGGTGGCCACGAGTCACGAAGGCGAAGGCGTCGGCCGTGCTCTGATCGACGCCGTGACCGACCACGCACGTCGGCTGGGCGTCACTACGATCACACTCGACACCGGCGCCGCCAACACGTCCGCACGCGGCTTCTACCGCAGCCTCGGCTTCGAGGAGGAGGACGTGAAGCTCACCAGGGTCCTCAGCTGACCAGCGCGGTCGCCTCGTCGATGGTGTCGACCAGGTGGAGTGACGTCGTCATCGCACGTTTCGCGGCCAGGGACTGCAGCAGCGGCCAGACCGGCAGCTTGACGGTCCAGTGCTCGACATCGACGAGGATGAGCGGGATCTGGGTCGCCGGATCGCCGTAGTAGTTGGGTGTCACCGCCTGGAAGACCTCCTGCACCGTTCCGGCCGCGCCAGGGAGGTAGACGATCCCGCCCTTCGCCCGGCTGAGCAGCACGTCCTCCCGCTGGGCATTGGAGAAGTACTTGGCGATCGACGACGCGAACACGTTTGGCGGCTCGTGCCCGTAGAACCATGTCGGGATCGACACCCCGCCGGCGCCGGGGAACTCACGCCGTACCCGGAGCCCCACGGCGGCCCACTCGGCCACTGAGGGCTTGAACGACGGTACGGCGGCCAGCGCGGCCAGTGCGGTGTCGACGGCGGACTCGTCGTACCCGGACAGGGATGCACCGAGGTTCGCCGCCTCCATGGCGCCAGGACCGCCGCCAGTCACCACGGTGCGGCCCGTCCGGGCGAGGCTGCGTCCGAGCATGACGGCCGACCGGTACGACGTACTCCCGCGGGCGACACCATGTCCGCCCATGACACCGATCCACGGCTGGTCGGTGGGCAACTCGTGGAGCGCGTCGGCGATGGAGTGGTCGTGCAGGGCGGCCGCGAGGGTCCGGCTGGTGTCGCCCTTCTCGTCGTGCTGCCGGGACCATGCGTAGATCCGCGCGTCCGGTGTGGCGTCGTACCCGTCCTCGAGGCCGGCGTAGAGCTCCTCGGCGTCGTACAGCGTGGCGCGGTAGGCGTCGAAGGGCAGGGACGGGATCGCTGGGAACACGAGCCCGCCGCCGTCGCGGATCCAGGCGTCGGCCTTCTCCTCCAGCACGCAGCCGAGGAACAGGGCGCCCATCGGGCTCAGCCCGAGCAGCTCCGCCGTCCGGCCGGTCAGGTCGACCGACTGCACCCGCCAGCCCGCCATCGAGGTGGCGCCCGCCGCCACGATCCGGTCGAAATGCCCCAGCGACTCGATGTCCACATGCGGGATGCTCGGCAATGTCACGCAGAGCACCTTAACCGTCATAGAAGCCCACTATGAGCGAGCGACGCGATGGGGTAATGCTTAGGCATGACACATGCGGAGCTCTGGGAGCGTCACAAGGCCGTCATGCCGGACTGGCTCGCGTTGTACTACGAGGAGCCGATCGAGATCGTGCAGGGATCGGGCCGCCGGGTGACCGACGGTCAAGGTGCCACCTATCTCGACTTCTTCGCCGGCATCCTGACCAACGCGATCGGCTACGACATCGCGGAGATCTCCGACGCGGTGCGTGAGCAACTGGCCACCGGTATCGCGCACACCTCGACGGTCTACCTGATCCGCAAGCAGATCGAACTGGCCGAGCAGATCGCGCAGCTGTCCGGGATCCCGAACGCCAAGGTCTTCTTCACCAACTCCGGCACCGAGGCGAACGAGGCGGCCCTGATGCTGGCCACCCAGCGGCGCCGGTCCAACCAGGTTCTGGCGATGCGCAACTCCTACCACGGCCGCGGTTTCGGAACGGTCGCCATCACCGGCAACCGAGGCTGGTCCGCGAGCAGCCTGTCACCGGTCAACGTCCAATACGTGCAAGGTGCTTACCGGTACCGCAGCCCGTTCCGCGACCTGCCCGACGCGGAGTACATCAAGGTCTGCGTCGACGATCTGCGCAACGTCATCGAGACCACGACCGCGGGCGACGTCGCCTGCCTGATCGCCGAGCCGATCCAGGGCGTCGGCGGCTTCTCGTCCGGCCCTGATGGCCTGTACGCCGCCTTCAAGGAGGTCCTGGACGAGTACGGCATCCTGTTCATCTCCGACGAGGTGCAGACCGGCTGGGGCCGCACCGGCGAGCATTTCTGGGGGATCCAGGCGCACGACATGGTGCCGGACGCGATGACGTTCGCCAAGGGCCTCGGCAACGGGTTCGCGATCGGCGGTGTGGTCGCGACGCCGGAGCTGATGGACAGCCTGAGCGCCAACTCGCTGTCGACGTTCGGCGGCAATCCGATCTCCACCAGCGCGGCGAAGGCGACGCTGGACTACCTGCTCGACCACGACCTGCAGGCGAACGCGGCCAAGCGTGGCTCGCAACTGGTCGACGGCCTGCGTGGCATCTCCGAGGAGTTCCTCGAGCTCGGCGACGTCCGCGGCAAGGGCCTGATGCTGGCTGCCGAGATCGTCAAGCCGGACGACAACAGCCCCGACCCGGCCACCACCGCCAAACTCCAGCAGGAGACCAAGAACCGCGGTCTGCTGGTCGGCAAGGGCGGGCTGTACGGCAATGTCCTCCGGATGGCGCCACCGATGACGTTGACCGAGGACGAGGCCACCGAAGCCCTCGAGATCATCCGCGACTCGTTCAACACCCTGCGCTGAGGAGCTTCTCGAGCAAGCGAAAGGGTCCTGGGGAGTTGCTCCCCGGGACCCTTTCGCGTGATCAGTTGGCCGAGGGTGGCCCGTCGCCCGTGGTCAGCGCCTCGGTGGTGCCGACGGCGGACTGGTCGAGCGGTTCGGCCGTCAGCGGACCGCCGGCGGAGCGGCCGCGACGGCGCATCAGGCGCTCGACCCGCTGTGCGAGCACGCTCAGCAGGTAGTTGATGATCACGAAGATCGCGCCGACGACGATCAGCGCCGGGAGCAGGTTCGACTTGTAGTTGCCGATCTGCTCGGCTTTCCGCAGCAGTTCCTCGTAGGTGATGATGTAGCCGAGCGCGGTGTCCTTCAGGATCACCACCAGCTGGCCGACGATCGCCGGCAGCATCGCGGTGATTGCCTGCGGCAACAGGATCATCCGCATCGACTTCCCGGTGGTCAGGCCGATCGCCATCGCGGCCTCGCTCTGCCCCTTCGGCAGGGAGTACACGCCGGAGCGGACCAGTTCGGCGACTACAGCGCCGTTGTACAGCGTGAGAGCGGTGACGACGGCGGCCAGAGCGAGTCGATCCGGCGGGAACAGGTCGTAGTTCGCGTACAAGGCGTACGTGAACAGCATCATCAGCAGCACCGGTACCGCGCGGAAGAACTCCACGACGACGCTGCTGGGCCACCGGATCCAGACCTGGGTGGACAGCCGGCCGACACCGAGCAGGACGCCGAGGACCATCGCGAAGACGACCGAGATCGCGGCCGCGGTCAGGGTGCCGATCAGGCCCGGGATCAGGTACTCGGTCCAGATTTCACCGGTCAGGAACGGCTCCCACTTCGCCGCGGTGAGCTGCCCCTTCTCGTTGAGCTTGTCGATCACGAACCACAGCGCCAGCAGCAGGATCAGGACGCTGGCGACGCCGACCGCGGCGTACAGGCGCTTGGCGCGCGGGCCGGGCGCGTCGAACAGAACGGTGCCGCTCATCGCTTCACCGCCAGTCGCTTCGACATCGAGGTGAACAGGATGCCGATCGGCAGGGTCAGGATCACGAAGCCGACCGCGAAGATGCCGAACACGACGAAGAGCACGTCCGGACGGTCCTCCATCATCACCTTCATCACCGCCGATGCTTCGGTCACGCCGATGACCGAGGCAACCGTCGAGTTCTTGGTCAGCGCGATCAGCACGTTGCCCAGCGGTGCGATGGCGCCGCGGAACGCCTGCGGCAGGACGACGTACCACAGCGTCTTCAGGAACGGCAGACCGATCGCCCGGGCCGCCTCCGCCTGGCCGAGCGGGACGGTGTTCACGCCGCTACGGATCGCCTCGGCCACGAAGGACGCGTGGTACACCGACAGACCGAGGACGGCCAGCCGGAAGTTGTTGTCGGTGATGAAGGTGTTCGAGTCCTTGTTCGCCAGCGAGACGCCGAGCTGCAGGAACAGTCCGAGGTTGCAGAACACGATGACCAGCGTCAACGGTGTGTTCCGGACGATGTTCACGTAGGCGGTGCCGATGATCTGCAGCACCCGGACCGGGGAGACCCGCATCACCGCCACCACGGTGCCGATCAGCAGTGCGAAGAATGCCGACAGCAGCGTGAGGTAGATGGTCGTCCGGAACGCTTGCAGACCGTCGTACTCGGAGAAGAACTCCGATATCACGTCCATGATTCTCCTGCTGGGGAACGAGGCGGAGACCAGCACACCGGGGAGGGACCGCGGACGGTCCCTCCCCGGAGCATGCTAGGTCAGGCGCAGGCGTCGAAAGTCTTCGGCGGGTTGGTGGCCGTGTCCAGCTTCAGACCGGCCTGGCCGAGGTTCTTGTCGAAGGCCTTCTGCCACTCGCCGGAGTCGACCATCTTCTTCAGCGCGTCGTTGACCTTGGTGCAGGTCTCGGTGTCGCCCTTCTTCAGGCCGACGCCGTAGCGCTCGGTCGAGAAGGTCTTGCCGACCACCTTGAACTTGCCCTTGTTGGCTTCCTGTGCGGCGTAGCCGGCCAGGATGGTGTTGTCGGTGGTGAGCGCGTCGATCGCGCCGGCGCCGAGGGCCTCGACACACTTGGAGTAGGTGTCGTACTCCTGCAGCTGCACCGTGTCGGCGAACTGGTCCTTGACCTTCTGCGCCGAGGTGGAGCCGGTCACCGAGCACAGCTTCTTGCCGCCCAGCGACTCCGGTCCGGTGATGTCGGTGTTGTCGGAGCGGACCAGCAGGTCCTGGCCGGCCACCATGTACGGACCGCCGAAGGAGACCTTCTCCTTGCGCTTGTCGGTGATGGAGTAGGTCGCGAAGATCATCTTGACCTGACCGTTGGCCAGCAGCGTCTCGCGCTGGGCCGACGGGGACTCCTTGAACGTGATGTCGCCGTATCCGAGCTCCTTGGCGACGTACCTCGCGACGTCGACGTCCATGCCGGTGTAGTCCGCGCCTTCCTTCAGGCCCAGACCCGGCTGGTCGAACTTGATGCCGATGGTGACCTTCTCGCCACCGCTGGCGCCGGAACCGGAGCTGGCGTCAGTGTCGTCGCCACAGGCAACCAGTCCGGTCGCCGCCAGGCCCGCGATGCCGAGGGCAGCGATGATTCGCTGTCGCATTGTCTTTTCCTCCGTTGATCAGTACTGCGCTGGGACGGCGTTGTGGACGGTCAGTGGGTCAGGATCTTCGACAGGAAGTCCTGGGCCCGCTTGGTCTGCGGATCGGTGAAGAACCGCTCCGGCTCGGCCTCCTCGACGATCTGGCCGTCGGCCATGAACACGACCCGGTTCGCCGCGCGGCGGGCGAAGCCCATCTCGTGCGTGACGACGATCATCGTCATGCTCTGCCCGGCCAGGTCGACCATCACGTCCAGGACCTCTTTGATCATCTCGGGGTCCAGGGCCGAGGTCGGCTCGTCGAACAACATCACCTTGGGATCCATGGCCAGCGCGCGGGCGATCGCGACCCGCTGCTGCTGACCGCCGGACAGTTGGGCCGGGTACTTGTCGGCCTGGGCGGTGACGCCGACCCGCTCCAACAGCCCCCGGGCCTTCTCCTCGGCCTCGGACTTGGACTGGCCGCGCACCTTGCTCGGGCCGAGGGTGACGTTCTGCAGGATCGTCTTGTGCGCGAACAGGTTGAACGACTGGAACACCATGCCGACGTCGGCGCGGAGCCGGGCCAGGGCCTTGCCCTCGCTGGGCAGCGGCTGGCCGTCCAGGGTGATCGTGCCGGAGTCGATGGGCTCCAGCCGGTTGATCGCGCGGCAGAGCGTCGATTTGCCGGAACCGGACGGACCGATCACCACGACGACCTCGCCCTTGGCGATGGACAGGTTGATGTCCTTCAGGACGTGCAGGTCACCGAAATGTTTGTTGACCTCGGTCAGGGCGACCAGACCGGTTTTCGTCAAGGTTCCGGAATCGCTCATGGCCAGAACCTACTGGAGTGGGGGGCACGGACAAACGACCGCCCGGTTCCACGGTGGTAACGATCTGCAACAAAGCGGAGCGGGCTGTGACCGACTGGTCACAGCCCGCATGATCTGCGCTTCAGTGTCCATTAACCCCTGTTCCACAACAGCCACTTGCAGCGATCGCTGCGGCCGACGGCGGCTCCTGGACCGCGGCCTCGACGTCGGCCAGCATGCGCTGACGGGCGGCCGGCGAGATCACCCGGCCGCGAGTGACGACCGAATGGATGCGTCGCGTGTTGCGGATGTCGTTCAGTGGATCGGCCTCCAATACAACGAGATCCGCGATCTTGCGGGGTTCGACCGAGCCGAGATCGTTGCCGAGTCCGAGGAACCTGGCCGGCTCGACAGTGGCCGCGTGCAGGGCCTGTCGCGGGGTGGCGCCGGCCTGGACGAGGTGCTCGAGTTCGTCGTGCAGAGCGAAGCCGGGGACGGAGTACGGCGTACCTGTGTCGGTGCCGGCGAGGATCGGGACGTCGTGGGCGAGAAGTTCGCGGGCGAAGCGCTGCCGCCACTCCCACATCTGCCGCTGGTGCGAGATCTCCTCCGCGGTCCGGTTGGCCTTGTAGAGGTTCTCCATCACGTAGTCGTAGGTTCCGATCGAGTCCGCGCTCAGATACTTCGTGGTCGCCGGGTCGAGGGCGGTGTAGTCGGGCCGGTCCAGCACGTTGTGCATGGTCAGCGTCGGCGTCACCCGGGTGCGGTTGCGCCGCAGCGTGCCGAAGACATCGGCGGCCCGGCTCGGACTGTAGGTGTTCGCGGCGATCCACTCGATCGGGTGCATCTGCCGGAACCACGCGTTGTAGTCGCCGGTCTTCACGCTGATCGCGCGGACCATCCGGCGTACCTCGGCCTCGCGGGTGGAGACGGACAGGCCGAGTGAGTGGATGTGCTCGATGCTGCGTTGGCCGGCGTTGCTGACCTCCTTCGAGGTGAGTTCGTCGGGACCGTGGCCGTGCACCGTTAGGCCGACCTTGCGCGCCTCGTCGAGGATGGCGGCGTACGCCGGCCGGCTGAGCCGCGAGTAGACCTTCACGAAGTCGGCGCCTTCGGCCTTGACCTGGCGTACGGCGGCCCGCGCGGCGGCAGCGTCCTCGACGACCAGGACATGGAGCAGGCTCGGGTCCCACAGGGTCGGATCGCCGTCGATGATCTGGCTGGCCACGACCATCCGCGGGCCGAGCAGCGTGCCGGCGTCGATCCGGTCGCGCCAGTCGTACAGGGCCGGATCGCTGCCGGCCATCTCGCGGACCATGGTCAGCCCGTTGGCGAGGTACAGCGGGAGAGACACCCGCTCGTCGCCCAGGCTGTGCACGTGCATGTCGGCCAGGCCGGGGATGACGAACTTGCCGGTCAGGTCGATCCGGACGGCGCCGCGGGGGACCGGGAGGTTGTGGCCGACGCCGATGATGCGGTCGCCGCTGATCAGGACGGTCTGGTTGCGGTCCCGGCGTCCGGTGGCGACGTCGATGACAGTGGCGTTGGTGAGGGCGGTGATCGGCGTCGTACCCAAGGAGTTCACCGAGGGCTTCGCGAGGGCTGACGCGGTGGTGGCGGTGAAGGAGCCCCCGGCGATCACGGCGGCGCCGACGGCGGTACGGGCGAGGAACTGGCGACGAGAACTGTTCATGCCCCTCACTATTCTCGCCAGGGGCTTGCTGGTCAGGGGTTACAGGGACCCGGTCCCAGGTAGGGAAATGTCTACCGCGGCACGTACTCTAGGTGGCTGTCATGCGTACTTATGAGGTCCGCACCTACGGGTGCCAGATGAATGTTCACGACTCCGAGCGGCTGCGCGGGCTGCTGGAGGACGCGGGCTACGTCCGCGCGCCCGAGGGTGATCAGGCCGACGTGGTCGTCTTCAACACTTGTGCGGTCCGGGAGAACGCCGACAACAAGCTGTACGGCAACCTCGGTCACCTGGCGCCGGTGAAGGCCAAGACACCGGGCATGCAGATCGCCGTCGGTGGGTGTCTGGCGCAGAAGGACAAGGCCAGCATCACCAAGAAGGCGCCGTGGGTGGACGTCGTCTTCGGGACGCACAACATCGGGTCGCTGCCGGCGTTGCTGGAGCGTGCTCGGGTGGAGCAGGAGTCGCAGGTCGAGATCCTCGAGGCGCTCGAGGTGTTCCCGTCCACGCTGCCGACCCGGCGCGAGTCGCCGTACTCGGCCTGGGTGTCGGTGAGCGTCGGCTGCAACAACACCTGCACGTTCTGCATCGTGCCGTCGCTGCGCGGCCGTGAGAAGGACCGCCGGCCGGGCGACGTACTCGCGGAGGTCGAGGCGCTGGTCGCCGAGGGCGTGCTGGAGGTGACCCTGCTCGGCCAGAACGTGAACTCGTACGGCGTCGAGTTCGGCGACCGCTACGCCTTCGGCAAACTGCTCCGGGCCTGCGGCACCATCGACGGGCTGGAGCGGGTCCGGTTCACCTCGCCGCACCCGCGTGACTTCACCGCGGACGTGATCGAGGCGATGGCCGAGACGCCGAACGTGATGCCCTCGCTGCACATGCCGCTGCAGTCCGGCTCGGACCGGGTTCTGAAGGCCATGCGGCGCTCGTACCGCCGCGATCGGTATCTGAAGATCATCGAGGACGTGCGGGCCGCGATGCCCGACGCCGCGATCACCACCGACATCATCGTCGGCTTCCCCGGTGAGACCGAGGAGGACTTCCAGGGCACGCTGGACGTGGTCCGGCAGGCCCGGTTCGCGGGTGCGTTCACCTTCCAGTACTCGAAGCGTCCCGGGACGCCGGCGGAGTCGATGGAGGACCAGGTTCCGCGCGACGTCGTCCAGGATCGGTACGAACGTCTGGTCGCGCTGCAGGACGACATGGCCTGGGACGAGAACAAGTTGACCGTCGGTCGGTCGCTCGAGGTGCTCGTGGCCGAGGGGGAGGGGCGCAAGGACGCCGCCACTCATCGCCTCAGCGGCCGCGCGCGGGACAACCGGCTCGTCCACTTCGCGCTGCCGGAGAGCGTCGAGGCTCCGCGACCGGGTGACATGGCAACGGTCGAGGTCACGTACGCCGCGCCACACCACCTCGTCGCGGATGTCTTCGGTGCAGTACGACGTACGCGCGCCGGCGACGCGTGGGAGCGAGCCCAGGACGCACCGGCCTCGACACCAGGAGTGATGCTCGGCATGCCCACGATCGGAGCGAAGCCGCTGGAGCCCGCGGTCGGCGGGTGCCAGGTCGGATGACCGGTACCGCGGCTGACCGCTCGCCCCTTCTTCCGCCCGACGCCGTGCCGTTCGCGGCGGGGCGGGACGCGGACATCTATGAGCTCGACGACTCCTGGGTCCTGCGGCGCTACCGCAATGGTCATCCCGTGCGCGACGAGGCGGACTTCATGCGGCACGTCGCGAAGTACGACTACCCGGTTCCGGCGGTCCGTGAGATCTCCGGGCCGGACATGGTGATCCAGCGACTGACGGGCCCGACCCTCGGGGACGCGGCGATCGCCGGCGACCTCACCGGGACCGAGCTCGGCGAGATCCACGCCCACCTCCACCGTCGCCTGCATGCGATCCCCGCCCCGAGCGGCACCCCGGGCCGGGTCGTGGTGCATGGCGATCTGCATCCGCTCAACGTGATCGCCACCGACGACGGCCCGGTCGTCATCGACTGGCGCAACGCCGAGGAGGGCACGCCCGAGTTCGATGTCGCGATGACCGCGATCATCTGCGCCCAGGTCGCGCTCGACCCGTCATTCGAGGCGCTCACCCCGCTCGTCCGCGAAGCCCTCGCCAGCTACCTCGCGCACTCCATCGACCCGACCCCCGGCCTCGCCGCCGCACTCGAGGTCCGCGGCAACAACCCGACGCTGACACCCGAGGAGCTAGCCCTTCTCCCAGCCCAGGAAGCCCTGATCCGCTCACATCTCTAGGCGTTCAGGAACTGGGACGGCTTGATGGCGCGGGTGACGATGCGGAGCTCGCCGATGTGGCCGGCGAAGGACTGCTCGATCACGTTGGCGTAGTGGTTCGCACCCAGGAGCCAGGGCTTGCCCGCGGTTGCGAGCCCGTTGGACGTGGTGGCCGGATTGCGGAGCAGCGGCGACGAGTCGACGTACATGGTGCTGTGCCTTCCGTCGTTGACCACCGCGAGGTGGAACCACTGTCCGGCGACCTGTTCGTGGCCCCAGTTCGTGAACGTGTCGGTGCGGTCGAGCGGGTACACGGCCCACTGCAGTTGGCGTCCGCCGGAGAACGCGAGGTTGACCACCGGCTCCGACGGATCGCTGCCGGTCTTGCCCGCATCCGCGCCGGTGCCCATCCGGCTCAGCAGACCCTCCCAGGCATGGTCGGCGCCGTCGTCGGCCAGCTTCACGAACGCCTCGATCGTGTAGCCGTTGGTGAAGGTGAGGGCGTTGAGCGGCGCGCCGTCGGCGGTCCGCAGGTAGCCGCCGCGGGCCGGGTTCTTGCCGCCGGAGAACAGCCAGCTGGCGTGCCCGGGCTGATCCGGGTGGAACTCCGTCGAGGCCTGCGGCCCGTCGCCGGCGAGTTGCACGCGGGTCAGGTGGTTGCCCTTGCCTGAGTGGTCGACCACCTTGTCGGTGACCGGCCCGTCGAAGCGCCAGTAGGCCGCCGTCCCCGGAATGACGAGTTGCGCGGCCGGCCGCGCCGGGCGGACCGGGACCGGGGCGAAGCCGGCGAACCGCTCGGCGAAGTCGATCGGGATGCTGAACCGGTTGGTGTCGTCGGTCAGCTCCAGATCGCCTTCGGCCAGCGCGTTGCGCTTGGCCGGGTCCTGGCCGAGGAGCCACGGCGCGATCGTCTCGACGTCGATCGTGTTCCGGGCCAGGTCGAAGTGGTAGAGCCGGATCATCCCGGATCCGCCGTAGTACCGGTCCTGGTAGTTGGTCAGGTGCAGGTGTACGTCGTGGCCGGCAGCGTTCTGGCGGACGACCCGGCCAGGCGGCCAGAAGTGGCCGTTCAGCGTGAGGAAGATCTGGTCGTTGCCGTGCACCAGCTGGTCCCAGACCCGGTTGCCGTGGTCGGTGAAGTACGCCATCGGCCGGCCGTGGTCGGCGTTCACCAACTCGTGCGTGGTCAGGATGACCGGCAGTTTCGGGTGTTGGGCGATCACGTCCCGCGCCCACGCGAAGCTGGCGTCCGACGGCCGCCAGTCCATTGCCAGCAGCAACCACTGCCGGCCGGCCGCGCGGAACACGTGGTACGAGTTGTACCCGTTCGGCGTCGAGCCGCCGTACGTCGCCATCCGCCGGAACCGCTGCGGCGGGAACGTCTGCAGGTACGCCGAGTCGCCGCGGGTGTCGTCCTTCGACGCATCGATGTCGTGGTTGCCGGCGAGAACGGAGTACGGCATCCGGGCCCGGTCGAGGATCTTGAACACCGGGTCCGCCTGGGCGAACTCGGACGCCTGCGCATTCTCGACCACGTCACCGAGGTGCGCGGTGAAGACGATGTTCTCGGCCGAGAGCTGGTCGATCAGGTACTCGAAGCTCGCCGTCAGCGGCGCCGGGTCGCCGCGGTCCAGGTCGAACTGGTACTGCGTGTCCGGTACGACGGCGACCGTGAACCGCGGGTGCTCGGTGTCGATCCGCCCACCCGATGCCTTGCTCGCCCGGGTTGCCTGAGTCGCCGCTGCTGCGGCTCCTCCGGTGCTCAGCGTGCCCGATGCGAGCACCGCACCCGCGCCGAGTGCACCCGCCTGCAACAGTCGCCGCCGGCTCGTCCCGTCGTACCGCTCGTCCATCGCTCGCCTCCGAAGCTCGCTGACATCGCAGCGAACTCTAGAGCGAGGCGGTCCAAGCGTTGGTGAACTCAGTCGAAACCGTGGGCGATCACCGCGGGAAGGCCGTCACCGGCCAGACCGGCCAGCACCCGCGCCTCGTGCGGAACGACCGGGTCGGGAAGCTTGTCCAGCGAGTACCACTCCAGGCCGCCTGCCTTGTCCGGCTCCATCAGCCGGGGCTCACCACTCCAGCGGGACGTCGTGAAGAAGAAGTCGACCCGCTCGTCGATCGGGTCACCGTTCCCACCGGTCCGGTGCATCGCGGTCACCGGCACGAGATCCGCCGGATCGATCTCCACCCCAACCTCTTCCCGCACCTCCCGCACCGCCGCCTCGAGCACCGACTCGCCCTTCTCCACATGCCCCGCGGGGACCGCCCAGTACCCATCCATGTAACCGGTGTTGGCCCGCAGCATCATCAACACCTCATCCCCCCGCCGCAACACCACATAAGCCGCCGGAACCACCCGAAACCGATCCATACAAGCACCCTAATCACCCCCGCCGACAACCCAGTCAAAGCTCCCGGAAAGGACTCCTCCTCCGAGGGCTATGGGTAGGAAATCCTGTGGCGGTGGTTGGTGGGCTGGTGACATGGTGGCGCGTATGCCGGATGTCGTGGTGCCGCTGACGGTGAGGGATCTGGTTGCTGAGGATCTGTACCCGGGGTTCTCCGGCTGGACGGATACGCATCTTGCGGGGACCTTCGAGGCCCTTGAGCGGGCGAAGCGGGGGGAGGTGGACTTCCTCGCGGTCTGTCCGCCGTCGGGGATTCCTGTGGCGACCGGCGGGGTCGACTACGCCAAGCCTTCGGGTGTGCCGGTGCTTTGGCAGCTGGAGGTTGATGCGCCGCTACGGTCCTGTGGCATCGGCACGGTCCTCATCCAGGCGTTGGAGCAGCGGATCCGCGGACGTGGTCTCACCTTGGCCGAGCTGGGAGTGGACGAGAACTACTCGCGACCGCGTGTGCTGTACGAGCGCCTCGGGTACGTCGTCGTCCGCCGCGAGCCGGGTGGTTGGAACCAGGAAGCACCCGACGGCACGGTCACCCGGTACGAAACGATGATCACTGTCCTGCGCAAGACACTTGCCTGACCTTCGGAAGGCCCCTTGAGTCATCGCAGGGGGAGGATGTGCACATGAACGAGGACGAGGACTTCCTGGCTGAGCAGGCGCAGCTCGCTGGGGCGCAAGCCGAAGCCGATGCCGAACGGATCCGGCAGGAGGCCGAGGACGCCACCGCCGACCCGGCGGCTCAGCAGGAGTGGATCCGCCAGTCCAACCTGATCTACGGCGGACTGGGTGCCGCCGGTCTGGTCGTGGTGCAGCCATTCCTGACCGAGCCCTCGCTCGACCCGTCGGCGATGGTGTGTGTCATCGCGTTCGCCGTCTCGATCCCGTTGCTTGCCGCGCTCCTGGTGCTGAATCGGCAGGAGGAGTTTCGTCGTCGGGCGAGCAGGTCACCGTTGGTCGGACTGGCCAAGGCAGTCGCACAAGGCTCAGCGTTCGTCGGCATCACTGCGGCGTTCTGGCACATGTCCATGATCGCGGGGATCGTGTTCCTGGCCGTGGGGTTCGTCGCGGTGGGAGTGCACTCCTCGGGGTACGTGCGACTGGAGTACGACTCCAAGTTCCGCTCGAGATTCACTCGCCGCCGGGCTCCTGAGGCGTAACCACCGCGCGGGCGTTGACCTCTCGTACGGCGTCGGCGATGGCGCGGAAGTCCTTCTTGAGGATCGCGCCGTGGCTGCTGGCGACCTTCGCGCTGAGCTCGAGGTTCGGGTTCCGCGCGAAGACCTGATCGAGGCTCGCGCGAATTCGTTCCTGCTCGTCACCCTTGCTGCCGAACGACGACCCCGACGCAAGCACGTACCTCACCGGGACGCTGATGTTGTCGAGCACCGGGCCGAGCTCACTCTCCCGGGAGATCTTGCCGAGCTCGATGTTGCTCTCGGCCTGCTGTTCGGCGCTCAACCGCGGTACCAGACCCGTCGGGCGCAGCAGCGGCGTGAACCACCCCATCCGCCGGAACAGCTTCCGGATCCGCTGCTCCATGGCCTCGTCCAGCCAGTCGTACGGTTCCGCGCCGTCAACCAGGACCGCGCCGATCGCACGCCCCGGATTCCGGCTGGCCCAATGCGCCGCGACGAACGCGCCGTACGACCAGCCCACCACCAGCGCCCGGTCCACACCCCGGGCCGCGAGTACGGCGTCGACATCCCGTACGGCGGCCTCGAACGAATAGTCCGCGGAACGCTTCGACTTCTTGCCACGACCCCGCTCGTCGTAGCTGATGTGCCGCCACCCCGACCCCAGCTCGGAGATCACCCGCCGCCAATACCCCTGAGTCGCAAACTGCCCATTGAGGTAAACCACAGGAACGCCGGACCCGCCGGTGTCCGTAACGGCCAGAGCCGTGTCATCAACCGACACCATGCCGGCCCATTCAGAGTCGATCGAGGGAATGCTGTTCTTCGTCATGCCCCCACCATCAACCCCCGCCCTGACACCACCCTGACACCGCGATGACGCGGCCCTCGCCGGGAGGTTGGTAGCGCTGAACCGGCCGCCGGGAAATCGAGCCCGTGCGGACATGGGCCACTCACTAACCCTGGTGATGAGCGACTTCCCTGGGGCTGGACGAGCGTGGCGACGTCTGCCGTTGGGCGGTTGGTGAGTGCCGGGGGTCCGCACCTCGCGATGCGGCGGCCGAGATGTGCGGATCTGCAGGCCATCACAATCGGCGGTAGCGAGGTCGCTTCAGTCGCCCGACGACCTGGGCCGAGCCATTGTGATGGCCTGGCGGTCCGCGACCAGCGCCGCGGGCGTGTTCTGGCAGGCCGAAGGGCCGCGAGAATCTCGCGGCCCTTCGGGTGGTGCGGTCAGGCGGGGCGGTTCGTGCCGGGGATGTCGTCGTTCTGGCCGTCGAGGCCGTCCAGGCCCTCCTTGGCCTTCTCGACACCCTGGTCGATCTTGTCGCCGTACTTGCCGCCGGTCTTCTCGTCGACGAAGTCACCGGCCTTGTCCAGACCCTCGCCGACCTTGTCGCCGTGCTGGTCGACCAGGTCGCCGGCCTTTTCCTTCAGGCCTTCGGCCTTGCCCTTGAACTTGTCGAAGATGCCCATTGTCGGGCTCCCATTCCTGCGTAGTGAACTGCTTACGGACAGCTAGCGGTGATCTTCGCACCTCCCGGCCCCGAACTGTGGGACCAGCACCGCCACCGTCGTGACAGGAATTAGCTGTCGCCGCCGGGCCTGGACTCGACGTCACCACCGCTGCCGTCAGGTTCGGACTCGACGTCGCCGCCGGAGTCGGACTCGACGTCACCGCCGCTGAACTCGACGTCGCCACCACTGCGCTTCAACTCGACGTCCCCACCACTGCGCTTTGCGGCAGCAAGGTCCTCTTTGCTGTCGCCCCCCAGGTCCAGCGCGTCCTTCGCCGCGTCAGACTCTTCCTCGAACGGATTCGTCACAGCGTCATTCCTCCCGTATCGGTGTTGCGATCATCAAGATGAGTCCTACCGAACTTTCCGGGTCAACCACAAGCCCGGTGCCGGGTTTTGGTGCACTCTTCAACTGATTCTCGCCAGGGCGGTGGAGCGGGGACGGCGGGGACACTGACACACTGGAGTGATGGCCGAGCCACTCGTCGTCGCGGTCGTCGGCCCCACCGCGGCCGGCAAGTCCGACCTGTCCGTTGCCCTGTGCAAACGCCTGGGTGGCGAGGTGGTGAACGCGGACGCGATGCAGGTGTACCGCGGCATGGACGTCGGTACGGCGAAGATCACGGCGGCCGAGCGCGACGGCGTACCGCATCATCTGCTCGACATCCTCGACGTCACCCAGACCGCGACCGTGGCCGAGTTCCAGCAGTTGGCAAGGGCCGCGATCGACGACTGCGTCGGCCGCAACGTGGTGCCGGTGCTGGCCGGTGGTTCCGCGTTGTACGTACGCGCGATCCTCGACGACTTCGCGTTCCCCGGCACGGACGCCGCCGTACGTGAACGTCTCGAAGCGGAGCTCGAACGCGTCGGGTCCGGAGCGCTGCACCACAAGCTCGCCGAGGTGGATCCGAAGGCGGCCGAGCAGATCCTGCCGAGCAACGGGCGGCGGATCGTCCGGGCGCTGGAGGTCATCGAGATCACCGGTGGGCCGTACGTCGCGACGTTGCCCGAGCATCACTATGTCTACCCGGGTGCGGTGCAGCTCGGTCTCGACGTACCGCGGCCGAGGCTGGACGAGCGGATCGGCCGGCGGGTGGACCGGATGTTCGACGCGGGTTTCGTGGCCGAGGTGCGAGATCTGCTGGACAAGGGTTTGCTTGAAGGGAAGACGGCCAACCGTGCCCTCGGCTACTCGCAGGTGATCGCGTTGCTCGACGGTGAGATCAGCGAGCAGGAGGCGCGGGAGCGGACAGCGCAGTCCACCCGCCGGTTCGCGCGGCGGCAGGACTCGTGGTTCCGCAAGGACCAACGCATTGTGTGGCTCCCGTACGACGACCCCGATCTGGTGGAGAAGGCACTGAACGTGATAGCCGAAGGCAACCGAAGGGGGACCGGCGGCGTAGTCGGGGTGGAAGAGGGCCCAGCCCATGGCCGGGGGTCCGTCGATGCGAGGGGGTGACCGTGAGGCCGAGTTCCGCGAGTACCTGCTCGCGGACCGCACCCGACTGATGAGAACGGCGTTGCTGCTCACCGCGGGGGATGTGCACACCGCCGAAGATCTGGTCCAGACCGCCTGCACCCGCGTGTACGTGCACTGGCACCGGATCAAGCACGAGGGCGCCGGACCGTATGCGCACCGCATCCTGGTCAACGCCTTCCTGGACGAGCGCCGCCGGGCCGGCCGCCACCCCGAGGTGGTGACCGCGGAGACGCTCGAGCCGCGGCTGACCGACGAGGCGGACCCGGTGGACACGCTGGCCGTCCGGCGGGCGCTGCTGGATCTCGCACCGCGGCAGCGGGCGGTCCTGGTGCTGCGGTACTTCCAGGATCTCGACGTGGCGACCTGCGCCCGGATCCTGCAGTGCACCGAGGGGACCGTGAAGAGCCAGACCGCGAAGGCGCTGAAGAGACTGAAGGACCTGATGACCGACGAACCGTCGGATCAGGCGACCGGGAGTAGTTGAGGAGAAGTGGACGAGGTCAAGAGGTTGCTGGAGGGGTTCGCCGACGAGGCCGCCGATGGGCTGCCGACGGCGGATATCGACGCGGACGTCGCGCGTGGGCGCCGGGCGTTGCGCCGGATCAAGCGGCGTCGCCGGGTGACCGGTGTGCTGTGCGTGGCGGCGGTCTCAGCTGCCGTGCTCGCGATCGGCAACCAGGTGAAGTGGTGGGGGAACCCGGGGACCGAGGTCGCCGGTGGACCGGCCGACAGCGAGACCGCGCAGACGGCGCCGTCGTCCTCGTCACCCGCGCCGGCCGAAGGCGGCGAGACGATGTCGATGTTCGGTGCGTCCGTGGTCGAACTGGTCGCCAACCAGCAGTCCTGGAACACGATCGGCTGCACCCTCGCCCCGAAGGGCTGGAGCGCCGAGACCCCGATCTCGCAGGATCGCGTCATCCTGTCCCAGCCGACGATGCGGACCGCGGACACCGACGCCAAGGTGGTCCTGCAGGCGGCTCCGGAGGCGCGCACGCTCGCATCGGTCCAGGTCACCCAGTCGGCCGGCAAGACCTTCCACATCGGTCGGCTCGAAGGCCGCGTCGCGGGTCAGGTGAAGCTGCCCGATCAGTGGCTCCTGGTGGAGCTTCCGGCCGGGGACAAGGACTGGAACCCCGAGCTGCTCCGCCGCTTCCTGGACTCCTGCACGGTGAACTAGCAGGGAACTGACCGGACAACTAGCCGCGCCACAAGTGGCGCGCGGGCCCGGTTCGGGATAGGCAAGGGCTTGACCCTGTACGCCGACGCCCCGCGGGAGAACCTGGTGAAGAAGCTGGTCGCATCCCTGTCTGCAGGTGCCCTCGTCCTGTCCGGTCTGAGTGCGAGCGGCGCGGCCGCCAGCTCGCCGCAGCCGCCGGCCAAGCATCCGACCGCCATCGGGTTCGGTGGTGCGGTCGCCTCGGTCGACGCCGAAGCCACGAACGCCGGCCTCGGCGTACTGCGCCGTGGCGGCAACGCGGTCGACGCCGCGGTAGCCACCGCGGCCGCGCTCGGCGTGACCGAGCCGTACTCCGCGGGAGTCGGCGGAGGCGGGTACTTCGTCTTCTACAACGCCAAGAAACACAAGGTGTTCACGATCGACGGCCGCGAGACCGCGCCCGCCACGATGCCCAACGACGCGTTCATCGACCCGGCCACCGGTCAGCCGTACCGCTTCACCCCGGAACTGGTGACATCCGGCGTCTCGGTCGGCATCCCGGGCACCTTGGCGACCTGGGACTCGGCGTTGCGGCAATGGGGTTCGCTGTCGCTGGGCAAGGCGCTGAAGCCGGCCGCCGACCTGGCCGATCGAGGCTTCGTCGTGGACGACACCTTCCGCAACCAGACCTTGGACAACAAGGCCCGGTTCAGCGCGATCGTGCCGACGGCCAAGCTGTTCCTGCCCGGCGGTGACGCGCCGAAGGTCGGCTCGGTGTTCAAGAACCCGGAGCTCGCCGACACCTACCGGATGCTCGGCAAGGAGGGCCTGCCGGCCTTCTATGGCGGCCCGCTCGCGTCCGAGATCGAGGCAGTGGTGAAGACTCCGCCCAAGGCCGCGAGTGCAACGTTGCCCGTGATGCCCGGCTACCTCACGACCAGCGACCTGTCCAAGTACAAGACGATCAACCGGGAGCCGACGAAGGTCCGGTACGACGGCCTGGACGTGTACGGCATGTCCCCTTCGTCGTCCGGTGGGACCACGGTCGGCGAGGCGCTGAACATCCTCCAGCCGCTCAATCTGGACAAGATGGACACGCCGCAGGCCTTGCACACCTACCTCGAGGCCTCCGCCCTCGCCTTCGCGGATCGAGCCGCGTACGTCGGTGATCCGGCGTACGTCGACGTACCGACGAAGGAGCTGTTGTCGCGCGGCTTCGGCGCCGAGCGGTCCTGCGCGATCGACCCGGAGCACGCCGCGACCAAGCCGGTGAAGGCCGGCTCGCCCGACGGCCAGTACTCGCAGTGCGCGAAGGGTGTAGCGACCACGCAGCGGCCGGACACGGAAGGTCTGTCGACCACACATTTGGTTGCCGCCGACAAGTGGGGCAACGTCGTCTCGTACACGCTCACGATCGAGCAGACCGGCGGTAGCGGCATCACGGTGCCGGGTCGCGGGTTCCTGCTGAACAACGAGCTGACCGACTTCTCCGCGGTTTACGACGAGGCCGACCCGAACCGGATCCAGCCGGGCAAGCGGCCGCGGTCGTCGATGTCGCCGACGATCGTGTTGCGGGACGGCAAACCGTTCCTGGCGCTGGGTTCGCCGGGTGGCTCGACCATCATCACGACCGTCCTGCAGACGCTGACGAACCGGCTCGACCGCGACATGACGTTGCCGGAGGCAATCGCGGCGCCGCGTGCATCTCAGCGCAACACCGCGACCGTGACGGCAGAGCCGCCGTTCATCGACGCGTACGACGCCGCCCTCAAGCCGTACGGCCACACGCTGGTCCCGTCGGGCGACGCGTTCACCTCGGCCGCGGAGATCGGTGCAGTTGCCGCGCTGGAGTTCCTGCCGGGCGGTGGGATCCTCGCTGCCGCTGAGCCGACGCGCCGTGGTGGTGGAGCGGCGGGAACGGTCAAACAGCTGTGGCCTAGATAGTTGTGATGATGGCGGCGACCAGGTCGGCCCGTTCGGCCAGGCTCGCCGCGATCACCTGCTCGTGGACGGCGTGGGCGCCCTTCCCTCGGGGGCCCAGGCCGTCCAGGGTCGGGATGCCCAGCCAGCCGGTCAGGTTCGTGTCGGCGGCGCCTGAGGCCGGTGCACCACCGATCTCCTGACCAACCGATCGCGCGGCCGCCTGCACCTTCCGCAGCAGCTCATCGGTCGCCACCGACGGTTGCCAGGCGGGCCGGTTCGACATCACCGACACCTGCAACTGAGCGTCGGGCCGGATCGGCTCGAGACTCGTCACGGCGTCCAGCACCGCCCGCTCGGTCTCAGGATCGATGAACCGGAACCCGACATCGGCAGCGGCCGCCCCGGGTACGACGTTCGTCCGTCCACCTCCCGTGATCGTGCCGACGTTGCACAGCACGTCGTCGTACCCTGCGACCAAGGCGCGTACGGCGATCAGTTGGTCGATGAGCTCATCGATCGCGGAGACGCCACGGCCGGGGTCGAGTGCGGCGTGCGCCTCGCGGCCGGTGACCTCGATGCGGACCCGGCTGCTGCCGCGGCGCGCGGTCTTGAGGTCGCCGTTCGGGAGCGGCGATTCGAAACCGAAGACGGCGACCACGCCGGACGATTCGGCGGTGACCAGCTCGCGGGCGGTCGGCGATCCGACCTCCTCGTCCGCGACCACAACGACGCGCACCGGGCGATGATCGCGATCCGCGATCTGCTCGAGCGCCGCCTCGAGGACGACCAGCCCGCCCTTCATGTCGAAGACGCCGGGACCGTGCAGCAGCCCGTCCTGCTCGCGCCAGGGCATCGCTTCGCGCAGTTGCCCGATCGGCCAGACCGTGTCGTGGTGACCGATGAAGAGCAGTGGCGGCTCAGCGGCGAGCGGACCGCGGCCGGGGAAGTCGGCAACGACGTGGTCGCCGGTCGGTGCCGCAACGCGACGGGCGGTCCCGCCGAGCTCGGTGTACCGGTCGAGGAGCCGGTCGGCGAAGGCGTTCAGGGCCTGGGCGGCACCGGTCGGCGTCTCGTGCCCGACGTACTCCCGGAGGCGATCGATCATCATAGATATGCAACGTATCATCATTTGGTCACCAATTGACTGCCTTGTTGTCCAGGGGATTTACTCAGGATCTGTTACGTATCGTTGAGAGGAGTGGGCCGGTGCAGGACAGCTTCAGATCCGTCTCGCTCACCACCCAGGACCGGTACGCGGAGGCCGCGGTGCTGTATCGCGAGGTCTTCGGCTACCAGCACCCCGACTACGGGCTGAACCCGCGGCTGCTCGGTGCACTGGCGAGCAACGGAGGATCGGTGGTCGGCGTACTGGACGAGAGCGATCGGCTCGTCGCCTTCGCCTATGGCTTCTGCGGCACCGACAAGCGCGGCTTCTACCACTACTCGCAGTCGGCCGTGGTCGCCGCCGGACACCAGGGACGCGGCCTGGGCCGGCAGCTGAAGTACGCGCAGCGCGAGGTGGCGCTCGGCTCGGGCATGACCCGGATGCGCTGGACCTACGATCCGTTCCAGATCCGCAACGGCCACTTCAACTTCGATGTGCTCGGCGCCCGCGGTCGCTGGTTCGCCCCGGACATGTACGGACCCGGCACCGACCGGGTCGTCGTCGAGTGGGATCTGACCGACCGGCCCAACGCTGTCCCGGACCAGGAGCTGACCGAGCTGGTGATGCCGGCCGAGTCGACGGACAAGGACCGGCACGAGGTGCGAGCGGCGTTCGAGGAGTTGTTCGCCAAGGGTCTCGCCGCGGTGTCCTGCCGCCGGCTGCCGGACGGGAACGCCGTCTACTACTTCGGACCGGTGGACGATGTCTGACGATCTGCGGAACCGCGAACTGACCAGCCCGCAGGAGCGGTACGACGCCCGCCTCCAGCGCCGGTCGTCGACCCTGTTGCAGCGACGCGTGGTCGAGCAGGAGCGAGCCTCGATCGAGCAGGCGCTCGACCAGATCCTGGCCGACGACTCGATCGCCCAGGCAGCCGCCCGGATCGTCGCCGCCCGTCGCCGGTTCATCATCGGCTCCGCGAAGTCGTTCTCGTACGCCTCGCTGCTCGCCTTCGACCTGAGTGCCGGTCTGTCCCAGGTGACGTTGATCGACGGCACCGTCGTCCGCGGTGTCGACGTACTGTCCGACGTCCGGTCGAGTGACCTGATGGTCGCGTTCTCGCTGCGCCGGTATCGCCGCGACACCGTCGAGATCGCCCGCAGATTCGTCGAGGCCGGTGGCGAACTGGTTGCCGTCACGGACTTCGAGGACGCGCCGCTGGCGAAGATCGCGGACCAGTCCATCTACGTCGCCACCGGCAGTGCGTCGTACGTCGACTCGCCGACGGTGGTGGCGTCCGTGCTGCACGTGCTGGCGACCCTGACCACGGCGAGCGCGAAGGGTGCGCGCCGGCGGCTGGGGGAGCGCGACCGCTTGAACACGGAGCTGGGCCTGTATGTCAACTGACCTGAAGATCACCGCGGCCCGGCTGCACCGGGTCCGGATGCCGCTGGTGCACGCCTTCCGCACCAGCTCGCATCGCAAGACCTACCTCGATCACATCCTCGTCGAGGTGGAGGACGCGTCGGGAGCCGTCGGCTGGGGCGAGATCGCTTCGCCATCGGATCCGTACTACGCGCCGGAGACCGTCGAGACGTGCTGGCAGATTGCCGAGCGTTACCTCCTTCCGGCCGTGCTCGGGCAGACCTGGGAGCGGCCCGAGCAGGTCCCGCAGTTGTGGGCCAAGGTTCGGGGGAACCAGTTCGCCAAGGCCGGCGTGGATGTCGCCGCCTGGGTGTTGTGGTCGACCGTGCGCGGTGTGCCGCTGGCCGAGGCACTCGGCGGTACGCGGACCGAGGTTGTCGCCGGGGTGTCGCTCGGGATCGAGCCGACGATCGATGATCTGCTGGCCGAGGTCGAGCGCCAGGTGGGAGCCGGGTATCCGCGGGTCAAGCTGAAGATCGCGCCCGGCTGGGACGTCGAACCGGTGCGTGCGGTGCGAGCGGCGTACCCGGAGCTGGATCTCCATGTCGATGCCAACGGCATCTATTCCGCGGAGCAGTCGGACGGGCTGCGGGCGCTGGACGAGTTCGGCCTGACCATGATCGAGCAGCCGTTCGCACCGCGGGACCTGCTCGCCCACGCCCGCCTGCAGCAGGCGATGACCACCCCGATCTGCCTGGACGAGAGCATCGAGACCCTCGACGACCTGGAGACAGCTCTGGCTGTCGAGGCGCTGAAGGTGCTCAACATCAAGGTGTCGCGGATGGGTGGCCTGACCGCCGCCCGCGCCGCCCATGACCGCGCTCAGCAGGCCGGTATCCCGGTCTGGTGCGGCGGCATGCACGAGTTCGGCATCGGTCGCGCCGCGAACGTCGCGATCTCCAGTCTCCCCGGATTCTCCCTCCCGTCGGACGTCTCCGCCTCGGAGAAGTACTACGCCCAGGACGTGATCACACCCGCGGTGACTGCCACCCGGGGTGTCGTCCAGGTGCCGACCGGAACCGGTCTCGGGCACACGGTCGACGCGGCCCTGATCGCCGCGAACACCGTTGCCACGCTGTCCCTCTGAACGAACAGGACTCTTGATGAGCCAGGACCAGAAGAGCACGACCACGTCTGCGAACGCTTACCAGGTCGAAGTCGCGCCCGGGCGCCGCCGACTGGTGAACGCGCTGGCCGGGGCCGGGCTGGTCGTCTCGATCGTCGCCGGCCTGCTCACCGACGGCCCGACGCTGTGGGGCCTGCTGCCGATCGTGCTGTACGCCGTCCTCTGCCTGCTCGGCATGGACATCGTCGTCGGCACCGTCGTCGCGGTGCTGTCCGGCGTACTGATCGCGGGACTGAGCCCGATCGAGACCGGCACGTTGCTGGGCAAGTCGCTGGCCGACTCGGTGACCGCGATCGGCCTGATCATCGTGCTCGGCGCCGGCGTCGGCGAGGTCCTCAGGGTCACCGGCGTGGCGACGACGATCGTGTCCGGCGTGATGCGGGTGGCCGGCAACCGCAGCAAGGTCGCGGTCGTGCTCGGCGTGATGGTCGCGTGCCTGATCCTCGTCGCCAGCCTCGGCACCCTCGCCGGAGCCCTGGCTATCGCGGCGCCGATCGTGCTTCCGATCACCGCGCGGCTGGGCTACACCCGCGCCGCGACCGCGTCGATGATCTTCATCGGCGGCTGCGCCGGCCTCACGATCGCGCCCTTCGCCGGTTCGAACGTCGCGATCATGACCGCGGCCGACGTCAACTACCTGACCTATCTCGGGTACGGCGCCGGACCGCTGGCACTGCTCTCGCTGGCGCTCGGACCGTTCGTGGTGGCCTACATCCAGCGCCGGACCGCGCGCACCGGCGACGAGTACGACCTTGCCGAGCTCGTCTCCGACGACAGTGCGACGACCGCTCGGGCGCCACGCGCCGCGACTGCCACCTTCCTCGTCGTACTGCTCGGCAGTGTCGTGTACGCGACGGTGACCGAGGCCGGCACCAACTTCCCGCTGCTCGCGCTGCCGGTGCTGGGCATCGTCACCGGGTTGGCCGGACGGCTCTCCGCGAAGGACATCGCCGAGCACATGTACCGCGGTGGCGCCAAGCTGATCAGCATCCTGCTGCTGTTCTGGTTGCTGGCGGCCCTCTTCGCGCTGATCGACCAGCTCGCGCCGTTCAAGGTCATCCTCGACCAGCTCGGCCCGGAGCTCGCGACGGTGTCCGGCTTCGGCGTCGCGATCGCGATCGCCTTGCTCGGCTGGGTCGGCGTACCGGGCGCGACCGCGGCCCAGGTCGTCCTGCTGGACAAGGTGTTCGGGACGCTGGCGGCGAGCGCCGGAGTCGGGCCGGGCGCCTGGGTTGTGGTGCTGCTGTTCGCGTCGAAGGCGGACACCTACGGCCCGTTCCCGAACGCCAACATGGTCGGTGCGATGGGCCTGGCCCGATCCTCCGACCTGAAGAGCATGCTGATCACCGGGTGGATGATGCTGGTGCCCGCCTGCGTGATGTACGCCGTGATATTGCTGGTGACAACATGATCGCGATCACGGGTGGCCTCATCCTGGACGGCAGTGGTGCGGACGCCGTCGCTGCAACGGTACTGATCGATGGCGAGCGGATCGCCGACGTACTGCCGCCTGACTCCGCGCCGGCCGACGCTGAAGTGATCGATGCCGCGGGCAACATCGTGGCACCTGGGTTCATCGACCTGCACTCGCACGCCGACTTCTCCGTGCGCACGTCGCCGGACGCGGCCACGCAGCTGCATCAAGGCGTCACGACACTGGTCACCGGGAACTGCGGCTGGTCGCCGTTCCCGATCACCGACCTGGAGTCCATGAAGGCCGGTACGGCGTTCCTCGACCCGCAGCACGACTGGTCCTGGCGCGACACGAATGAGTTCGCTGCACCGCTGCAACCCGCCGTGAACCTCGCACTGCAGGTGGGGCACTCGTCGCTCCGGATCGCGGCCATGGGCAGCGCCGAGCGGGCGCCGTCAGCGGACGAACTGCGGACGATGCAGGACCTGCTGCGGAAGGCAGCCGACCAAGGTGCTGTCGGCTTCTCGACCGGGCTGATCTACGCACCGGGCGCGTACGCAGAGTCCTCCGAGGTCGCTGCCCTGGTGGCGACCGGGGCCGAGTGCGGGCTGCTCTACTCGACGCACATCCGCAACGAAGGCGCGGACCTGCTGGCAGCACTGGACGAAGCGATCGCCGCTGCGAGGGCCGCCGGGGCGAGACTCGAGGTTTCCCACCTGAAGGCAGTGGGCAAGGCGAACTACGGCCTCGTCACCGCCGCACTCGAGCTCCTCGACCAAGCCCGCGCAGACGGAGTCGACGTGGCCTGGGACGTCTATCCGTACACAGCTTCCAGTACGACGCTGACGGCCCGGCTACCCACGTGGGCGATGGACGGCGGCCCGCATGCCCTCCTGGCCAGGCTCGCCGATCGGACCGAACGGGAGCGCATCGCGGAGGCGATCCGGACCCGCGACCTGCTCGATGGGAACGCCGTTGTGATCGCGTCGCTGCCACCCGGCCGGTACGAGGACTGCCGTGGTCTCAGCCTGGCCGAGATAGCTCGCCGCGACGAGGTGGACGCGGCCGAAGCCGCACTGCGCGTGCTCGAACACCACCGGGCCGCGGTCAGCGTCGTCAACCACGCGATGAACGAGGACGACGTCGTCACCGTGCTGCAGCATCCGTGCACGAGCGTTGCGAGCGACGGCTGGATCCTCGACGCCACCGGCACCGGTCACCCGCATCCCCGCAACTTCGGCACGTTCCCGCGCGTCCTCGGCCGCTACGCCCGCGACCTCGGCGTCCTCACGTTGCCCGAGGCAATCCGGCGGATGACCTCGCTCCCGGCGTCCCGCTTGGGCTTCGACGACCGCGGTGTGGTGAAGCCCGGTGCCGTCGCGGACCTCGTCGTACTGGATCCGGCTCAGGTCGCCGATCGGTCGACGTACGACGATCCGTGGCAACTGTCGGTCGGCATCGAGCACATGCTCGTCGCGGGCCAACCGGTGCTGACGGACGGCGTACCGACGGCCGCGCGGCCGGGCCGGGTGCTCACGCTTTCTTGAACCGCTTGGGCGCGGTCGGCAGTGGGGGAGGAGCGGTGGGCTCGTCCCCAGCCGCGGTCTCGAGCCACCCGTCGTACTCCGCCAGGACCTCGTCCACCTCTGCCCTGTCCACCTCGCGCAGTACGACGACCCATGGGTGGTCCTCGTCGTCGTCCTCGCCGTGGAAGCGCCCGCGCCGGACCTGGCCGCCCAGCCGTTCGGCGGCCGCGTCGGCGTCCTCCTGCTCCCAGAAGTAGGCGATCAGCTCCATGAGGGACACCGTACGATCTTCGGTATGAGCACGTTTCCCTGGCTGAAGGGGCATGGCACGGAGAACGACTTCGTGGTCCTGCCCGACCCCGACGGTTCGGTCCACGGGGACCTGGACGCGGAGCTGGTGCGGTTCCTCTGCGACCGGCACGCGGGCCTCGGGGCGGACGGCGTACTGCGCGTGATCGAAGGCCGCAAGCAGTCGTACGTCGAGGACGGCGGCGACTGGTTCATGGACTACCGGAATGCGGACGGCTCGATCGGTGAGATGTGCGGCAACGGCGTCCGGGTTTTCAGCCGCTATCTGATCGAGGCCGGGCTGGCCGGGGACAAGCCGATCCGGGTCGGTAGCCGGGCCGGGGTCAAGGAGGTCGTGCTGAACGACGACGGCACGCTGACCGTGGACATGGGTAAGCCTGTGCTGCCCGACCCGGCGGGCGTCGTCGTGGAGGCGAACGGTCACCAATGGCCGGCCGTGCACGTGGACATGGGCAACCCGCACGCCGTGGCTTTCGTCGACGACCTGCGTGAGCCGGGCAACCTTTGCGACCAGCCCACCTGGTCGCCCCAGGAAGCGTTTCCCGCCGGCGTCAACCTGGAGTTCGTCGTACGGCGGGGTCCGCGGGACGTCGAGATGCGGGTGCACGAGCGCGGGGTAGGGGAGACGCGGTCCTGCGGGACCGGGACGTGCGCGGTGACCGTAGCGGCCGCGCGGGCGGCCCGGGAGGAGCTGCCGGTCACGTATCGCGTCGGCGTACCGGGTGGTGAGGTGACCGTGACGTGGCGTGCGGACAACCACTTGGAGCTGACCGGACCGGCCGTTCTGCACGCTCGCGGGGACTTCGATCGGACCTGGCTGCCTGCCTGAAGCTGGATCTGTCGAGCAACACGTCCGGCCACTCACATCAAGCGGCCGGCCAACCCCTGGAATGGGGCTCTGGCTCTGTTGGCTGTCCGGTTATGTACTCGCTGACCGGAAACTACCCGCCAGTGATCACATAACCCGCCAGCCGCACCAAAGGCGACCGGGTCCAGCCTGCTGGGCTCTGACGGGTGCATTTCGACAGGACGTATCGACGCGACCCGGCGGGTCCCAGGCGTGAATGCGCCCGCCGACCACCATCTCGGGCTGACACCTCCTGTCGAGATGCACAGCCCACCCACCCGGGAACAGCCCCAGCTATCAGGCACTGATCAGGAATTCGGGCAGCACTTGGGGCGTTGACTACCGTTAATCGGGTCGCTTGTACTGGTGGCCCGTGCCACGATGGAAGGTATATGACGACCCATTCGAACTTTTACGACGAGACCACCGACGTCGAACTTGACCTCATCGAGGGCGATGACTCCGGCGATTCGTTGACGGGTCACGATGAGGACACTGCTTACGACTCCGAACTGAGCCCAGAGTTGAGCACCGAGGGGCTCGAGCTCGAGGAGCGCCAGGCGCTACGCCGCGTAGTCGGCATGTCGACCGAGCTGACCGACATCAGCGAGGTCGAGTACCGCAAGCTGCTGCTCGAGCGGGTGCTGCTGGTCGGCGTCTGGACCGAGGGCAGCGCCGAGGACGCGGAGAACTCTTTGGCCGAGCTGAAACTGCTCGCCGAGACCGCCGGTTCCGAGGTGCTGGACGGCGTGATCCAGCGGCGGAAGAAGCCGGACCCGGCGACCTTCATCGGTTCCGGCAAGGTGGCCGACCTGCGCAACCTGGTCGCGTCGCTCGGCGCGGACACGGTGATCGCGGACGGCGAGCTGGCGCCCGCGCAGCTGCGCAACCTGGAGGACAAGCTCAAGGTCAAGGTGGTCGACCGGACCGCGCTGATCCTGGACATCTTCGCCCAGCACGCGAAGAGCAAGGAAGGCAAGGCCCAGGTCGAGCTGGCCCAGCTGCAGTACATGAAGCAGCGCCTGCGTGGTTGGGGTGGCAACCTGTCCCGCCAGGCCGGTGGACGCGTCGGTGCGGCCGGTGGCGGTATCGGTGGCCGTGGTCCCGGTGAGACCAAGATCGAGACCGACCGGCGCCGGATCAACACCAAGATCTCCAAGCTGCGGCGCGAGCTGAAGGGCATGAAGGGCACGCGGTCGACGATGCGCCAGGAGCGCCGCCGGCACGCGATCCCGTCGGTCGCGATCGCGGGCTACACCAACGCCGGCAAGTCCTCGCTGCTGAACAAGATCACCGGTGCCGGTGTCCTGGTCGAGAACGCCCTGTTCGCGACCCTGGACCCGACCACCCGGCGTACGACGACATCCGACGGCCGCGTGTACACGTTCACCGACACGGTCGGGTTCGTTCGGCACCTGCCACACGACATCGTCGAGGCGTTCCGGTCGACGCTGGAGGAGGTCGCGGACGCGGACCTGCTGCTGCACGTGGTCGACGGATCGCACGCCGACCCGTTCGCGCAGATCCAGGCGGTGCGCGAGGTGCTGAACGAGATCGGCGCCGCGGACGTCCCGGAGATCATCGTCATCAACAAGGCCGACCTGGCCGACCCGATGGCGCTGGCCCCGATCCTGCACCGCGAGCCGCGCGCGATCGTCGTCTCGGCCCGCACCGGCGAGGGCATCGACAAGCTGAAGTCGCTGGTCGAGGCCTCGCTGCCGCAGCCGGACGTAGCGCTCGACCTGCTGCTCCCGTACGAGCGTGGTGACCTGGTCTCCCGGATCCACTCCGAGGGCTCGGTCGACCAGCTGGAGCACACCGCGGACGGCACCCGCGTCACCGCTCGGGTCCACCCGGATCTGGCCGGCGACCTGACGCCGTACCAGGTGGCAACCGCTCAGTAAGGCAGACACAGACAACGGCCCCGGGAGGATTCTCCCGGGGCCGTTGTCTTGTGCTCAGCAGGTCAGCTGCGCTTGGACACCTGGACCTTCATGGTCGTCCCGGTGCGGGACACGACCTTGATGTTGACCCCGTTGTTCGGGACCTTCACGCTGCTCGTCGGCAGGTCCGCAGACCAGTACTGCTTGCTGTCGTTGAACGTCGGTACGGCGTCCTGGCCGCGGACGTAGCTCGCCTGCCCGTTGATGTGCAGGGTGAACGAGTCCGCCTTCTCCAGACCGAACGGCGCGTCGTATGCGCTCACCCGCGGCCGCCAGACCTGACCGTCGATCCGGTTGATCGGGGTCGGGTGCGAGTCGATCGGCAGGATCAGCCCGCCGCCGGGGTGGGTGTTGGTGTTGTTGTCGTTGAACGAGGTGTCCCAATACCAGACCAGCAGGCCGTCCTGGTACGGGAAGTGCTCGACCTTGTCCGGCAGGGTGTTCAGCCAGCCGAAGTTGTACGGACCGGTCTTCAGGTACTGGTCCTGGTCGACGTAGTTGATGTGCGACGCCAGATAGAAGTTGTCGTGCATGCTGGTGAAGCTCGCGCCCTGGGCGCTGAAGCCGTTCAGCGTCCAGCCGTCCGGCGAGGTCTCCGCGCCGGAGGTCAGCACCGTGGTCGTCCCGGACGTCACGTTGATCTCGTCGGCGAAGAAGCCCTTGCCGCCGGTGTTCGGGTCGGTGGTGTAGCGGAACTGCAGACCGACCGTCTTGCCCGCGTAGGCGGACAGGTCGAAGGTCGCCGGCTTCCAGCCGTTGCTCTTGCCGTCGATGCCGTTGCCCTCGGCCGCGTTGGCGATGGTGCCGGGGATCGGCTTGTAGCCGGTGCCGTCGTTCACCTCGACGTAGGCGTAGTCACACGCCGTCGTACCGCAGTCCTCGATGTCCCAGTTGGCCTGGAACGTGAGGCTGGCCGCTGCCCCGGCGGGCAGGGTGACCTGACGGTTCATCGTGTGGGTGAAGTTGTCGCCGGCGCCGCTCCACCACGACTTGGTCCCGGCCGCTGGTGGCACGAGTTCGTTGACGCGCGCCTTCTTCGGCAGCGTCACCACCAACCCCTGGGCCTTGTTCGAGTTGTATTCGTGCGGGCCGAGTTCGACCGTCCGCTTCTGGCCGGAGTTGACGATCTCGTAGTCCAGCCAGCCCAACTGCAGCTTGTCCCACGCGTTCAGGTCGGCCGCGCGCTCGCCGAGCCCGCCGTCGGTGGCCGCGCTGACCCGGCTCTGGGCCATCAGGGTCCACCAGTTCACGCCGTTCTCGACGGCCGCACCGGAGGTGTCGTACTCGTCCGGAAGGCCGAGGTCGTGGGCGTACTCGTGCGCGAAGACGCTGACGCCGCCGTTCTCCGGCTGGATCGTGTAGTCGCCGACCCACATGCCGGTGTCGCCGATCTGGGCGCCACCGATCGGGTTGTTCGCCGGGCCACCGGGGAAGCCGGCGTACCAGCGGTGCGACCAGATCGCGTCCTCACCCTGCTGCGGGTCGCCGTCGGCCTGGTCGCCGCCGGCGTGCACGATCTGGAAGTGGTCGATGAAGCCGTCCGGCTCGTTGAAGTTGCCGTCACCGTCGAAGTCGTAGCGGTCCCACTGGTCGAACGTCTTCAGGTCGGCGGTGATCTGCGCCTTGGTGCGGCCGGCCGCCTCCTGGTCGGCGACCCACTGGTTCACCGCGTCCTGGATCAGGAACCAGGTGTTGTTGCAGACGTTGCCGGTGCAGGGGAAACCGTTCGAGCGGCCGTAGCGGGCCTCGTTGTACCTCACCTTGACCCAGTCGGTGACCTCACCGGAGACCGAGTAGCGGCCCGACGACTGCTTCTCGTAGTACTTCTTCACGGAGTTGCCGTTGCCGAAGTACATGTCCTGGAAGTGCTGCTGGTTGTAGTCGGCCTGCCAGACGGTGGAGTTGTCGACCGACCGGTCCGGCTCCGGGATCGCGTTGTGCAGCGGTCCCTCGAACGTCGCCGGGCCGGGGATGCTCGGTGCCTGGTCCTTGTCCGGGTAGCTCGGGTGCCGCTCGTTGCCGAACTCGGCCAGGATCACGAAGATCCGGTCGGTCTTCTCCCGGCTCAGCTCGACGTACTGGTCGACCGTCTGCTTGGCCTTCGGGCCGGTCTGGCCCTTGGCCGCGGCCGACTTGGTGCCGACCTTCACGACCGTGCTGGCGCCGCGTTTCTCGGCCTTGGCGGTGCCGTTCAGCACCTTCGTCAGCGCTTCCTGGCGCAGTTCGCGACGCTGGTCCTCGAGCGGGCTCGACAGCTCGTCGGACGTCTGGGCCGGCTCGCTGGCGCTCGTGGCTGCGGGAGCCCCTTCAGGCGGGGCGGCGGCGCCGGACGAAGCCATGCTCAGTCCGAACGTCGCCGCAAGGGCCAGGCTGAACAGCCCGGCGGGTAGCTTGCGCACGATTCCCCTCCATGCTTTGGTCGCTGCCACCGCGATGGTGACGCGGCGTGATCGAAGCTCCCCCGAGCGTGTTTTGCGCGAGAGTACGGCGAAAACAGGCCAACCTGAAGTGGATGGCGGGAAATCCGGGAAACCTGCGGGGAATCCTGCGCCATGAGCAGAACTACCTGACCAGTCCGGTACGACGCCTCAGCTGCCGCGGTCCGGTCGATTGGCAGACTGTCCCGGTGAAGTCCGGCCCCGTCGACCTCCTGCAGCCGTTGTGGCGTGCCCTGGTCGCCTTCCGCGTGATCGCCTTCGGGTTCGCGTGCTTCGGCGTCTGGACCCGGTGGGACGGGATCGTCCGGCCGTCCGGGGCGGTGCTGCTACTGGCCATCATGGGTGTCTGGACCGTCGTCTCCTCGATCGGCTACAGCCGGCGCTGGGGACGCCGCAACACTCGGCTGGCCTTCGCCGACCTGGTCATCACGGTCGGCTGCATGTACGCGACCCTGCTCGCGCAACCGCTGCTCGATATTCGCGCCGGCGCGTCCGTGCTGACCTCGGTCTGGGCGGCCGGACCGGTTCTCGCGCTGGCCATCTCCCGCGGGCGGGACGGCGGTCTGCTCGGCGCCGTGACCGTGAGCCTGGCGCTGCTGTCGCTACGCGGTGTCGACCACGTGTCGAAGATCCTCGGCAACGTGCAACTGCTCCTGGTCGCCGGTCTGGTCGTCGGGTACGCCGCCTCGACCATGCGGCAGGCGGGAGCGCGCCTGCGCGAAGCGATCGCGACCGAGAGCGCCACCGCCGAGCGGCTCCGGCTCAGTCGGTCCATCCACGACGGCGTGCTGCAGGTGCTCGCCCAAGTGCAGCGTCGCGGCACGGCGATCGGCGGTGAGGCGCTCGAGCTCGCCGAGTTGGCCGCCGAGCAGGAAGTTGCCCTACGCACCCTGATGTCGTCCCGCCCAACGGTCGGCGAGGGCGACAGCGTCGACCTGTGCGGGCTGTTGCTGCCGTTGGCCACCACCCGGGTGGACGTCGTCGTACCTGCCTCGCGGGTCCTGTTGCCGGCCGCAACCGCCGCCGAACTGGTGGCCGCGGTCAACGAAGCGCTGAGCAACGTGGACAAGCACGCCGGTCCAGCTGCCCGGTCCTGGGTGGTGGTCGAGGACCTCGGCGACGACGTGGTCGTGTCGATCCGGGACGATGGGATCGGTACGACGCCTGCCCGGCTGGAGCAGGCCCGCGTCGACGGGCACCTGGGCGTCAGCGAGTCGATCCGCGGCCGCATCGCCGATCTGGGTGGCACAGTCACGGTCCGGACCGCGCCCGGCGAGGGAACCGAGTGGGAACTGAAGGTGGCTACATGACACGCGTGATGATCGTCGACGACCATCCGATGTGGCGCGAGGGAGTCGCGCGCGATCTGGGCAGCCGTGGGTACGACGTCTGCGCGACAGCTTCGGACGTGGCTGGTGCGGTGAAGATCGCGCTGGCGACCCGGCCGGACGTGGTGGTGATGGATCTGCAGCTCGGCGACGGATCCGGCGTCGACGCGACCCGGGAGATCACCGCTGCGCTGCCGGACACGCGGGTGCTGGTGCTGTCGGCCAGCGCCGAGCAGAGCGACGTACTGGACGCGGTGAAGAACGGCGCCTCCGGCTATCTGGTGAAGTCGGCGTCGTTGGACGAGTTCGACGACGCAGTACGGCGTACTGCGGAAGGCGATGCGGTGTTCAGCGCCGGACTGGCCGGACTGTTGCTGGGGGAGTACCGACGGCTCGGCGCGGGGCCGGAGGTGCCGCACCTGACCGAGCGGGAGACAGAGGTGCTCCGCCTGGTTGCCCGCGGGCTGACCGCACGCCAGATCGCGACCCGGCTCGTGCTGTCGCACCGGACGGTTGAGAACCACGTGCAGAACACGCTGCGGAAGCTGCAACTGCACAACCGGGCCGAACTGGTCCGCTACGCGATCGAACACGGGATCGACGCACCGGAATAGTTCGGAGCCGGATGGACTTTTGCACCTGCTTCGTACACTGAGCCCTCCTCGCCGAGAGCCTCCGGAGGCTGTTGTGAACCGGTCGTCCCTCGTCCGCGCGCTGCTGGCGTTCTTCGTGCTGGCAGCCTCGACGTACGTCGTGCTGACGGCCAAGCCGCAGCTCGGCCTCGACCTGCGTGGCGGAACGCAGATCGTGCTGGAGGCGAAGGACTCGCCGACGGTCAAGGCGGACAAGAACACCACGGACAAGGCCACCCAGGTGCTGCACCGGCGGATCGACGCGCTCGGCGTCAGCGAGCCGAACGTGACGCGCCAGGGCGAGAACCGGATCATCGTCGAACTGCCCGGCGTACAGGATCCGCGCGAGGCCGCGCAGGTGATCGGCAAGACCGCGCAGCTCACCTTCCACGAGGTGCTCGACCAGGTCGCGACGAAGCCGGCCAAACCGGCCGCGGGCGAGCTCTACCTGCCCAGCGACACCGGTCAGGGCTTCCTCCGGCTGGCCAAGCCCGCGATGACAGGCGAGATGGTCAGCGGCGCGGAGGGCCGGCTCGACCCGCAGCAGGCCGCCATGGGCTGGTTCGTCGAGATGAACTTCAAGGGTGACGGCGGCAAGACCTGGGCCGCGATCACCGGCAAGGCCGCCTGCCAGCCGCTGAACACGCCGCAGCGGCTGATCGCGATCGTGCTCGACAACGAGATCATCAGCGCGCCGCAGGTCGACCCGAACGGCGGCAACCAGCTGTGCAACATCGGCATCGGCGGCGGTACGACGACGATCTCCGGCTCCTTCAACGAGGAGCAGGCCAAGGACCTGGGCGCGCTGATCTCCGGTGGCGCGCTGCCGGTGCCGGTCGAGGTCATCGACCAGCGCACCGTCGGCCCGTCGCTCGGACAGGACGCGATCCAGGCGAGCGCGGTGGCCGCCATCATCGGCCTGGCGCTCACGGCGATCTTCATCGTGATGGTCTACCGCCTGGTCGGCCTGATGGCGGTCCTCGGCCTGATCGGGTACGCCGGGATGTCGTACGCGGCCCTGACCGTGCTCGGGGCGACGCTCACGTTGCCCGGCCTGGCCGGCTTCGTGCTGGCGATCGGTATGGCGGTCGATGCGAACGTCCTGGTGTTCGAACGGGCGCGTGAGGACTACATCGCGGGGCGAACCGACGGGCTGCGCCGGTCGCTGCGGAGTGGTTTCCGGAACGCGCTGTCTGCGATCGCGGACTCGAACATCACCACCTTGCTGGCTGCCGGGCTGTTGTTCTTCCTGGCTGCCGGGCCGGTCCGCGGGTTCGGTGTCACGCTGAGCATCGGCGTACTGGCCTCGGTGTTGTCCGCGCTGGTCGTGACTCGCGTGCTGGCGGAGTTCGCCGTGTCGCGGGGCTTCGTCGTGCGGCACCCGCAGCTGAGTGGGATCGCAGGGCACGGGCGGGTCCGGACCTGGCTGGAGGCGCGGCGTCCGTCGTTGATGCAGCACAGCCGTCGCTGGCTGCTGATCACGGCTGTCGCGATCATCGTGAGTCTTGCGGGGGTCGCCGTACGCGGGCTGAATCTCGGCATCGAGTTCACTGGTGGGCGGCTGCTCGAGGTGAGCACGGCGCAGCGGATCACACCGGACCAGGCGCGGGCCGCGGTCGCCGAGGCCGGGTACCCGAACGCGGTGGTGCAGGCGTCCGGCGCCGACGACATCACCGTGCGGACCGGGACGATCAGCGACGACGAGGCGGAGAAGATCCGCGAGTCGATCTCCGCGATCGGTGGCGGTACGGAGTTGGTGCGCAACGAGAGCATCGGGCCGTCGCTGGGTGAGGAACTGCGGAACAAGGGCCTGATCGCGCTCGGGATCGCGCTGCTCGCGCAGTTGGTGTATCTGGCTGCGCGGTTCCGATGGACGTTCGGCGCCGGCGCGGTGCTGGCGTTGCTGCAGAACGTGGCGGTCGTGGTCGGCGTGTTCGCGTGGACCGGCAAACCGGTGGACGGGATCTTCCTGGCCGCGATCCTCACGATCATCGGCTACACGGTGAACGACTCGGTGGTCGTCTTCGACCGCATCCGTGAGACCCGCAACGCGCGCTCCACCGAGAACCTCGGCCCGGTCATCGACACCGCCATCGTCAACGTCCTGCCCCGCACCATCAACACCGGCATCTCCACCCTCTTCATCCTGAGCGCCCTTCTCTTCCTCGGCGGCGACTCCCTGGCCGACTTCGCCCTGGCACTACTCCTGGGCATCCTCGTCGGCACCTACTCGTCCAACCTCACCGCAGCCCCCTTGCTGCTGGAGCTGGAACGCCGCTACCCAGCCCCACCCCCACGCCCCAAGCGCCCCCAGGTAGACCGAGACGCCCAACCCGACCGCGGCGCCGTCGTCTAGCAGTCCGGCGTTATCCACAGCCGCGGCGTCCGGACGGAAATCTGTCCGTCGGGCGGGCTAGGGTGTGGCGGTGGGTGTTGATGTGCGGGAACTGCTCGAGGCTGCTGTGTCGGGGATCAACGGGCAGACCAGGCCCGGTCAGGTGGAGATGGCGCAGGCCGTCGACACCTCGATGCACGACGGTTCGCATCTCCTGGTGCAAGCCGGCACCGGCACCGGCAAGTCGCTCGGCTATCTCGTCCCAGCGCTCCTGCACGCGATCGAGGATCGCCGCGTCGTCGTGTCCACCGCGACCCTCGCGCTCCAGTCGCAGCTCGTCGACCGCGACGTCCCCGCCCTCCTCGACGCGACCGAGAAGCTCCTCCCGCGCAGACCGTCGTACGCGATCCAGAAGGGCCGCAACAACTACGCCTGCCTGCACCGGATCCGCGAGGGCGCGCCGGACGACGACGGCGTGCTCATCGACGTCCCGCCACCCGGCCAGATCGGTCAGCAGGTGCTCGAACTGCGCGACTGGGCCGAGCAGCAGCTGCTCGACGGCAAGGCCGGCGACCGCGACCACGCACCCTCACACCAGTACCAAGCCTGGCAGCAGGTCGCCATCGCCGCCCGCGAGTGCCTCGGCGCGCAGAAATGCCCGTACGGCGAGGAATGCTTCGCGGAGAAGGCGAAGGACCAGGCCCGCAAGGCCGACATCGTGATCACGAACCACGCCCTGCTCTCGATCGACGCGTTCGAGAACCGCACCGTGCTGCCCGAGCACGACGTGATCATCGTCGACGAGGCACACGAACTGCCCGCCCGCGTCACCGGCGCGGCCGGCGACGAGCTCTCCCCGCAGATGGTCGAGCGCGCCGCCAAACGATCCCGCCGCTTCGTCGACGACGACAAGGCCGACGACCTGATCGATGCCTCCGACGCCCTCCGCGCCGCCCTCGACAGCACTCGCGAGGGCCGGATCGAGCCGTCGAACGCCGCGGTGCTGGAGGCCGCAGCGCTGGTCCGCGACGCGGCCCGCTCGCTGTACTCCGACCTGAACAAGAAGTCCGACGACAACGACGACGACCCCGACGGCGCGAAGCGGCAGTCGAAGGGCGCGGTCAAGGAGATCTTCGACGTCTCCGAGCGCGTCGCGGCGCTCAGCGACGCCGACGTGGTCTGGATGACCGACCGCGACCGCTTCGGCCGCGAGCTCCGGATCGCGCCGCTCACCGTCGCCGGCCTGCTCCGCGAGCTCGTGCTCAAGGACCGCACCGCCGTACTCACCTCCGCGACCCTCACCCTCGGCGGCGACTTCGACGCTATCGCCCGCCAGGTCGGCCTTCGCCCGGCGGACAAACTGGATGACGACGACGAGATGCCGGAGCTCGACGAGAGTTCCGAGACCGGCCCGCTGCCCTGGCGCGGCCTCGACGTCGGCTCCCCGTTCGAGTACGAGAAGCAGGCGATCCTGTACGTCGCCAAGCACCTGCCGCCACCGCATCGCGACGGACTGGGGCAGAAGCAGTTCGACGAGATCATCGACCTGATCACGGCCGCTGGTGGCCGGACCCTCGGCCTGTTCTCGTCGCGCCGCGCGGCCGAGGCGGCGACGGCCGCGGTCCGCGAGGCGACCGACCTGAAGGTGCTCTGCCAGGGTGACGCCCAGCTGGGGGAGTTGGCTCGCGAGTTCGTCGACGATCCGGAGACGTCCCTGTTCGGCACGCTGTCGCTGTGGCAGGGCATCGACGTACCGGGCTCGACCTGCAACCTGGTGATCATCGACCGGGTGCCGTTCCCGCGACCGGACGAGCCACTGATGGCGGCCCGTCAGCGCGCCGTCGACGAAGCGGGGGGCAACGGCTTCATGGCTGTCGCCGCGACGCACGCCGCGCTGCTGCTCGCACAGGGGACGGGCCGGCTGATTCGCCGCAGCAGCGACCGCGGCGTGGTCGCCATCCTCGACCCCCGCATCATCACCCAGCGGTACGGCGCGTACCTGCGCGCCTCCTTGCCCCCGATGTGGCCGACCGCCGATCGTGAGAAGGTGCTCGGCGCCCTGAAGCGGTTGCAGTCGACATGAGCCCCGCGACCAGTCCTCCGGTGCTGCCGATGATGGCCTCCCTGGGGGAGATGCCGTCCGGTGCGGGCTGGTCGTACGAGCTGAAATGGGATGGCATCCGTGTCATCGCCGAGGTGGACGACGGCGTCTGCCGGCTCTGGTCGCGCAACAGCCGCGACGTCTCCGCCGGCTATCCCGAGCTGATCGGTCTCGCCGACGCCCCGGGCCTGCGACTCCCCGCCGTACTCGATGGTGAGATCGTCACCCTGGACGAGAACGGCGCACCGTCGTTCGGTCTGCTGCAACGGCGGATGCACGTGCGCGACCCGCGCCAGCTGCGGCACCTGATCACCCAGGTGCCCGTCTCGGTGCGGCTGTTCGACGTCCTCCGCCTCGACGGCAAGTGGTTGCTGGAGGCAACGTACGACGATCGCCGCGGGCTGCTGGACTCGCTCGACATCGGCGACCCGTTCTGGGAGACACCGCCGGCGTTCGACGACGGGGGAGCGGCGCTTGAGGTGGCGATGTCGACCGGGCTCGAAGGCGTGGTGGCCAAGCGCCGGAAGTCGCGCTACCTGTCCGGCCGGCGCAGCTCGGACTGGATCAAGATCAAACCGGTCCTGACCCGCGATGTCATCCTCTGCGGCTGGCACCCGGGCGAAGGTAACCGCGAGGGCAAGATCGGCTCGTTCTACTGCGGCGCCTACTCCGAGCCGGGCGGTGACCTGGTCCTGATCGGGAAGGTCGGCTCGGGCCTCGACTTCGCCACGCTCGACATGTTCAGCGCGGAGCTGGCCGGCCTCGAGATCGGCGCTCCGCCGTTCGACCCCTCGACGATCCCCACCCACGACCGCCGCATCGCGCACTGGCTGGACCCGGTCCTGGTCGCGGAGGTGACCTACTCCGGGTGGGCCGCGGACTCTCGCCTGCGTCATCCGGTCTGGCGCGGTCTGCGGCTGGACATCAACGCCGACGCGGTTCTCGTCGACCGCTGAATTGCGCCGGGCCGGTCGCCGACGACATTGTCCGGAATTCGGAGAGATTTGCGTTGCGCTGAGACGGTCGATGTTCAGATGTCTCATTCAGCAACGACATTCCGGCAACGGCGGAAGGAACTGCTGTGCTCTGCACGTCAACGGCCGTTGCCTGCGGCGACGATTCCCCCCGGGAACCGCGCCGGATGGTTCAGTCGTTCGATTCCCGGGACGGCGCGGGAATCGCCAGTGCCGCCTCGATCTTGTCGGCGAGTTTGTCCGGTGCGTGGGTCGGGGCGTAGCGGGCGATCACGCCGCCGTCACGGCCGATCAGGAACTTGGTGAAGTTCCACTTGATCCGCCCGCCGAGCAGGCCGCCCTGCTCACGCTTCAGCCAGTTGAACAGCGGAAGAGTCTTCGACCCGTTCACATCGATCTTGGCGAACATGGGGAACGTGACGTGATAGATCGTCGAACAGAAGTTCGCGATCTCGTTCTCGTCACCAGGCTCCTGGTGGCCGAACTGGTCGCAGGGGAAACCCAGCACCGAGAAGCCTTGTCTACGGTAAGCCTTGTAGAGCTTCTGCAACCCCGTGTACTGCGGAGTCTGGGCACACTGCGACGCCGTGTTCACCACCAGGAGCACCTGGTCGCGGAAATCGGCAAGAGACTGTTCATTGCCTTCGATCCGGCGCGCGCTGAAGTCATAGACAGTCGTCATGGTTCAATGCTGACACGACACGCCCGACTTCGCTCGCCGTCTGAGATGTCAGACACGGCGCAGAACTGTTACGACCTTTCCGAGAATGATGGCATCCTTGCCGTCGATCGGCTCGAAGGCCGCGTTGTGTGGTAGCAGCAGGATCTCGGTCTTGGTCTTCTTGAACGTCTTGACCGTCGCCTCGCCGTCGATCATCGCGGCCACGATGTCGCCGTTCTCCGCGTTCGGCTGCTGCCGGACCACGACCCAGTCGCCGTCGCAGATCGCCGCGTCGATCATCGACTCACCTTTGACCCGCAGCATGAACAGCGTGCCCTCGCCGACCATTGCTTTCGGCAACGGGAAGATCTCCTCGATCTCCTGCTCGGCCAGGATCGGGCCACCGGCGGCGATCCGCCCGACCACCGGCACGTACGCCGCGTCCGGATGCGCGTCGCCGGCCCCGGTCTCGTCGTACGACGTCTGCCGCACCGAGCCGAGCGCCGACCGGCGGGCCGCGGCGTCGACCTCGCCGGGGTAGCGGACCTCGATGGCCCGCGGGCGGTTCGGGTCGCGGCGGAGCAGGCCCTTCTGCTCCAGCACGCGAAGCTGGTGCGACACCGACGAGGAGCTGGTCAGGCCGACCCGCTCACCGATCTCGCGCATCGAGGGCGGGTATCCACGGCTGTCGACCGAGTCGCGGATGACGTCCAGAACGCGACGCTGGCGCGGCGTCAGGCCGGTGGCGTCGGCGGGGCCGTCCGGCAACTCGGTCACGGTCCGGTCCGCGACCTCGTCCGCACCGCTGCGCTCGCCTTTACTGGAACCGCTCGGCGTCCTGGCCATCGGTCGTTGCTCCTCGGGTCGGGCCGCCGCTCGCGCACCGGCCAAGCTTGCTCGACTGACACTGACCGTAGACCGAATCCTGAGATTCTTCAAACATCTGTTCGAAGGCGTGTCGGTTCGTACGTTTGTTCGTGTGTCGGGTTATAAGGCGCCGGCGGCGCAGGGAATTTCCCGGGCGTGTCGTGGTTGGAAGTGGTTGCGCGACGGGTGCCTGTCGGTTAATCATTCGTACAGGCGTTCGATCGAACAAGTGTTCGGGCCGGTCGGGCGGGCTGCTTTCAGAAACTGTCGGAGGCGGCCGGTAGACAGGGATCGACACCGCAGGACGTGGACTGACCGAGGTCTGGAGGATCCGATGAGCACAGCGGCTCTCGCGGCCGACGCACTGGCAGGACGCCAGGCGCCCGAGGTTGCGCCGTCTCCGAACAGCGTGCCCCGCCGCCGCCCGAGGATCGCCGGTACGACGACCGAGCCACTCCCGGTCCGTGCCTGCTCCGGCGAGGTTCTCGGCCGACACACAACCGAGCCGACCCGCGTCCGGCGGCACGCCGACCCCGCCCGCCTCCGCCGTACTGCGGAGGCCGAGGCGCCGGCGCTGCGGCTGACCCGGCGCGGCCGGATGGTGATGACGGCTTTGTCCGTGCTGGTCTTCGGCTCGGCGATCGTCGTGCTCGGCCTGCGGATCAGCGGCGTACTCGAGCCCGGCCCCGACTTCACCCACACGGTCCCGGTTCAGGTGGCGCCCGGTCAGACCTTGTGGTCGATCGCCCAGGACACCAATCCGGCTCAGGACCCGGCGACCGTCGTCGAGAAGATCGCCGACCTCAACAAACTGTCCGGCCCGGCCGACCTCGTGCCCGGTCAGACTCTGCAGATCCCGATCGCTCGCTGACTGGTGATCATTCGTTCTTGATGGCGTAGCCCATGTAGGAGACGCCGGTGGACTTCACCTCGCCGATGTCCATCAGTTCACTGAGCCGGCCGAAGGTTGTGCGACCGCTGCGGGCCTGCAGGTAGCTCCGCAGTACGACGAGTTTGTTCGCGCGAGGTCCGAGGCCGGTGATCTCGCCCAGACGCAGCCCGTGCCGGCGCAGGGTTCCTTCGAGCTCCGTCGGCGTGATGAACATGGTCCACGTGTGCAACTCGGTGTCGATGACCCTCGTCAGCCGCCAGTCCTGCGCCACCTTGATCACCAAGATCTTTGAGGCGAACGTCCGGTTGATCGTGTCGAACAGGTAGATCCCGCCCGGTTTCAGCACGCGCGCGGTCTCCCCGATCACCCGATCCAGGTCCGACACATGCTCGAGTACGTCGCAGCAACAGGCGAGCTCAACGCTCTCGGCGTCAAGGGGTAGCCGCTCGCCGGATGCGACGGCATAGCCGACGGTAAGACCCGACGAACCGGCATGCTCCCGCGCGGTCCTGACCGAGACCTCCGACGGGTCGATGCCGGCGACCTGGCATCCGAGTCGGGCGAACTCCTCGGCCATGAATCCGCCGCCGCACCCGATGTCGACGGCCCGCAAGCCGGCCGGGTCGAGGCCGCGGCGTGCGAGGACGCTGCGGAAGTAGGCGAACCGGCCGGGCGTGAAACTCCCGTTCAGCATGTTCAGCGGATTGGCCTCGTCCCACCAACCGCCGCCGATCCGGTCGTAGATCTGGTTGTCGATCCCCACCGCAACCTCCTAGGAGGCCGTCGCGCGCCAGTCCTCCTCCAGGAGAGCGTAGACGTACTCGTTCGCCCACTCGCCTTTGAACTGCAGCGCGTGGAGGTGGTGAGCCTCGCGCCGCATGCCCAGGCGCTCCAGCAGCTGGGCGGACGCCGTGTTGCGATCGTCCAGGATCGCAACGATCCGGTGCAGCCCCAGATCCTCGAAGCCCACCCGCAGAACCTCGCGCGCAGCCTCCGCGGCCAGGCCCTTGCCCTGATAGTCGGTGTGCAGCGCGAAGCCGATCTCGCCCTGCCGATCTGTCTGGCTCGCCCACTTCAGCAGGACTTCGCCGATCACCGTCCCGGTCTCGCGAAGCTCGATCGCGAGCACCAGCCACTGACCCGGTTCGGTCAGCTCGCCCTGCGACAGCTTGGCCTCGAGTGCGACCCGCGTCTGCTCCCGGTCCCGCACCGGCCACGGTGTGTACCGCACCACCTCGGGCCGCGAGTGGAACGCGTACAGATCGTCCAGGTCGTCCATCCGGTGCGGCCGCAGGTCGAGTCGCTCGGTGCGCAGTGGATAGTCCGGGTGCAGTCCAGGCACGATGCCGTCCTCGGGTAGGCTGTCTAATGTCGTTAGACAGCAACCTAACCGCCCGGGACCCGACCCGACAACGAGGTTTTCGTGACCAGACGCGACCCGTCCTCCCATGCGGCCGCAGGGATCTCCGTCACCGCGATCGCCGACGCCGCCCTCACGGTCATCCGTGGCGACGGCGTCGACGGGCTGACCATGCGATCCGTCGCCGAGCGCCTGAACGTCCGTGCACCGTCGCTCTACCACCACGTCCACAACAAGGACGAACTCCTCGATCTGGTCGCTCGGAACGCGTTCGATCAGTTCACCGGCGACAACGCGGCGTACAAGCGGGTGCGCAGTGTCGACCAGTGGATTGCGGTCACCAAGGCCGGGGCGCTGGAGTTGCGGACGTTCTACGCCGAGCACCCCGGACTGGCCGGCTTGATCCAGGCCAAGGCGACCCCGGACCGCGATCGGGGCGAGGGTTCGCGTGCCGAGCTGGTCCGCGCGCAGATCGATTCCCTCGTGGACCTCGGCGTACCCGAATCGCAGGCGCGTCATCTCTTCGAGGTCAGCGCCCGTTGGACTCTCGCCGCCGTGGTCGCCGAGTCCAGCGGCACCGCCGACCTCTTCGGCGACGGCCTCGAGCTGTTCATGGACGGATTGCGCGCCCGTCTGCAGGAGCTGGCTACTTGACCGTGCTCAACCAGAGTTCGGCGTACCGCGCGGCGTCCACCGCGGTCGCCACCTGTACGACGGTCGACGACGGCCCATGGGGATCGCTGCTGAGGTCGGCCGCCCAGTCGCGCGTGTCGACGATCGTCCGCCCGCGCGACCAACTCCCGGACAGCTCTACCCGCAGTGGGAAGGGCTGCGTCGTCAGCCCGTCCGGATCGATCACCGCACACACCGCGCCACCGTCGCCGATGCTGGCACCGTCCGACTTGTACAGCTGGCTTCGCTTCTCGATCAGCCGCCGAGCCAGGTCCGCAGACGGCGATCCACCCAGCCCTCGCGCCTGCTCCATCGTGATCACCACGTCGTAGAACACATCCAGGCCGTACATCGTCACCGGTACCCCGAGCTCGCCGGCCGCGGTGAGGACGACCGCAGCCGCCTCTGGGTCCGTCCAGATGTTGAACTCCGCCGAGGCGGTGGCGTTCCCGATCCCGGCCGCGCCGCCCATGAACACGATCTCGCGGAGTCCGGCCGCCGCCTCGGGGTAGGTCCGGAGCAGAAGCGCGATGTTCGTCATCGGTGCCAACGGGATCAGCGTCACGAGCTCTCCGGTCGCCGCGGCGTCACGCAGTACGTCCCGCAACAACTCGACCGCGTGCCGAGCGTCCGTCGTACGAGTCGACCGCGGCCAGTCGAGGTCGCCCAGCCCGTCCGTGCCATGGACGTGAGGCGCCGCACGAACCGGCTGAAGCAATGGCACCGCGGCTCCCCGAGCCACGGGCACGTCGGTCCGCCCGGCAGCCTCCAGCACCGTCAGCGTGTTGATCACAACGTCGTCCAGCCCGACGTTCCCACCAACGCAGGTCACCGCCTTCAGGTCGACCTCAGGATGCCGCGCGGCCAGCAGCAGCGCACACGCATCATCCAACCCCGTATCAACGTCAAGAATCACCGGCCTCATACGGCCCATCCTCACCCATGCATGGTCACTGGCGGGCGGTGATGAGGCGGTGGTAGGCGCCGGTGAGGTGGTTGTCGATGACTTCGGTGGCGGTGGTGGTGTCGCCGCCGGTGATGATGTCGCGGATCGCCTTGTGCTCGGCGTACGCGATCTCGTGGAAGTCGCGGCGGGCGACATGTCGCGAGTGGAGGAACATCGCGACCTGGCTGCGGATCTGCTGCCAGGCCCGGTCGAGCCGCGCATGCGCGGCGGCCTGGTAGAGCACGTCGTGGAACGCGAGGTCCAGATCCAGTGCGGTCTGCGGCTCGTAGTCCGGACCGAGCGCCCGCATCTGCTCGAGTACGTCGTCCATCGTCGCCAGGTGCTCGTCGGTCAGCCGGGGGAGTGCCCGGGCGATCGCCAGTTGTTCGAGGCTCAGCCGGAGCGTGTAGATCTCCTCGATGTCCTCGTTGGTCAGCGCGATCACCTGCGCGCCGCGATGCCGGCGCAGTACGACCAGACCTTCGCGCTCGAGCTCGATCAGCGCCTCCCGGATCGGGCCGCGGCTCATCTCCAGCACGGCCGCGAGCTCACCCTCGGGGAGGTGTTCACCCGGTGCGAAGGCACCGCTGATGATCATCTGCCGCAACGCCGGGACGACGGTCGCCCACAAGGCAGGACTGCGCTCGGCCTGCCGGGCGAGCTGATCCAGCGGTCCGGCCACGGTCGGTTCCTCCATCGGTGTAAAACGTTGATTGTTAACCATTGACATTTAACAATGCCGCGACCAGGCTAACTCGCAGGACCCGCCACGGGGAGAGGTCGAGCCGGAGACCCCGGCCGCCTGTCCGCCGCAGGTCGGTCCTGGCTGCCCGGCCCGATCTCGTCCCCGGGACGACTCCGCCCGACCTCCACTCGACTCGCCCGATCTCCCGGCGACGCGCCGCCCTGGCCCTCGGGGCCGGTCGCGTCTTGATGCCGAAGCGCGTTTATCGATACAACCGGACTGAAAGGCTGACATGACCGAGAACAGCTCTCCCAGCGCGGTTCAGCAACTCCCGTATGCCCCGTCCGACCCTGACGCGCCGCGGTTGGATCAGGCTCGCGTCGTCGTCGACGCCGCCCACGAGTTGGGTGAGCTCGACCGCCCGTGGGCCAGCCTCGGATACGACGAGATCAACTGGACCTACACGCCGCAGGGGCGCCGGACCTTGCGGACGATCGGTGGGTTCGCAGAGACGCCGTACCACGTCCGCCCGCACAACATCTTCAACAGCGGCACCGGCTTCGGCCTGCCGCACTGGGGGAGCGGCAACGTCTACCACGAGGACGCGGACGGGAAGCCGTTCTACGACTTCACCATTGCCGATCTGACCTACGACGCGATCGTCGAGGCCGGTCATCATCCCCTGGTCGAGCTCGCGTTCACGCCGCTCGCGCTGGTGCCGGAGGAGGCCAAGACCGACTTCCCGTTCGGCAACAGCCCCAGCCAGTACAGCGGGTACGAGGCCGGGTGGTGGACCTACCCGCCGAAGGACTACGCCAAGTGGGGCGGTCTGGTCGCCGCGCTCGTCGAGCACGCCCTCGAGCGGTACGGCGCCGACGAGGTCCAGCACTGGCTCTGGGAGCTGTGGAACGAGCCCGACATCTCGTACTGGAAGGGCACGCCCGAACAGTTCCACGAGCTGTACGACGTCACGGTCAAGTCGATCCGCCAGGTCTACCCCGAGGCCAAGGTCGGCGGACCCGCTGTCACCGGTGGCGATCGCGGTGCCGACTTCCTCCGCGGCTTCCTGCAGGCCTGCGCGGATCGCGACCTGCCCGTGGACTTCGTCTCCTTCCACACCAAGGGGTCACACTTCACGCCTTGGCGCACCTACGGACCGATCGGTGCACCGGCGTCCCTGCGGCAGTCGCCGTCGACGCCGAAGATGCTCCGTGAGATCGACCGCGCGCTGGCCGTCATTGAGGAGTTCCCGCAGTACGCCGGTCAGCCGGTGATCGTGGACGAGTGCGACGCGTCGGTGCCCGCGCACTGGGGGATCTACGACAACTCGAACTTCGCCTACCGCAACAACGAGTACTACCCGGTCTTCCAGGCGAAGCTGATGAAGAAGGTGCTCGACCTCAACGAGCAGCACACGGCGAAGGTGCACGAGGCAACCACCTGGAGCTTCCAGATCGAGGGCGAGCGGTACTTCGAGGGCACCCGGAGTTTCGTCACCGCGGCGGGGGTCGAGAAGCCGCTGATGAACGCCTACCGGGCGTTCGCACTCCTCGGCGACCGCCGGCTCGCAGCCACGTCCGACCGCTCCGCCGACGTCTCCGACATCAGTGCCTTGGGCAACGGTCTGCCCGAGGAGGTCGACGTGATCGCGAGCCGCGCATCGACCGACGGCAGTGTCGCCGTCCTCGTCTGGCGACACACCGACGACCAGTACGCCGCTGACACCACGACGGCTCGGGTCGACCTCGAGGTGAACGGACTGGACTCCGGCGCCTGGACCGTGCAGCACTACCGGATCGACCACAGCCACAGCAACAGCCACACGGTCTGGCAGGACCTCGGCGGCCCACAGGACCCGACACCCGAGCAGCTCGCGACGATCACCGATCGCCAGGGACTCGAGCGGTTCGCGGAAGACGCCGCGGTCACGGTCGATGGAACGCTCTCTCTCACGCTGGACCTTCCGCTTCCGTCGTTGAGCCTCGTCGTCCTGACCAGGGCGGTCTGATTCCGCGCCGTTCGGTGGGGTAAGCCTGTTCGGGTAGGGCGGAACGTGGCGCGGTGACGATGAGAGGAGTTCCATGACGCTGGATCCCGGGGTGTGGGGCGTGCTGGCGACGCCACTGACGGCGGACGGATCCGCGGTCGACACGGAGTCGCTGGCGCGGCAGGTCCGGCATTACGAGTCCATCGGAGCGACCGGGCTGACCGTGCTCGGTGTCTTCGGCGAAGCGGCGCGCCTGACTCCCGCGGAGCGGCGGACGGTGGTGGAGACGGTCGTTGCCTCCTCGGCTCGGCTGCCGCTCGTCATCGGCATCAGCGCACTGAAGCTCGGCGAGGTGGTGGCCGAGGCGGCCAATGTGTTGCCGGCCGTCGGGTCTCGCCTGGCCGGTCTCATGGTTCAAGTGAACTCCGGCGATCCGGATGCCTTGAGCAACCATCTGAACGAGGTTGCCGAGCGCACCGAACGCCCGCTCGTGGTGCAGGACTACCCGGTGATCACCGGTATCTCGATCGCCACCGCCGACCTGGTCGCCGCCGTACGCACCGTGCCGTCCGCTGTGGCCGTGAAGTCCGAGTCGTCGCCGAGCCCGCCCACGGTGGCCGAGTTGGCGGTCGGACTCGACGTACCGATCTTCGGCGGGCTCGGAGGCACCTGTCTGCTCGACGAACTGGCGGTTGGCGCCGCCGGTGCGATGACCGGCTTCTCCGTGCCGGAGGGGTTGCTCGCGTGCGTGGCGGCGTACCGCTCAGGCGGCTTCGAGGCGGCGCGTGAGGTCTGGCGGGACTACCTGCCGCTGGTCAACTTCGAGTTCCAGGCCGGGATCGCGCTCGGTCTGCGCAAGCGCAGTCTGGTCCTGCGCGAGCTGATCGCGTACGACGCCGTCCGCGCGCCGGCCGCCGTACCGCCGGAGAGCATGTTGCGGTTGCTGGAGGAACACCTTCGCCGGACACCGGGAGCACTGTGACGACGGGAATCTACCGGGGGCTGGTCAGCTACGGGGACCCGGAGTTCTCGCGGTTCCTGCGGCGGGCGTTCCTGCACGCCAGCGGCCGGTCGCCGGAGTCGCTGGACCGTCCGGTGATCGGCATCGCCACCTCGGCCAGCGACTACAACCCGTGCCACCGGCAACAGCCGGAGCTGGTGAAGTCGGTGGCCCGCGGCATCATCGCGGCCGGCGGTCTGCCGATGGAGTTCCCGACCGTCTCGCTGGGGGAGAGCTTCCTCGAGCCGACCTCGATGGTCTACCGCAACCTGATGGCGATGGACGTCGAGGAACTCGTCCGGGCGCAGCCGATGGACGGTGTCGTTCTCGTCGGAGGCTGCGACAAGACCGTACCGGCGCAGCTGATGGGGGCGTTGTCGGCCGGGCGGCCGGCGATCCAGCTCGTCACTGGTCCGATGTCGACCGGTCGCTACCAGGGCGAGCGGTTGGGTGCGTGCACCGACTGCCGTCGCTTCTGGGCGAGCTACCGAGCCGGTGAGGTGTCAGAGGAAGAGATCGGGCGAGTGGAGCGCAACCTGGCGACGACCACAGGCACCTGTGCGGTCATGGGGACCGCGTCGACGATGGCCTGCATCGTGGAGGCTCTCGGCATGGCTCTGCCGGACAGCGCTGCGGCTCCCGCGGTGCACGCGGACCGGCTGCGGATCGGTGAAGCGACCGGTGCCGCCGCAGTGTCTATCGCCATCGCCGGACGTACGCCGGACCAGGTCGTCACCGCTGCCTCGGTACGCAACGCGCTGCGAGTGTTGCTGGCGATCGGCGGGTCGACAAATGCCTTGATCCATTTGACCGCGATCGCCGGACGGCTCGGGCTGAGGATCGATCCGGACGAGCTGAACGAGCTGAGTGACACCACACCGGTCCTGGTCGAGCTCAAGCCGACCGGTGCCCACTACATGGAGGATCTGCATGCCTCCGGCGGACTGCCCGCCGTACTGCATGAGCTGCGGGACTTGCTGGACCTGTCTGCGCTGACGGTGACCGGGGAGACGCTGGGGGAGCGGCTGGGTGACGGACCGCCCTGGGTGGATCGGGATGTCGTGCGTCCGTTGACCGCTCCGAGTCGGGACAAGGGCGGTCTGGTCTGGCTGAGTGGGTCGCTGGCGCCGTCCGGCGCGCTGATCAAGCGGTCCGCCGCTGACCCGGCGCTCTTTGAGACGACCGGGCGTGCTGTCGTGTTCAGCTCGTTGGAGGACTTGGCGGCCCGCATCGACGATCCCGCGCTGGATGTGGAGGCCTCCGACGTACTGGTCCTGCAGAACGCCGGACCACTCGGAGCGGGCATGCCTGAGGCCGGCTATCTGCCCATCCCGGCCAAACTCGCCCGGAGCGGTGTCCGGGACATGGTCCGGATCTCCGACGCGCGCATGAGTGGTACGGCGTACGGAACGATCGTCCTGCACGTCACCCCGGAAGCTGCCCTCGGCGGTCCGCTCGCTCTGGTCCGCACCGGCGACCGGATCCGGCTGTCCGTGTCCGAGGGCAGGCTCGACCTGCTGGTTCCGCCGGACGAGTTGGAGAAGCGCCGAGCCGATCTCCCGGCGTCCGCTCCGCCGCCCGTCACCGGCTACCGAAAGTTGTTCCGCGACCACGTTCTGGGAGCGGACCAGGGCTGCGATTTCGACTTCTGCCTGCCTGGCTCCTGAGGCCCTCGGCGGGCCGTAGTTTGCTCCTCCGCGGGCCTGTTCCGGCGGCGCCACGCGGGAGTACACCAGGCCGCGCGGGTGTTGGAACAAAGAGACGCGCGCGAGATTCCGGCGTTCTTGCAAACTGTCGGAGCAGCGATCTAGGATCGCTAGATGTAGTGGTTACACGGGTGTAATTTTCCACAGGTAGTGGTCGGTTACGCACACGTCATACACAAGTTGTCCCCAGAAAGATCCACAGGGCGCCCGCTGGGCGGCCTCACGGGAGGAGTGATTCGCCGTGCACTGTCCGTATTGCCGGCACGTCGACTCCCGGGTCGTCGACAGCAGGGTGGCCGAGGACGGCGGAGCGATCCGCCGCCGCCGGCAGTGCCCGGTGTGCGAGAAGCGGTTCACCACCGTCGAGCAGATGCAGCTCACGGTCGTGAAGCGCTCCGGCGCGACCGAGCCGTTCAGCCGGGAGAAGGTCATCAACGGCGTCGGCAAGGCCTGCAAGGGCCGGCCGGTCGACGTGGACGCGCTGGCCCGGCTGGGCCAGAAGGTCGAGGACGCGCTCAAGGCGAGCGGCTCGCCGGAGGTGCCCGCGCACGAGGTCGGACTCGCGATCCTCGGGCCGCTGCGGGAGCTCGACGAGGTCGCCTACCTGCGGTTCGCGAGCGTCTACCGGCAGTTCGAGTCGGCCGACGACTTCGAAACGGAGATCGCGCTGCTGCGGGCGGAGAAGGAGCCTGAGGGCACCGAGCCGCGCCCGCTGAAGCCGACCCAGCAGACATAAATCGGGGATTCAGCAGTATCTGGCGTTACTCAACGGGGCGGTCCCGACAGACCGCGGCAGTGCAGACACACGGCGAGGAGCAACCATGACAGAGACGGTGACCGGCCACTCGGGGTCGACCAAGAGGTCGGCGGCCGGGTTCCGTGGGCGCAAGAACGCGCCCGCGGGACTCACCATCGAGCGCATCTTCACCACCGAGGGCGCGCACCCGTACGACGAGGTGACGTGGGAGCGCCGCGACGTCGTACAGCAGAACTGGAAGACCGGTGAGACCGTCTTCGAGCAGCGCGGGGTCGAGTTCCCCGACTACTGGAGCGTGAACGCGTCCACCATCGTCACCACGAAGTACTTCCGCGGCGCGGTCGGTCACGACAACCGCGAGTGGAGCCTGCGGCAGTTGCTCGACCGGGTCGTGAAGACCTACCGCAAGGCCGGTGAGGAGTACGGGTACTTCGCCACCCCGGCCGACGCCGAGGTGTTCGAGCACGAGCTCACCTGGATGCTGCTGCACCAGTACTTCAGCTTCAACTCGCCGGTCTGGTTCAACGTCGGGACCTCGTCGCCGCAGCAGGTGTCGGCCTGCTTCATCCTCGCCGTCGACGACTCGATGGACTCGATCCTGAACTGGTACAAGGAAGAGGGCCTGATCTTCAAGGGCGGCTCCGGTGCCGGCCTCAACCTGTCCCGGATCCGCTCGTCCAAGGAGCTGCTGCAGTCCAGCGGCGGTACGGCGTCCGGCCCGGTCAGCTTCATGCGCGGCGCGGACGCGAGCGCCGGGACGATCAAGTCCGGTGGCGCCACCCGGCGCGCGGCCAAGATGGTCGTGCTCGACGTCGACCACCCGGACATCGAGGAGTTCGTCGACACCAAGATGCGCGAGGAGGAGAAGATCCGCGTCCTGCGCGACGCGGGCTTCGACATGGACCTCGGCGGTCGCGACATCACCTCGGTGCAGTACCAGAACGCCAACAACTCGGTCCGGGTCACCGACGAGTTCATGCGCGCGGTCGAGGACAAGGGTGAGTTCGGGCTGCGGGCGCGGCTGGACAACTCGGTGATCGAGACCGTCGACGCGCGGTCGCTGTTCGACAAGATCTCCCAGGCCGCGTGGGCCTGCGCCGACCCGGGCCTGCAGTACGACGACACCATCAACGACTGGCACACGACGCCGGAGACGGGCCGGATCACCGCGTCCAACCCGTGCTCGGAGTACATGCACCTGGACAACTCGTCCTGCAACCTGGCGTCGCTGAACCTGATGAAGTTCCTCCGCGACGACGACCTGTTCGACTCGGAGAAGTTCGTCAAGGCGGTCGAGCTGATCATCACCGCGATGGACATCTCGATCTGCTTCGCCGACTTCCCGACCGAGGCGATCGGCGACACCACCCGCGCCTACCGGCAGCTCGGCATCGGCTACGCGAACCTCGGTGCGTTGCTGATGGCAACGGGTCACGCCTACGACTCCGACGGTGGTCGCGCACTGGCGGGCGCTATCACCTCGCTGATGACGGGGACGTCGTACAAGCGCTCGGCCGAGCTGGCCGGCGTCGTCGGCCCGTACGACGGTTTCGAGCGGAACAAGGACGCGCACACCCGGGTGATGCGCAAGCACGCCGCGGCCAACGACGCGATCCGCAGCCTGCACGAGATCGACAAGGACGTGCACAAGCACGCCACTGCCGCGTGGGACGCCGTACTGAAGGTCGGCGGCAAGAACGGCTGGCGGAACGCGCAGGCCTCGGTGCTCGCACCGACCGGCACCATCGGCTTCATGATGGACTGCGACACCACCGGGATCGAGCCCGACTTCTCGCTGGTCAAGTTCAAGAAGCTGGTCGGCGGCGGCTCGATGCAGATCGTCAACCAGACGGTGCCGCGGGCGCTGCGTCAGTACAGCTACACCGAGGAGACGATCGAGGCGATCGTCGAGTACATCGCCGAGCACGGTCACGTGGTCGACGCTCCCGGCCTGAAGCCGGAGCACTACGAGATCTTCGACACCGCGATGGGTGAGCGGGCGATCAAGCCGATGGGCCACGTCCGGATGATGGCGGCCGCGCAGCCGTTCCTGTCCGGCGCGATCTCGAAGACGGTGAACCTGCCGGAGACCGCGACGGTCGAGGAGATCGCCGACGTCTACTTCCAGGGCTGGAAGCTCGGCCTGAAGGCGCTCGCGGTCTACCGCGACAACTGCAAGGTCGGCCAGCCGCTGGCCGACGCCAAGGCGAAGAAGGCCTCCGAGGCCGCCGCGGCCGAGACCGAGGCCGTCGCGGAGAAGATCGTCGAGAAGGTGATCGAGTACCGGCCGACCCGCAAGCGCCTGCCGAAGTCGCGGCCGTCGCGGACCACGTCGTTCAGCGTCGGTGGCGCAGAGGGGTACATGACCGCCGGCTCCTACCCGGACGACGGTCTGGGCGAGGTCTTCCTGAAGATGGGCAAGCAGGGTTCGACCCTGGCCGGGGTGATGGACGCCTTCTCGATCGCGATCTCGATCGCGCTGCAGCACGGCGTACCGCTCGAGACCTACGTCCAGAAGTTCACCAACCTGAAGTTCGAGCCGGCCGGTCTGACCGACGACCCGGACGTCCGGATGGCGCAGTCGATCATGGACTACATCTTCCGGCGCCTGGCCCTGGACTACCTGCCGTTCGATGACCGCGCAGCCCTGGGCATCTACTCGGCGGACGAGCGGTCCCGGCAGCTCGACACCGGTTCCTACGAGCCGGCCCCGGTCGAGATCTCCGAGGCCGAGTCACTGAAGTCGGTCGAGCCGGTCGCCGAGAGCGCCGACAAGCCCGTCGTGGCGGAAGCGGCCGCGGCCAAGCCGCTCGACACCTCTGAGGTCCGCACCACCGCTGAGATGTTCGAGCTCATCACCGGCACCTCGGTCGACGCGCCGCTCTGCTTCACCTGCGGCACCAAGATGCGCCCGAGCGGCTCCTGCTACGTCTGCGAAGGCTGCGGCAGCACCTCCGGCTGCAGCTGACCTGCGAAGCGCCAGGTGCGCTGCACCACCCCAACTGAAAGCGCCACGGCCCCCGGGAACTTCCCACATTCCCCGGGGGCCGCAGCGCGTCTAGCTCCGACGAGGTCGGCGGCTGTGCTCGACGGTTTGGTGCCGCGAGCGCGACCGCGGACCTGGCGCCGGCCGGGACGCGGGTCTTCATCGGTCCTTCTCTGGCGGGACGGCGCTGGGTGGCGTCGCGTTCGGGTTCTCGTAGACGCCGGTGATGCTGCCGCGGTCGTTGAGGCCGAACACGATCGTGCGCGACGCGCCCGGGTAGTCGATCCGAGTGAAGGGACCGGTGGGTCCGTTCTTCAGCACGAAGCCTTGAATATCGGTGGCCGTGGGCAACGGCAGCGCATCCGTGGTGAAGCCGGCGATCTGCCCGCGGTCGTTGATGTCGGTGGGGAAGGTCAACTTCGCGTCCGGCGCGTCGATCGTCGTGACCTGGCCGCGGGCGTTCCGGAAGAACGCGTGCGTGGATCCATCGGCCTCGAGGTACAGACCGACCATGTCGCCGCGGTCGTTGATGCCCATCAGCGTGGTCCCGGCAGCGCCGCGTACGTCGATCGTGGTGAACCGCCCTTTCACCCACAGGTAGCCGTGGAACCTGCCGTTCTTGTCGCGGTAGTCGCCCACGACCCGACCGCGGTCGTCCAGTCCGAACGCCTGGGTGGCGACGGCGCCCGGCTTGCGGATCGTGGCGAACCGGCTGCGTGCGTCGCGCAGGAAACCGCGTTGCACGCACGGCTCGGCGTAGCAGGCGACGCCGACGATCTGACCACGGTCGTTGATCTCGGAGACGTAGGTGTCGATCGCGCCCGGGGCGTCGAAGCGTGTGAACCGGCCGCGCTTCTCGCGGACGAACCCGTGGCTGGCTCCGGGGCCGGAGTCGACGTAGGTCCCCGCCACCTGTCCGCGGTCGTTGAGGTCGACGAACTCGTTGCCGCTGATGCCGTCGGGCGGGTCGAAGGCGCTGTAGCGACCCCCGTCCAGGACGAAAACCGGCCCCAACGACCCCGGCGGTTGGTACTCCTTCGCGTGCGCACTCGCACCGACAAGGGTGGCGAGGGCAAGGGTGCTGGTGGTGAGCGCCGCAACCGCGGCGCGATTGCGCAGAGTCATGTCCCGTCCTTCCGAGTGTCGGGGTCGAACGCCCGGGCCTTCGCAGCGAGGCACCCCACGGATGGGGTCGAACACCAGGAGTTGCCACTTTCCCGGGGACCGCGGCGCGTTTACCGTCGAAGCTGTGGAGGGGATCGACGGTCTCCTCGCGACCGGGGCGAAGGCACTCGGCGAGGGAGACTGGAGCGCGGCACGCGCCGTGTTCGCGGAAGCGGTCGGGATCTCGGCAACGGCTCGAGGTCTGGCTGGGCTGGGTGACGCCCAGTGGTGGCTGGGCGACGTACCGGCCGCCTTCTCCTGTTGGGAACGCGCCTACGCGCTCTACCGCCAGTCCGATCCCGCTCACGCCGTCTTCATGGCCCTTGGCCTCAGCCTCTCGTACGACGCCAACTTCGGCGACCGGGCCGCCGCACAGGGATGGGCGGCGCGGGCAGTCCGCATCGCCTCGGAGATTGCCGAGCCCGTACCGGTGGCGTGGGCGTCGTTGGCCCGGGCGTCGTCCGCCGACGATCCTGAGCTCGCAGCAGCGTGGTCGGAAGCGGCGTACGACGTTGCTGCCGTGGCGGAGGATCGCGATCTTGAGCTGTGCGCGCTGAGCATCTGGGGCGCGGCGCTGATCGACCTCGGACAGGTGCTGGAAGGCACCGCATTGCTGGACGAGGCCATGGCCGGCGCGCTGGGTGGCGAGGGGGCTCGACCTGACACGGTCGTCCTCACCAGCTGCCTGCTGATGCGGTCGTGCGTTCGCGGTGCTGACTTCGTGCGCGTTGTGCAGTGGATGCGTTCGCTGGACGAGTTCATCGATCGCTACGGCTGTCCGTACCTGCACTCGACCTGCCGAGCGGCGTACGGCGCTGTCCTGGTGTCGACCGGTGACTGGCCACGCGCGGAGCACGAGCTGACCGCCGCGGCCGAGTTGTCGCGAAACTCGTTGCCTGCCGTCCAGGCAGAGGCGGCGGCCTTCTTGGCCGAGCTCCGACTCGGTCAGGGCCGGGTTGCCGAGGCTCGGCGACTCCTCGTCGGCTTCGAGGATCGCCCCGTCGTACGGTCGGTGCTGGCAGCCGTCCACCTCGCAGCCGGGGACGTGGCGATGGCCGAGTCACTGGTGCGGCGTCAGCTTGTCGATGCGAACCCGCTGGAGGCGGCCCGACTCCGTGAGGTGCTTGGCGAGGCCTGTCTCGTAGGTGGTGACGCTGCCGGCGCTGCTGTGGAGGCCGAACACCTTTCTGCTTTGGGTACGACGACCGACAGCGGACTGATCGCTGCACGGGCTGCTCGGTTGTGCGGGCGAGCTCTGCTGGCACAGGGGGAAGCCGATGCGGCGGTGCGCCGGTTGTCGGCGGCGCTGACGTGGTTCGGCCTGTTGGAGATGCCGGTCGAGGTCGCGCGGACCCGGATGCTGTTGGCCGAGGCGCTGTGTGCCGAGGGCGGCTCGGCGCCGGCTGTGGCCGAGGCCCGGATGGCGCTCACCGTGTTCGAAGACGTCGGCGCCTCGCGCGATGCGGATGCGGCGGCCGCCTGGCTGCGGTCGGCTGGTGCGTCTGCGGCTCGTTCCGGTCCCAGAGGCCTTGGTTTGCTGACGAAACGGGAGCGGGACGTGCTCGGCGTGCTGGCTGAAGGGCTTCCCAATCCGGAGATCGCGGCTCGTTTGTACATCAGTCGCCGTACCGTCGAGCATCACGTGGCCAGCATCCTGTCCAAGCTCGGCGTCCGGAACCGGACCGAGGCTGCGGCGTACCTCACCCGCCTGGAGGAATAGGCGAGTTCACCGATGCTGCGCGCGATCTCCCGGGGTGATGCTGCCTGTGGGAGGTGGAGACAATGCTTCTGGATACTCCGCGCGTCGAGGCCTTCGGCGTACAGATGGGCGAGGTGCTCAACCACGGGGTGCTCACGCTGCTCATGAGCATCGGACATCAGGTGGGTCTCTTCGACACGATGGCGGAGCTGCCACCGGTCACGAGCCACGAACTCGCGGGAGCCGCGGGCCTGCAGGAGCGGTACGTGCGGGAGTGGCTGGGCGGGATGACGGTCGCACGGGTGGTGGAGTACGACGCCGATCGCCGGACGTACTGGCTCCCGCGGGAACATGCCGCTCTCCTGACCCGCGCTGCCGGACCGGACAACCTCGCGGGCGCGACGCAGTTCATCGCCTTGCTTGCTGGGGTGGAATCGCGGCTGGTCGAGTGCTTCCGCCACGGTGGCGGTGTTCCGTACGCGGAGTACACCGAGTTCCATCGGCTGATGGCGGAAGACAGCGGTGCCCTCTTCGACGCGGCACTGCTCGACTCGGTCCTGCCGCTGGTCCCGGGACTGCCGGAGCGACTCGTGGACGGCATCGACGTCGCCGACATCGGGTGTGGCAGCGGGCATGCCATCAACCTGATCGCCGCGGCCTATCCGCGGAGTCGGTGCGTCGGCTACGACATCTCCGCCGAAGGCATCGCGGCCGCACGTGCTGAGGCAGACGGGATCGGGAACGCTGAGTTCGTCGTTCGCGATGTTGCTGACCTGGGGGAGTACGAACGCTTCGACGTTGTCACCGCCTTCGACGCGATCCACGACCAGGCGCAGCCGGCGGCGGTGCTCGCCGGTATCGCGGCGTCGCTGCGCCCCGGCGGTGTCTTCCTGATGGTCGACATCCAGGCGTCGAGCAACCTCCAGGACAACCTGGACAACCCCTTCGCGACCTTCTTGTACGGCGTCTCGACCATGCACTGTATGACCGTCTCCCTGTCCGCCGGCGGCGCCGGCCTCGGCACCGTCTGGGGCCGGCAGAGGGCCTGCGAAATGCTCACCGACGCCGGCTTCGCCTCCGTCGACATCGCCCACGTCGAAGCAGACGCCTTCAACGCCTACTACCTGGCCCACAAGAACTGAGCCGTCCGGCGAGCCACCCCCATGCTGCGTCGTCCTGGGGAGCCGCAGCCATGCTGCGTGGTCCTGGGGAGCCGCCCCATGCTGCGTCTGGCCTGGGGCCGCTCGCCCGGGCTGTGGCGGTCCGGGGCGGTCAGTGGCCGGAGCGGTCGGAGTCGGCGGCGGGGCGGCTGGTGCCGTCGAGGGCTGCGAGTGCGGAGAGCTCGGAGCGCGTCAGGTCGAAGTCGAAGATGTCGAGATTGTCCGCGAGGCGGCTGGGGTTGGCTGACTTGGGAATCGGTACGACGTCCTGCTGAGTCTCCCAACGCAGGACCACCTGACCCGGCGACCGCCCGTGGGCCTTGGCGATCTCCTGCACGGCCGGATGGCTCAGAAGATCGGTCCCCTTACCCAACGGACTCCACGCCTCGGTGACGATCCCGTGCTGCGCATGGAACTCCCGCTCCGCGGCCTTCGCCCACACCGGACTCAGTTGGACCTGATTGACCTCAGGCGCCACCCCGGTCTCATTGATTAGCCGCGACAGGTGAGCCGGCTTGAAGTTCGACGTGCCGATCGCCCGCACCAGCCCCGCCTCACGCAACTCGATCAGCCCGCGCCACGCATCGACGTACCGGTCCTGGTCCGGGTTCGGCCAGTGGATCAGCAGCAGGTCGAGGTACTCGAGGCCCAGCTTGTCCGCACTGGCTTCGAACGCGGTCCGCGCGCCCTCGACGCTGTGCCACCGCTTGTTGAACTTCGACGTGACGAACACCTGATCGCGCGGCGCACCACGCAGCGCCCGCCCGACCCCGACCTCGTTGCGGTAGTTCTCCGCCGTGTCGAACAGCCGATAGCCGGCCTCGAGCGCCTGGCTGACCGCCCGTTCCGCGTCCGCGTCGTTCAGCGGTGACGTCCCCAGACCGACCCGTGGCAGCACCGATCCATGACTCAGCGTGACACTCGGAACCTGACTCATCCTGTCCTCCTTCGGCGGCCGCTGCCCGCCACCGTACCGCCGATCACGGTCCGCTTCCGCGTCGTCCACCGGCGCACGACCGCCGTACGTCGTACGGCCCGGCCCGGGGTCGGGTAGGCCGTCTCAGCCCAAGGTAAACAGGGGAGCAAACTGTCGGATCCGTGGTTCATCATGGTGCGGCGGGGAACGAAACGCTTGGGAGGGATGGGCGAATGAAGAACCGGCTGATCACCCTGGTGGATCTCGGTCTGGACAGCTCGTTCGACGCCTCGATGAGTTTCGTCCAGGGCATCACCGGCAACATCAACGCCGGCTGGGACCAGCCGGTGATCGACGTGAACTTCGTCCGCACCCGCGACCACGAGACCGCGTTCTCTGCCCTGACCACCCCATCGACGGTGCTTCATGTGATGGCACACGGTGATCACAGCGAGGAGCCGTCCTTCCTCTCGACCGACGGCAAGACGCAGGTCTCGCTGCGCTCGCTCGCCGAGTGGTTCCTGGACCGGCAGTGGGGCATTGCCAGTGGCGTCGTCATCGCCGACGGCTGCAAGACCGGCATCGGCAAGTGGCAGCGGGCCATCCGCGACTGTCTCCAGGACGACATCACCTACATCGGCACCAGCACCGTCATCGGCTGGTACGAAGCGACCGTCTTCTGTTCTGCCTTCTACGGCGCCCTGGTCCGCAACCGAGGCCTCGGCCGCACCCCTGCCGAGCAAGGCTGGGACGCCGCCAACCGGGCTATCCGCGCCTACGAGACTCTCACCGACGCCCGCTGCCCGTACAAGCCCGTGGTGCTCACCCCCTCCCGCCGAGCCCTCCGCTCCCTCACCGGCTGACTCACGCTCAGCTACCGACACGCTCCGGGCGGCTACTTTCGGTGGGGCGTGTGAAACTTTTTGTGGTCGCGCTGCGTGGCGAGATCCGTGGTCTGGGTTGCCGGTGACCTGGGTGGCGGAGGACGGGGAAGCCGTCAGGTACGCCTGCGCCGACCTACTGACGTCCGCCCGACGCGGTGAAGGAACGGCCACCATGAAGCTCCACCGGAATTCCCTCCTGACCGCTGCCGCGATTGTCCTGGTCCTGTACGTCGTGTCGCTCGTCGTCGGCCTCCCGAGCTGGGCCGCCGTCGTACTCACCGTGGTGTTGCTCGTGCTGCTTGCGGTGGTCTGGAAGCAGCCCGACGAACCGCGTCCCGTAGTCGCCAGGCAGACGCCGGCACCATCCGTCGTCCTGCCCGATCCAGATCCCGTCTTCTCCGGACCGCCGTCGCGCACGGTGGCCGACATACGGCTGCCGTCCGCGTCGCCCGACTTCCAGTTCAGCTTCTCGGCGGTGGTGCAGTGGTCGACCGTGCTGTCGGGCTCGCGCCACGCGGATCTCGGCGCAGTCGCGGTCCACGCGTTGCTCGAGCGGGCCCGGGCTCTGACCGCGACCCAGCAGGTCACCGAGGAGTCGCTCAACCAGCACCGCCTCGCCGCCACACTTAGTGAGCCCGCCCTGGACGAGAAGGGGCAAGTGCGCTGCTGGGCGACCGAGATCCGGCTGCGGCTGCCCGACGCCGACCAGAAGCATCTCCAGCACCTGGCCGCTCTGCACCGCCGGGAGCAGACGACTCTGCTCGAACGCCGGATGGAGCAGGACAAACGCGCGTACTTGAAGGACGACGTCTTCGCCACACCCGGCTCGGCCGCGGTCTGGTGGCTGGTCAATCACCCCGGCGAGGTCGAGACGGCCCTCGGCCTGCTCGACACCCTTGCCGAACTGTCCGCCGCCGCCAACGACCTCCCGGCACGACGCGCGTCCGCCGACGCTATCGAGCACACCCAGCCGACCCGGGCAGAACTCGCCTTCAACTCCGCGGTCGACACCTTGGTAGCACCGGACCGATCGCACCAGCAGCCCTCCCCGCCTGACACCGGCACACAGCCGCCGAGCGAGGACGACAAGCCCAGCCAGACGTCCGCCAGGTCTGCGGGACTGAACGGCTCCGCACCTAGATCGAGCAAGCAGACGCCGGCCGAGTACCGCGAGCAGTTCTTCTCGGAGTAGGCCGGTGAGGCGGGCCGGCTGCAGGGGAGGCCCACCCCATCGAGATCGGGTCCGCATGGCTACTCGTCCAACCAGCGAATGGTGGTCGCTCCGTTGTGACCATGGACGGTCAGGAGCGCGTGCACGCCGTCCGGCCAGACCGTGGTCGTGGGATAGCGGCCTCCCCAGTGCAGGGCCGCCGTCCCGTCGCTCCACTCGACCCCTTCGGCGACGACGCCCGTACCGCTGATGCCGGAGACGTCGATATGACGGACCAGCTGGAAACAGCGTGGCCCGGACTTGTTCGCGACCTTCAGATGACGCCGGCGCGGGATCGTCCGCAGCAGCGTCGGGGTTCTTCCGCCGATCTCGTTCATGCCTGAAGTCAACGCTCCGGAGCCGGTCCGCACCATGAACCCAACCGGTATCCACAGGGCACAAATTGTGCACTCCGACGGTGACCCGATCGCCGTAACCTGATTGCAAGGAGTGATCGACGCGCAAGGAGCGAACCCGATGACAGTCATCGAAGAATGGACCGGCCGGCATGCGCACGCCTTGCGGGCGGCGCTGCGGCTGACGAACGAGGCCTTCGCCGAGCACCTCGGTATTGCGCCTCGCACGGTCACGAAGTGGCGGGAGAGACCCGAGATCGTGCCCAGTCCCTACCTGCAGGAGGCCCTCGACACCTCACTCAAGAAGGCACCGCCCGATGCCTTGGTCCGGTTCGAGGCCAATCTCGGTCTGGACGAGCGACGGATCCCGCTCGACCATGCCGTGCTCGACCAGCTCAACACGGCGATCGGCGACCTGGCCCGGGCCTTGGCGCGCCTGGAGTCGCCCGATCCGGAGCGATCAACGGCACACTGACCTGTGGCGGCGTACGGCGTAGCGAAGGAGCTGAGGGATGAGGCGGCGGCCGGTGAACTCGTCGAGTATCAAATCGGTCGGCTGGTCCGACGGCACGCTCGAGCTCGAGTACGTCAACGGCTACGTCTACCAATACGACGAAGTCCCGCAACCGACGTACGCCGGTCTGCTCGCCGCACCGAGCATCGGGGCGTACGTGAACAAGCACATCAAGCCGTACTACGACTGTCGCGAAGTCTGACTCTGCGTTTCCGGTGCTCGCGCAGCGGGCACCGGAAGGGGGTTCCACACGGGGGAGCGCCCAGCCCAGGAGGTGGACATGCGCACACGTAGAGCGTCTACGACCAGTTCCCGAACCATCACGATCATCGTTCTCGTCTGGTTGCTCATCGGCCTCGCGGCCGCGGTTCAGCGCAACTACTTCGCGGGTTCGGACGCGACGTGCGCCAAGGTGGGCACGACGCTGGTCACCATCGTCGCCGGCCCACTGAACTACATCGGCGCGAACCCGAAGATCGACTGCACTGCGCCGCAACCGTCGAGATAGCACCTCTCGCGTCGTAGCGTTCCCTCCACGAGGCTCCGAGCCGGTTGGAGCCGAGGGGAGGGAACGTGGACGTTCTGCGCGAGGGAATCGAGGCCGATCTCGAGAAGTTCCGGGTGCCCGGCGCGAGCTGGGTGGTGATCGATGGCAGCGAGATCAAGTACACCGGGACCGCCGGCGTGATGCAGGCAGGCGAGTCTGCGCCGGTGGGACCGGGCACCCTGTTCCAGGCGTGCTCGATCAGCAAGCCGGTCGCGGTCCTCGCGATGCTCCGGCTGGTCGACCGCGGCCTGCTGGATCTCGATGAGGATGTGAACAAACGGCTGACGTCGTGGCAGGTGCCGCCGACCGGAGATTGGCAGCCAGTCGTCACGTTGAGGCAATTGGCCAGCCACAGTGCGGGCCTCACGGTGCACGGATTCCCGGGGTACCACCACGAGGCCACGCTGCCGACGACCAGACAAGTCCTCGACGGCGTCAGCCCGACCAACACCTTCGGCGTACGCGTCGACACCGTCCCCGGGACTCAGTTCCGGTACGCCGGCGGCGGCACCATCGTCCTCCAGCAGCTACTCGAGGACGTGACAGGAACACCGTTCCGGCAGCTGGTCCGCGACCTGGTTCTCGAACCACTGAACATGTCATCCAGCGACTACGCCCAGCCGCTGCCGCCGGAGCTGTACGAAACCGCAGCGACAGCTCACGACGAGGTGGGCCGGCCCATCGATGGACGCTGGCATGCCTACCCAGAGTTGGCCGCTGCGGGACTGTGGACAACGCCGACCGATCTCGCCAAGTTCGCCATCGGCATCCAGCAGGCCTACGCGGGAGTGGATGGTGCGGTGTTGTCGCCGGACCTCGCGCGCGAGATGCTCACGCCCCAGATCTCCGCGAGCGAGCGGATCGGTGGCCTGAGTCATCTCGGGTTGGGACTGTTCCTCGACGACGTCGGACAGCGCTTCGGCCACAGCGGAGGCAACGAGGGATTCAAATGCCACCTGCTGGCGTACCGGGACACCGGGCAGGGCGTGGTGGTGATGACCAACAGCGACAACGGCATGTGGCTTGTCCTGCGCGCGTTCGCTGCGGCAGCCGCGGCGTACGGCTGGGAGGGCTACCCGATGGATGTCGAGCTGCCGGACCTCCCGTCACCGGCCCTGGCTGAGCTGGCCGGTGCGTACCGGCTGGATGGCGGCCCAGCGTTCGATGTCGCACTGCGGGGGACTGGACTCGAGGTGACGTTCGAGAAGCAGAACCCGTTGCGGTTCAGCGCGCGCTCCGGTACCAGGTTCGCAGCCACCACCGCCGACACCGAGCTCGAGCTACGCGACGGCGACCTGGTCTTCATCCAGAACGACGAGGAGATCCCTTGCACCCGCACGACCTGAGTAACCGACTGTGCTCGTAGTGCTCGAAGAGAGTGAGTCGTGCACCCGGGAATAGGTGCGGAAGCACTGGAGTTACAACCTTCGACTGTCCGATGTATGACCCCGGGCCTCAACCTTCGCCGCTTCGAGCGGCCACTCGCCGAGAGGCGTCTGCCGGACAGTTGCAGGACCTCGGGTGGGGGACGAGCGATCGTCTCCCACCCGACCCACCTACCGCCCCTTGACCGGGGGTGGATGATGGGAGTCCACCACTCGCGGAGACGTGAGTGACGGCTGGGAACAGAGGGACGAGCAGGCCGCGGCCGGCGGGCATCGGAGGGGTCCAGGACCCCGATTTGCATCCGCACCGCGAATGTCAGTAATGTTCTTCTTGTTGGAGCGAGGCGCAGGACGCGAAAGCGGCCGGTCCTCCGACAAACTCCCTGAAGGTCTCGGAAGCCGAAACACGCCTCGGCGGGTTTCGGACACTGAGTCGCGCAGGGGGACTGGGACGAAAGAGGCCGATTTGACCGGCCGCGGACGAAACAGTAAAGTTTGGCGAGTTGCCCCGGAGCTTCAAACGAAAGTCTGAAGCGCGGTGTGCGCCCGATTTTTGAGAACTCAACAGCGTGCCGAAAGTCAATGCCGAAAGATGCATTATCCCCGTTCACGGGCATTGGATGGTCTTT
>NZ_JBFAKS010000034.1:0-108841 GCF_040655855.1 Kribbella sp. NPDC050281 | reverse complement strand
GGTACTACGGGTTACCCTTGCGGCGGTTGGTGCAAACAGGGGAGAGCTGGGGAATGGTGAGCGGTTCGGATCCCACCGCTGAGATGGAGCTCTTGCTGCTCGCCGGCCGGCAGCACCGTGCCGACGATTCTGAGGACGCCGGAGTCGGTCATACGCCGACCGTATCCGGGCAAGCCTCAGCCGTGCGAGCCGCCGCCCGGGGTGCAGCTCGGCGTGGTCGGCTCAGCCGTGCAGGGCGTCCCGCTCGGCGTGTCCGTCGGCGTCTGCGACGGGGTCTCGGTCGGCGTCTGGGTCGGGGTGTCCGTCGGCGTCGGTGTCTTGGTCGGCGTCTTCGTCGGTGTCTTGGTCGGAGTCTTCGTCGGCGTCTGCGTCGGCCGGGTCGGCTTGTGCGTCGGCGTCTCGGTCGGATCCGGCACCGTCGGCTCGCCGACCGGTGTCGACGGGTGCTGCGTCGGCGAGGTCGTCTTGTCGTCCGGCACGTCCGGGACCTGGCGCGGGTCGACCTTGCGCTCCGCGTTCCCGGCGGACTTCGCCGTCGACAGGCTGCCCTTCTCATTCGGAATCAGTACGGCGTTCTTGCTGTACACCCGCATCCACCGCAGCACCGTGGAGACGAAGTCCTTGGAGTGCTGGTACCGCAGCAGGGAGGCGACCAGGTCGCGGGGTGCCTTCAGGTCGTCGCCCTCGGAGCACAGGTAGACCGCGACCGTGGTGACCGCGTCGTACACGTTGTTCGGGTTGCGGAACCCGTCACCGTTGCCGTCGGCGCCGAACTCGTCCCACACCTGGGGAATGATTTGCATCGGCCCGACCGCACGGTCCCAGGTCAGATCGCTGTCGAACCGGCCGTTGTCGGAGTCGGTGACCCGGCCGTTGCCGCCATGGCCGTTCAGCACCGGGCCGAGGATCTTGCCCCGGGTGGTGCCGGCCACGTCGACCCGGCCGCCGCTGGCATGGTCGGACTCGACCTTGCCGATCCCGGCCAGCAACGGCCAGGTGAGCCCACAGTTCGGCCGGACCACGGCGAGATTCGCGGTGGCGCGGCGGTAGGCGGGGAACACCCCGCGGGGGATGCCGTTGACCGCGTCCGGTCGGCCCGGGCGGACCACCGAATGGCCGTCGGTCGCCCCCTGCACGGGGACGTCGGCGCGGGCGGGTTTGTCGGATCCGAGCCTGCCGTCCACTCCGGGACGTTGCGGCACGACCATCGTCAGTTCGTCGAACTCACCGCTGTTGAGCCCGGCCCCAGGCGATGGGGCGACCGGGCTGTCCGCCGCGAGCTGACCGGAGGCACCGGCTCCGCCCGAGGCGACTGTCACGATGGCCCCGACCAGGAGCGGGGCTGTGCACAGTGAAGCGATGATGATTTTGACCCGACGGTTACCACTACGGGTTAGGCGCATGATCCCCTCAACGATCGATACGCCAGAAAGTTACATCAAGACGACGCAAAGTTACCTGACCCGCCAACACGGCCGAAAACAGGCACCCGGGTCATGCGTAGGACTACGTCGCTCCAGGCATCCGTGGGCCCGGATTGCTCAGTTAGCCGGCTTGGGCGCCTCGGCCGGAGTCGCGGCCGTGCTCTCGTCCGACCCGGGTGCGTTGGTGTCGCACGGCGTGGGCGTCGGGCTCGGGGTCTCCGTCGGTGTCGTCGTCGACGGGTCCGTCGGGGTGGGCGTCGGCGTACACGTCGCCGGCGGCGGATCCGAGGTCGGCGGCGTCGTCGGCGGAGTGGTCGTCGGCGGGGTCGTCGGCGGGGTCGTGGTCGGCGGCGGGGTTGTCGTCGGCGGCGGGGTTGTCGTCGGCGGCGGGGTTGTGGTCGGCGGCTTGGTCGACGACGGCGGCGTGTTCGGCACCTGGGTGGGCGGCTTGCTCGACGGCGGCTTGCTCGTCGTCCGGCTCGCGGTCGGCGTCGGCGTGGACGGCTGCGCTGTCGGTGTCGGCGTGGGACTCGTGGTGCCGCCCGCGCGGGTCGGGTCGTTGCTCTCGTCGACGTTCCCGTTGTCGTCCAGCGGTGGAGCGATGACGCCCGACGTGTCCGGGATCGTCACAGTCTCCTTGCTGTACGACTGCATCCACCGCAGCACCGTCGACACGTAGTCCATCGAATGGTTGTAACGCAGCACCGCCTGCACGAGCCCCTGCGGATTACTCAGATCCGCTCCACCGGAGCAAAGGTAGCCACCGGCCGCACGGGCCGCGTCGAAGACATTGTGCGGATCCTTGACCCCGTCACCGTTGCCGTCCGCACCGAAGACCTTCCACGTCCCCGGGATGAACTGCATCGGCCCGACCGCACGATCCCACTGAGCGTTCCCGTCGTACACGCCCTGGTCGGTGTCGGCGATCGCAGCCATCCCCGGGCCACCGTCGAGCACCGGTCCGAGGATCTTGCCGCGGGTGTTCCCGTTGGCCTCGACCTTGCCACCGCTGGCATGCGCGGACTCGACCTTGCCGATCCCGGCCAGCAACGGCCAGGTGATGTGACAGCCCGGCATCGCCACCGCGAGGTCGTTGGCCGCCTTCTGGTACGCCGCCAGCACGGTGCCAGGAATGCCCGAGGCGTCACCGGAGATGCCCGGGATCGGCTGCACCGTGCCGTCGACGGCGCCGGTCACCGGCACCGCGATCTGGGACTTCTGCTGGGTCGGGAGGCTGCCGTCGGCTCCTGGCTGGTTCGGGACGTTGTCGGCCAGGTCGTCGAACTGCGCGTCCTGGCGCGGTTGGGCCAGCGCGTGCGCGTCCACGATGAACGTGTTCGAGGTGAGGCCGCCGGCGACGAACACGGCGACCATCGCGGTGGGAGGAGCCAAGCAGACCCAGGTGGCGGTCAGCTTCCCCCGCCACGTATCCAGGTTCTTGAACTGCTGCCTCATCCGCGTCCCTCGACGTTTCCGCAGTGCTGAGTCTTGCCGGGCGTAGGCACGATCTTAGCCGTCGCAGGGTCGTGGACAACCGGTAACGGTGCGCCACTTCGTGCAGTGACCAAATGCCGAAGCGGCGTCCACTCCCCCGTCACCGAGCGTTCACCGGCCCGGTGTCACTTCTTGTCGTCGCCGAGGATCTTGCGCAGTTCGTCCGGGAGTTCGAAGTCGCCGGCGTCCTGGCCGCCACCGCCGAACGCGGCGGGCAGCTGCCCCGGCTGCGGCGCAGCCGGCTGGGAGTTGCCCTGGTTCGCCCGCTTGGCCGGGTTGCCGGAGCCGCGCTTCTTGCCCTTCTTCTGTTGCTGCTTGGCCTTCCGCGCGCCACCGCCGCCCATACCGGGCATCCCCGGCATACCGGGCATCCCCGGCATTCCCTTGCCCGACGCCATCGCGGCCATCATCTTGCGGGCCTCGAAGAACCGCTCGACCAGGCCGCTGACGGTGGCGACCTCGGTCCCGGAGCCCTTCGCGATCCGGGCCCGGCGGGAGCCGTTGATGATGTTGGGATCGGTCCGCTCGGCCGGCGTCATCGAGTGGATGACCGCCTCGATCCGGTCGATCTCGCGCTCGTCGAAGTTCTCCAGCTGGTCCTTGAACTGGTTCGCCCCGGGCAGCATGCCGAAGATCTTGGTCAGCGGGCCCATCTTGCGGACCGACTGCATCTGGGCGAGGAAGTCGTCCAGGGTGAAGTCCTTGCCGCCGCGCTTCTGCAGCTTGGCGGCCGTCTTGGCGGCCTCCTCGGCGTCGAACGACTTCTCCGCCTGCTCGATCAGGCTCATCACGTCGCCCATGCCGAGGATGCGCGACGCCATCCGGTCGGGGTGGAAGACGTCGAAGTCCTCGAGCTTCTCGCCGTTGGAGGCGAACATCACCTGGCGGCCGGTGACCTGCGCGATCGACAGCGCGGCACCACCGCGGGCGTCACCGTCGAGCTTGGACAGCACGACACCGTCGAAGCCGACTCCGTCGAGGAAGGCCTGGGCGGTGGTGACCGCGTCCTGACCGATCATCGCGTCGACCACGAACAGGATCTCGTCCGGCGTGACCGCGTCGCGGATGTCGGCGGCCTGCTTCATCAGCACCTCGTCGACACCCAGCCGGCCGGCCGTGTCGACGATGACCACGCTGTGCTGCTTGGTCCGCGCCTCGTCCATCGCCTTGCGGGCCACGTCGACCGGGTCGCCGACGCCGTTGCCGGGCTCGGGAGCGAACACCGGCACGCCGGCGCGGTCGCCGACCACCTGCAGCTGGGTCACCGCGTTCGGGCGCTGGAGGTCGGCCGCGACCAGCATCGGCGTCTGGTGCTTGCTCTCCTTCAGCCACTTGGCCAACTTGCCGGCCAGCGTGGTCTTACCAGCACCTTGCAGACCGGCGAGCATGATGACGGTCGGCGGCCGCTTGGCCATCCGCAGCTCGCGGGTCTCGCCACCGAGGATGTTGACCAGTTCCTCGTTGACGATCTTGATCACCTGCTGCGCCGGGTTCAGCCCGCCGCGCACGTCGGCGCCGCTGGCCCGTTCCCGGACCGCGGCGATGAACTCCTTCACCACCGGCAGCGCGACATCGGCCTCGAGCAGCGCGATCCGGATCTCCCGCGTCGTCGCGTCGATGTCGGCGTCGGTCAGCTTGCCCTTGCCGCGCAGATTCTTGAACGCCGTGGACAGACGATCGGAAAGCGTGTCGAACACCAGGAACAGTCCGTTCTTCAGAAAACCCAGCTCACCCAGACAACTCCCCGAGTCTACCGGGCGCGGTTGACAACCGGAGGGTCAGGCCGCAAGGCTCTAACCGGTCAATCCATGTATGTCGGTTAGGGGGCTCGCGTGGGCAGGCAGCGGGTAGTGCTGGACGGACCATCGAACCTGGGGTTGCGGCCACCGGTCAAGGGCGCGGTACCGGGCTGCTACAAGCTGGCCGGGGCGTTGCGCGACCAGGGATTGCTGCAGCGGATCAACGCTTCCGACGCCGGCTGTGTCACCCCACCGAGGTACGACCGGGAGGGCTGGAAGCCGGGCGACGGCGTGTTCAACGCCGAGGCGATGGCGTCGTACACGGTGCGGCTGGCTGATCGGCTGACGAAGTTGTTCGACGACCAGCGGTTCGTGGTGCTGCTCGGTGGTGAGTGCAGCAACCTGCTCGGGCCGGCCTTGGCGTTGAAGCGGCGCGGGCGGTACGGCGTCGTCTATATCGACGGCCACTCCGACTTCCGCACGGTCGACAACTCGCCGTACGTCGGGGCGGCGGGTGGTGAGGCGCTCGCACTGGTCACGGGACGCGGCCAGGCGGACCTCACTGATCTCGAAGGGTTGTCGCCGTACGTCCAGGACACGGATGCTGCCCTCTTGGGCATTCGGGAGGACGACGAGTACGTCGGTGACGTCGAGGCGGCCGGGATACCGGTGTGGTCTGCACTCACGATGATGGCGGAGTCGGCTGCGGACGGCGTACTGGAGCATCTCGAGCGGGAGGAGCTCGACGGTTTCTGGGTGCATCTGGATGTGGACATCCTCGACGCCGAGGTGATGCCCGCGGTGGACAGCCCCGACCCGGGCGGCATCGACCACTCCCAGCTCAGAGAACTCCTGCGCCCGTTGTTGGCCTCGCCTGCCTGCATGGGGATCGACATCGGCATCTTCGACCCTGATCTGGATCCCGACGGGGTCTACGCAGCCGAGCTCACCGACACACTGGTCGCGTCACTCAGCTGACCAGACGAGACCTTGACCGTGTGGTTCGGCTCGGCCGAGGGTCCGCCGTTCGCCGCCGGGCCAGGTCTGCAGCTCCACCAGGACTGCTCGTGGCAGTGGCTCGAGGCGTAGGCGTGCCAGCGGAGCCGACTCGGTGGCCTGGGCACCGAGATCGGCGAGGTGGTCGTCTACTGCGGCGCGGTCGTCGCGGCTCAGGTACTGCCACATGATCGAGTGCCACACCACGGTCGCATGCCCCTGCGATAGCTCGAGGCCGCGCACGAACGAGACGGCGTCCTCCCGGCGTACGTCGGCCGGCACCTGCCGCGCGATCTCCACCGCACCACGCAACCGCTCCAGCCGCTGCGACATGTCCGGCCACACGTACGACGTCAGCGTGCGTGCGCCCTCCGAGGTCAGTGGATTCACCGGAGCGATGTCACTCCCGACCCGCTCGGCGATCCGCAACTCCGCCGCCTTCAGCGATTGCCCGGACCAGGCGTCCTCGAACACCACAGGACTGTCGGCCGGACCGTACGACGTCCCGTCCGCGGTGTAGCGGAAGTGGTCCGCACGGAGGTTGAGCCCGGCACTCGCACCGATCTCGAACAACCGGACCGGCAACGGCACGGCCTCAACCAGCTGCAGTAGACCGCCGTAGAGCGCGGCGGCCCGGCCTACCTCGTTCGTCTGCGGTGGCTGGGTCAGCAACGCCCGCAGCTCAGCGGACCGCGACTGCAGGACCTGCTCGAACGCCTCCCAGCCCAGCACCGGGTCCCACGACCCACCGACGCTCGGATAGAACGCCGCCAGCTCGGGCACCTCCCCGGCCAGTACCTGGCCGTGCACCGCGGCCAGCAAGCGCAGAGCGATCGCGTCACCGAACGGACGATCCTCATAGCCGGCCAGTACTCCGGTCGACACGCCTCCGACCTCGTAGTCGTCCACGATCAGCCGAAGCAGTTCGGCGTACATCGGGGACCCGAGGTCCTCACAGGCAATCGCTTGATGCTGGAACGCCGCTACAACATGCACACCACTGAGATTAAGAGGTCAGGCGATCCAGGACCGTCTTTGCCGTCGTGCGCGCGTCCTCCTCGTCGAGTGGAGAACCCTGCGGATCGGTGAGGTAGAAGACGTCCACGCACTCCGCACCCAGTGTGCTGACGTGGGCTGACCGGATGTCCGCTCCGGTGAATGCGATGGCCGCGGTGACGTCGTACAGGAGTCCCGGGCGGTCATGTGCTCGCACCTGCAGCACTGTGGCGGTCTCTGAGGCTCCGGGCAGGAGGTCGACCCGGCTGTCGAGCCGGTGCTTCACCGCGGACGAGTCTCGCGCGGCCAAACGTCGTACCAGGTCAGTGCTGTCGCGCAGTGCCACGGCGAGCCGGTCACGCAGCCGGATCGGATCGGGCAGCCCGCCGGCCACGGTCCACTGCGAGATACCCAAGCCTTCAACGGATGTGATCACAGCGGACCGCACTGCGAGCCGCTCAACCGCCAACACGGCGGCAACGGTCGACAGCGTGCCCACTTGATCGGGTACGGCGACGTTGATGCGCAAGTCGCCGTGATGGTCAGCCACTGACACGCCCAGCCGTCCTACGCCGACCACCTGATGCAGTGTGGGCACGGGAACCGGAGGAGCATCGGTCCACATGCCCTCGCCTCCCCCGGACAGCTCGCCACGCACCCGACGACACAGTTCACCGACCAGCCGCATCCGCCACGGTGACGCTGCCGCCGGACCGGCGGCCCGTGCGTCGGCGTACGTGAGGGCCTCCAGCAGGTCCAGTGTCTCGGTGGTGCGGACGATGCCCACGACCAGGTCGACAGTCATCGGGTCGTCCAGGTCTCGGCGAGTTGCGACCTGCGCAAGCATGAGGTGCTGCCGGACCAGCAGCGCAATGGTGTCGGCGTCTGCCTCGGTGAATCCGATGCGGCGAGCAACGGTCCCGGCGATCACAGCTCCGGTGACACTGTGGTCGCCGCCGACTGCTTTGCCCAAGTCGTGCAGCAATGCGGAGACCAGCAGGAGGTCAGGACGCCGGACGTCCCGCACCATCTTGGATGCCTCGACACACGTCTCCAGCAGATGCCGGTCGACGGTGAAGCGGTGAACCGCGGACTGCGGTGGCCGGAACCGGACCGTGTCCCACTCCGGCAGGATCCGCGAGATGTAACCGGCCTGGTCCAGCGCCTCCCACACCTCGAGCAGTCCACTGCCGGCACCCAGCAGAGCGCACAGCAACCGCCGCGCCTCACCCGGCCACGGCTCGGGCAACGCCATGGCGCTCCTGGCCAGCCGACCACACACAGCCGGCGACAGGACGAGCTCACGATCCGCGGCAACAGCAGCAGCGCGCAGCCCAAGTACTGCGTCCCGCTCCGGCCGCGCATCCGGCATCAGTACGACTTCACCCTCGTGCTGACCGACTCCATCATCCAGCGCCAGCAGCAGGGGTCCACCAGTCCGCTGCCGACGCCTGGACCGCGGCGGCCGGGTCATCAGGCTCTCCACCCGCCGCCACGACACATCGCACACATGCGCCAGCGTCCGGCCGGTCGCGTACACGTGCCGCAGCAGCTCGTCCCGCCCGTCCAGGCCCAGCCCGGCCGCGACCTCACCGGCCAGGTCGGCCACCAGCCGGTCGGTGGAACGACCAGCAACCTTGTGCAGTTCGTCCCGGATGTCGAGCAGGTCCAGCCGCGCCCGCTCCACGACCGGGTGCGGTACGTCGACCAACCAAGAAGCGACCAATGAGCGCAGTACGACGGCATCCCGCAGACCGCCGTACGCCTCCTTCAGATCCGGCTCGGCGAGATGCGCGAGCTCACCGACGCTCGTGGCGCGGTCCCGACACGCCTGCGCGAGCGCGGGCAGCCGAGTGCGCGCCGTACGACGCCAGTCCGCCATCAGCACCGAGCGCAGCTGCAGTGTGAGGTGTGAGTCCCCGGCGACGTGTCGTGCGTCCAGCAGACCCAGGGCGACGCGGACATCGTCGGCTGCCGCCTGCCGGGCCTCCGCCAGGGTCCGGACACTGTGGTCCAGCTTGGTCCTCGAGTCCCACAGCGGATACCAGATCTGTGCCGCCAACTCGTCCACGCGCGGATACCCCTCGGCGTGCACGAGCATCACGTCGAGATCGCTGTACGGCGACAGCTCCTCCCGGCCGTAGCCCCCGACCGCGACCAGGGCGACGCCCTCGGTAGGAACACCGAGGGCGTCACAGGCCTTGGAGAGGAGCAGGTACAGCAGCGCGTCGGCCTCCTCGGCACGAGCGCGCCGCTGTTCTGCTCGGTTCACCATCTAGAGGGCGTCTCCATCCAACTCGCCGGTGCGGACCCGGACGATGGTCTCGACCGGGGTGACCCAGACCTTGCCGTCACCGATCTTGCCGGTCTGTGCGGCCTTCACGATCACGTCCACCACGTCGCCGCTGTCGCCGTCCTCGACGACGACCTCGAGCCGCACCTTGGGGACCAGGTCCACCTCGTACTCGGCACCGCGGTACACCTCGGTGTGCCCCTTCTGCCTTCCGTAGCCGCTCGCCTCGGTCACCGTCATGCCGGTGACCCCGAACGTCTCCAGCGCGGCCCGGACGTCCTCCAGCTTGTGCGGCTTGACCACCGCGGTGATCAGCTTCATGCGTTCGCACCTTCCTTCTCGGACGTCTCGGTGCTGCCATTCTCGGTCTCAGCGGTGCTCGGCCTGGCCAGCGGGGTGTGCCCCCGCAGACCCGACGCGCCCAGGAAGTCGTACGCCGTCTCGGCGTGCTCCACCTGGTCGACACCGGTGACCTCGTCGTCCTCGGTGACCCGGAAGCCGATCGTCTTGTCGATCACCTTGCCGAGGATGAAGGCGACCGCGAACGAGTACACACCGACGACCAGGTTGGCCAGCGCCTGCTTACCCAACTGAGAGGCGCCGCCGCCGTAGAACAGGCCGTTCACGGCCGACGGGGCGGCCGCCGTACCGAGGAAGCCGATCGCCAGCGAGCCGAACAGACCGCCGACCAGGTGGACACCGACCACGTCGAGCGAGTCGTCGAAGCCGAACTTGTACTTCAGCGAGACCGCGAAGCAGCAGACCGCGCCGGCCAGCAGGCCGAGGATGATCGCACCGACCGGGGTGACCGCGCCACAGGACGGGGTGATCGCGACCAGGCCGGCGACCGCACCGGACGCCATGCCCAGCGTGGTGGCCTTGCCGTGCCGGATCCGCTCGATGATCAGCCAGCCGATCACGGCGGCTGCGGTGGCGGCCTGGGTGTTCACGAAGGTGACCGCGGCGGTGGTGCCGGCGCTCAGCGCCGAGCCGGCGTTGAAGCCGAACCATCCGAACCACAGCAGACCGCCGCCGAGGATGACCAGCGGCAGGCTGTGCGGCCGCATCGGGTCCTTCTTCCAGCCGATCCGCTTGCCGAGCACGATCGCCAGCGCGAGCGCGGCGGCACCGGCGTTCACGTGCACCGCCGTACCGCCGGCGAAGTCGACCGCCTTCAGCTTGTCGCCGATCCAGCCGCCGTTGCCGTCGTCCAGGAACCAGACCGAGTGCGCGACCGGGAAGTACACCAGCAGCGTCCAGCCGACGACGAACGCGATCCAGCCACGGAACGTGGCCCGGTCGGCGATGGCACCCGAGATCAGCGCCGGAGTGATGATCGCGAACATCAGCTGGAACGCGACGAACGCGAGTGTCGGCGTCGAGCCGCTCACCGCGTCCGGGGACATCAGGCCCTTGAGGCCGACCTCGGAGAGGTCACCGACCACGTGCCCGGTGTCGCCGGCGAACGTGAGCGAGTAGCCGACCACCACCCACATGATGGTGACGACGGCGATGGTGATGAAGCTCATCATCATCATGTTCAGCACGCTCTTCATGCGCACCATGCCGCCGTAGAAGAAAGCCAGGCCCGGTGTCATCAGCATCACCAGGGCGGCGCTTGCCAAGACCCAGGCGGTATCGCCGGCGTTGATCTCCATCAACGTCATCCCTTCCATCGTTGCGGGGTGACCGGCGCCCTCAGCCGGGGGAACTCCACAACGCCGGGGAGCCCACGCGCAACAGCCACACCGGACACGGTGTCGGGACGCGGTTTCAGCCGATCGGTCGATTTGTTTCAGGCATGTGACAAAGAGGGCGATCAGGTGACATCGAGGTGACATCGGCCAAGGTGTGGCACTCTGGCCTGGACCACACGGGTACGCAGCCGCGCCACTGCGCCCGTCCGACCTGGGGATTTGAGATGGGGACCAACCACGGGGTGAGGCCGCGCCGCGGCAGGCCGCGGGACCCGGACGCAGAGCCGAGGATCCGCAGGTACGCCGTGCAGCTGCTGCTGGAGCGCGGATTCGACGGAATGACGGTCGACGACGTCGCCGAGGCGGCGGGCGTCGGCAAAGCCACCATCTACCGGCGCTGGGCCAGCAAGGAATCGCTGGCCAACGACGCGATGGCGGAGCTCTTCGACATCCAGATACCGGACGCGGACACCGGCTCGATCGCCGGCGACCTGCGCCAGGTCTACGCCGACGCACTGGCGTTCGTGAACAGCGAGAACGGCCTGGCACTGATCCGCCTGGCGGTCACGGAGGCGAACCGCGACGAGCGGTCCGCACGGATCTACCGTGAGTTCCTGGACCACCGGATCGGGCTGACCCGGAACGCGCTGGAACGGGCCCGCAAGCGCGGGGAGCCGATCCGGAGCACGGTGGACCCGGTGCTGATGGTGCAGTGGCTGGCCGGCGTGTTCGTCGTCCGCGCGCTGACCGGGGAGCCGATGCCGCCACCGGAGGACGCCGACCGGCTGGTGGAGTTCACGCTGCGCTGCATCATGGACAACGGTTCAGGGGCGAATCCCGGGTCCAACGGCCAGGCCGGCCACGGCCAGTTCGGTGACCCGGCGGACCTCGCCTGAGTTCAGGTCCCAGGCGAGCACCCAGCCTCGGACCTCGAACAGCGGGGTGTCGTGGTCGTACCAGCCCAGTACGGCGCAGCAGCCAGGCTCACGCACGAAAGGCTCGTCCATTGGCTGGACCGAGGACATCACCGTGGGGTCACCCAGCACCAGCAGGCGGCTGGGCTCTGCCCTCAGGGTCGAGATGGCCGCCACCACCTGCGGTTGTGAGGCTTCGGTGGTCACTGGGGTCAGATCGTCCGCGATGAAGAGCCGGGCGGCGGCGCTGTCCGTGGAGAAGGTCTGCCCGACCCATGCACGCACCGGCAACTGCAGAGCGCTGTCGACGATCCACTGGCCACCGACCATGTACCGGAGCACGGCACCCTTGTCCAGCCGGAACGGCGCTGTGACCGCCGACGGATCCGCGGCGCCCGCGATCGCCACCAGCGGTTGCTCGCCGGTGCCGCTCTCCCCCACCAGCACCCGGTACGCGACGCCCGGACCACTGACGAGAACGCGCTGGGCATCCGGTAGCCAAGAGACGCTGCGGATGTCCTGGGCCGGCATCTTGATGCGGAACACCTCTGCCGTCGCGACGTTGACTGTGACCAGCTCGCCCGGCTGCGGGAAGGCGGCGATCCGTCCGTCAGGCGACACCGCCCCGGAGCTCAGCGGCGTACCGGTGCGGATCGGGAGCAACTCCACGTCGGCTCGCGCCCAGGAGGAGTCGGAGCCCAGCAGGAGCGGTACGTAGCGATCGCCGCGGTCCTCGAGCACCACCGCGGCAATGCGGTCCAGCGGCTGGTCCGCCAGCGGCTCGACGTTGTCCGGTAGTTGCAGGCGGTCGCCGAGCGGCGTCTCGAGCCGGTCGAGGAACCGTTCGCTTCCGGACGGCGGAGCGACCCAGAAGTCGATCCCGTTGATCTGTCCGTCCGGGGCGCGGACGGCCGGGTCGCTGGGCGGTGTGATCGGTGGGGTGAACTGGAGGTTGTCGTCACCGCTGAGGCCCACTCCGATCGCAGCGATCACCGCAATCAGCACAGCGGAGATCAGACCGATGAGGATGCTGCGCCGCCGGCGGCGCCGGGTCTCCACTCCGGCGGCCCAGGCCGCATCGGCCAGATCCGGTTCGGGCAGCCGGTCCGACGCCTTGGCGAGCATCGGCTGGACGTCCTCGCGCCTCATCGCTGGTCGCCCCCGCCGATGTCGCGTGCCCTGTCGTGGGCGCTGTCGCTGGGGCCGTCACGCCAGTCGCCCCCGCCGAGCGCCGTCCGGAACCGGCTGAAGGCCGACATGCCGTGCCCGTGCACGGTCTGGTGGGACATGTTGAGCATGTCGGCCACCTCGAACTCGGTGAGCTCCTCCAGGTGGAGCAGCACGAACACAGTGCGCTGTGCGGGCGTCAGCTCGGCCAGCGCGAGCTTCACCGGGTCGTCCTCGTCCGGGAACGCCGTCACCCGGCTCCACCGGTTCAGAGCAGGCTGGTAGAGCAGCCGCTGAACGAAGGCGTCCGGATCGTCGACCCTGGTCCAGCGCAGCGCCAGCCGGGTGAAGGCGTGCATCAGCGCATCCTCGGCACGCTCAGGATCGCCGTACACCAGGTACGCCGTCCGGAGCCATCTGCCCTGCCGCGCATCGACATACGAGGCGAAATCCGGGTCGACCGTTTCGTGCATCCACCCTCCCGCCTCTATTCAACTCCTCAACTACTGCGGGCGGCCACTGCCAGCCGCATCTCTTCGCCGATCAGGTCGAAGTTGATACCACCGGCAGCCATCAGCCCGGCGGCCGCGGCGGGCATGACCTGCGCCTTCGGGTCGGTCACGTTGCCGGCCGCGAAGACGCCGGGCACCTGGGTGGCTCCCATCGCGTCGACCTGGACGGCGGTGCCCAGGACGATCCCGTTGGCCTCCAGCTCGGTCGTCTCCAGCCCCAGGTCGGCCAGGAAGCCCGCACGCGCCCGCATGCTGGTCTGCACTGCCAGCGCCTGCCGTGGGATGACCTTGCCGCCCTCCAGCCGGACACCGGTGAGCTTGCCGTCCTCCACCTCGAGCTGCTCGACCTTCCCCTCCACTACCGAGATGCCGCGGGCCGCGAGCTCCTCCCACTGGTCGTCGGTCGGCTCCGGCGCGGTGTGCAGGAACAGCGTCACGTCGTCACTCAGCTGCCGGAACAGCTGCACCTGGTGCAGCGCCATCACACTGGTCGCCAGTACGCCGATCGCCTGGTCGCGCACCTCCCAGCCATGGCAGTACGGGCAGTGCAATACGTCCTTGCCCCACCGGTCAGCCAGCCCGGGTACGTCGGGCAGCACGTCCGTCAGTCCGGTCGTCACCAGCAGCCGCCGGCCCTGGTACGTCGTACCGTCCGCAAGCTCGACCGTGAAGTCGCCGTCCCGGCGGGCCGTGGTCACGGTGCCGGTGACGATCTCACCGCCGTACCCGATGACCTCCTGGCGGCCGATGGCGTACAGCTCGGCCGGTGGAACACCGTCCCGGGTCAGGTAGTTGTGCACATGCTCCGCCGGCGCGTTGCGCGGCGTACCGTCGTCGATCACCAGGACCGACCGGCGCGATCGGACCAGCGCCAGCGCTCCACTCAGCCCGGCGGCGCCTCCGCCGATCACAATCACGTCGTACTTCTTCATCTCCGGCTCCTCTCGGTTGTCTCGAGCCTGCGTGACGATTCTCGTTTTCGACAACTTTGTTTGCCAGAATGGCAACATGGAGTCCTACGACGACGTACTCGAAGCGGTCGGATCCCGGCTGCGCAGCCTGCGATCGGAGCGCGGTACGACGCTGTCCCAGCTGTCCGAGGAGACCGGGATCTCGGTGAGCACGCTATCCCGGCTGGAGTCCGGCCAGCGCCGGCCGACCCTCGAACTCCTACTGCCGCTGGCACGCGCACATCAGGTCCAGCTCGACGAGCTGGTGGACGCGCCACCCACCGGTGACCCGCGGATCTACGCGAAGCCGATCAAACGCCACGGGACGGTGCACATCCCGCTGAGCAGGCGACCGGGCGGGCTGCAGGCGTTCAAGCAGATCCTGCCGGAGGGCTACCCCGGCAACGACGTACAACAGAAGACGCACGAGGGCTACGACTGGATCTACGTGCTCTCCGGACGGGTCCGGCTCAAGCTCGGCGACCAGGACTTCATCCTGAAGGAGGGTGAGGTGGCGGAGTTCGACACCCGGGTGCCGCACTGGTTCGGCAACCCCGGTCCGGGTCCGACGGAGGTCCTGTGCCTGTACGGGCCGCAGGGGGAACGCATGCACGTCCGGGCGCGCACCAAGTAGCCAGTAGGCTGCGGCGGTCTGTCGGGCGATCCGTGTGACTGAGGAGGAACTGGTAGTGACCATCGCGTTGTTCACCCTGGGCGGCACCATCGGGATGGCCGGCAAACACCGACTGACCGGCGAGGACCTGGCCGCCGCGGTGCCCGGGTTGCAGGATCTCGGCCGGCCGGTCGAGATCCAGGACATCGAGGCAGTGCCCAGCGCCAACCTGACCGCCGCGAAGATGCTCGAGGTCGTCGACGCCGCCTCGAAGGCCGTGTCCGCCGGCGCCACCGGGGTCGTGGTCACGCAAGGCACAGACACGCTGGAGGAGACCGCCTTCCTGGTCGACCAGGTCTGGCCACATCCGCAGCCGTTCGTACTCACCGGTGCGATGCGCAATCCCACTCTGGCCGGCCCCGACGGCCCGGCGAACCTCCTGGCTGCTCTCCGCGTCGCCTGCTCCCCCGCGGCCCGCGACCTCGGCGCACTGGTCGTGTTCAAGGAAGAGATCCATGCGGCCCGCTGGGTCCGCAAGACGCACAGCACGAGTACGGCGACCTTCGTGTCACCCAACACCGGTCCGATCGGACATGTGGTCGAGGACCGCGTCCGGGTCCTCACCCGCCCCCTGCGCCTTGACGGCGTACAGGGAAGTGCGGAGCCGGCAGAGCTCGACGCGACGCGGGTGGCGCTCTACACCGTCACGATGGACGACGACGGCCTGCTGTTGCAGGGGCTGGCGGACACTCACCAGGGTCTGGTGGTGGCCGGCTTCGGCGTCGGACACGTGCCGGCCGCACTGGCTCCTGTGCTCGGAGAGCTAGCCGCGAGGATACCAGTGGTCCTGACGTCGCGGACGGGCGCCGGTTCGATCGTCCGGAACACCTACCGGTCGGTCGGCTCGGAGTGGGATCTGCTACAGCGTGGCCTGATCGACGGCGGCTTCCTGGACCCGTACAAGGCCCGGGTCCTGCTTCGGTTGCTCTTGGCAACAGATGACGACATCGCGGCGGCGTTCGGGCAATACGTTTGATCATTGCCTTAGGCAACTTTTCGAAGTGCGGATAAAGCTCCTACCCACGAATCGGCGCTGCTAACCAATCGCGGCAAAGATCGGACAAATCGTGGCAAATCCGTCTCCTGAACTTGACCTCTCAGCCGGACAGTGCTCGGATCGTCACCGCTCGGGGACCGATTTCGAGGGTTGGGAGATGGTTGCGCCGTGGTCGAGGAGACACAGGGCAGCACAGCGGGGGACAGCGATTACCAAGCGGTCGGCGGTGGTCCGGCGATCGCGTCGGTGGTGGATGTCTTCTACCGCAACGTGCTTGCGGATCCGCAGCTGGCGGGCTATTTCGCCGACAGCGACCTGGCCAAGCTGAAACGGCACCAGGTGCAACTGGTCTCGCAGGTCATGGGCGGCCCGGTGTCGTACGACGGTCTCGCGCTCGCCGAGGCGCACAAGGGCCGCGGCATCACCGGTGAGGACTTCGGCAAGGTGGTGGTGCACCTGGTCGCCGCGCTGGAGGCGCACGACGTGCCCGCCGACATCATCGGCCGGGTGGTGACAGCGCTGGGTGCCACCCAGGACGACATCGTCGGGGCGCACTGACGCGGATGGACCCGGCTGCGCTGAAGAACAGCTGGGCACTGGTCGCCAAGTCAGGTGACGAGGTGCCGCTGTTCTTCTACTCCCATCTGTTCCTTTCCCATCCTGAGGTCCGGGAGATGTTCCCGGTCTCGATGGCCGCCCAACGCGACAAGCTCGTCGGCGCTCTCGGCGCCGTGGTCAGCAACGCCGCACAAATCGACGAGGTGGTGCCGTTCCTGCAACAACTCGGCCGCGATCACCGGCGCTTCTCGGTCGTCGCCGAGCACTACTCCGCGGTCGGCGCGTCCCTGCTCGCGACGCTGCAGCACTTCCTGGGTGCTGCCTGGACGTCCGAGCTGGCCGCCGACTGGGCCGAGGCGTACGGCCTGGTCGCGACCGTGATGGTCCAGTCCGCCGAGGAGTCGGCCGAGGAGTACCCCGCCTGGTGGTCCGGTGAGGTCCTCGGTGTGGACCGACGCACGATGGACGTGACGATCGTGCAGATCCACCCGGAGCGACCGCTGGAGTACCGGCCTGGCCAGTCCGTGGCGGTCGAGATCCCCTACCGGCCGCGGCGGTGGCGCTACTACAGCCCTGCCAACGCACCGCGCAGCGACGGTTCGTTCGAGCTGCACATCGGCCTGGTCCCCGGCGGCCAGGTGAGCGGGCCTGCCGTCCGGTCGCTCAAGCGCGGTGACCCGGTCCGCATCGGCGCTCCGGTCGGCGACACCCTCAAGCTCCCGGAAGACGGCCGGGACCTCGTGATGATCGCCGGCGGCACCGGACTGGCGCCGTTCCGGGCGATGCTCGAGCAGCTCGACCGGCGGGCCCAGTCGAGCCAGGTCCCGCGCGTGCATCTGTTCCACGGAGCCCGGATGCCGTGGAACCTGTACGAGCACAAGCAGCTGACCAGCCTCACCCGGCGCCCCTGGTTCAGCTATACCCCGGTGGTTTCCGACGATTCGTCGTACCCCGGGGAGCGTGGGCAGGTCGGCGCGGTCGCCGCTGCCCGGGGGCCGTGGACGGACCGCACCGCCCTGGTGTGCGGATCGCCCGCCATGGTCCGGCACACGGTCGCCGATCTCACCGAAGCCGGTGTGCCGACCACCGCCATCCACACCGAATCCTTGGGGATCACGACCTCGGCAGGGAGTCAGCAGTGACGCGCCAAGATCCGTTCGCCGGCCGACCGGCTCAATCGCCGTACACGATCCGGCACAAGACCTTCGGCACCCGCCGCAGGGGCCTGGACCAGAACGAAGTCACGGCGTACCTGAGCGACCTGGCGGAACAGATCGAGTACGCCGACGCGGACCGGGCGGAGCTGCGGGCGGAGGTCGAGCGACTCCGCAGCAGTACGCCGGATTCGGACCAGCGCGCCCACATCACCGCCCACGCGGTCGGGCTGCTCAGCCAGGCGCAGCAGATCGCGGACAACCTGGTGGCCGAGGCCGAGCAGTACGCGAAGGATCTGGTGGAGACGGCTCGCACCCAGCAGCGGGACGCACTGGCGCAGGCTCGCGACTCGGTGGAGTCCGCTGTGAAGCACTTCCCGGCGAGCGATGCTCCGGTCGCCGATCTGGAGTACGTGCGGACGTTCACCCGGGTCGCCCATGTGCAACTGCGGTCTGTCCTGGACGCGTTGGCGGAGCAGGTGGAGCGGCTGGGTCACCTACCGCAGGTGCCGAACGAGGCGACTCCCCCGGACGCCGAGGTGTTGTGGTGGAACGACCTGTCCGCCGGTCCGGACGGAGGCGGTGTTCCGGAAACTCCGTCAGTGGCCGGCCACCGTCGGCCTATCTGAGCGCGGCCGCCTTGGTCGTCAGGTAGTCGCGTTCGGGAAGGCTGGTCGTACCGAGGGCCGCCGCGCGGAAGTGGTGCGCGGCGGTCTCATGGTCGCCCTTCATCTCGTACAGATGCCCGCGTACGGCGTCCAGCCGGTAGTGGCCAGGTAGTTCCTCGTCGAGTGGCTCGAGGAGCTTCAGACCCGCGTCGGGGCCATCCACCATCGCGGCGGCGATGGCCCGGTTGAGTTTCACCATCGGATTGCCGGACAGGTCCTCCAGCAGTCCGTACAGCGCGAGGATCTGCGGCCAGTCGGTGTCCTCCGCCCGGTCCACTTCGTCGTGCAGTGCTGCGATCGCGGCTTGTAGCTGGTACTCCCCGAGTGGCGGCGTGTCGAAGGCTTGTACGGCCAGTGCGACGCCTTCGGTGATGTGGTCCTTGTTCCAGAGCGTGCGGTCCTGGTCCGCGAGCGGGATGAGCTCTCCGGCGCTGCCGGTGCGGGCGGGGCGGCGGGCATCGCTGAGGAGCATCAGCGCGAGCAGTCCGGTGACCTGACCGTTCTCCGGCAGTAGCGCGTGCACGCTCCGCGTCAGACGGATCGCTTCCGCCGACAGATCGCTGCGCTGCAACTCCGGACCGCTGGTGCTGGTGTAGCCCTCGTTGAACATCAGGTACAGCACGTGCAGCACATTGCGGAGTCGCTCCTCGCCGGTGTCCAACTCGAAGGCGACGCCCTTGAGCCGCTGCTTCGCCCGGCTGATCCGCTGCGCCATCGTTGCCTCAGGCACCAGATAGGCGTGCGCGATCTCGGCGGTGGTGAGGCCGCCGACCGCCCGCAGCGTCAGCGCGATGGCTGACGCCGGCGTCAGCTTCGGGTGGCAGCACAGGAACAGCAGCCGCAGCGTGTCGTCCTGCTCCTCGACGTCCTCCGGCGGTACGTCGCGCAGCGCGGCACGCTCCTCCCGGCGTCGCCGGGCCTGCTCCTGCCGGACCTCGTCGATCAGCCGCCGCGACGCCGCCTGGATCAGCCACGCCTTCGGGTTGTCCGGCGTACCGTCGCGCGGCCAGGTCGTCGCAGCGGCCAGCAGTGCCTCTTGGACGGCGTCCTCCGCCGCCGCGAAGTCGCCGGACCGCCGGACAACCACACCGACGACCTGCGGCGTCAGCTCACGCAGCAGGTCCTCGAGGTGGTGGTCATTCGTAGAGGTCGGCATCCGACTCCATCAGACGGCGGACCTCGATCGGCTGCTCGACCGGGACACCGCCCGGGCCGGGCGCGGCGGACTGCTCGGCCGCGATCTCCAGTGCGCGTTCCTCCGACTCCACGTCGACCATCGTGTAACCGGCCAGCACCTCCTTGGCCTCGGCGTACGGACCGTCCGTCAGCACCGGCGCACTCACGCTGGCAGCCCGGACGACCTTGGCGTGCTGGGGCCAGGTCAGGGCCTGCGCCTCCACCAGCTCACCGCTCTCCCTCAGCCGCTCCAGGTGGTCGGTCAGGTACTGCAGGTGCGCCTTCATGTCGGGCTCGTCCCACTCCAGCATCGGGGTGTCGACGTTGCCGCCGTCGTAGTGCATCAGCAGCAGGAACTTGGTCATCTCGTCTCCTCTTTCGGCCCACTTCGGTGTGGGCGGACCCGCTCAGGACTCGCGGTCTCCAGCGGTACGTCGGCCGCGGGGATGACACCGAGCTGCGTGGTCTGCCGGTGCAGTGTCGCATCGAACAGCCATTCGGTCGCCGTACGGACGCGGTTCCCGGGCATGGACATCAGATGGTAGCCACGGGTCACCGCCTTCGCGGGCAGACCGGCCAGCGGGATCTGCAGCGGGTTGGCCGCCGCCTGCTTGCCGCCCAGGTCCACCACGAAGCCGAGGTCCTTGTGGATGTACGGCTTCCGCTCACCGGTGCCGAAGCTGGCGGCAACGTTCTTGGCAGCCCGCCGGCCCTGCCGCTCGGCGTGTTGCGCAGTCATCGGTGTGACCTCGCCAGGCCGCGTCAGGTCCGGTACGGCGGCCGCGTCACCGCAGGCGAACACCTCTGGGTGGTCGGGCACGTTCAGGTACGCGTCGACCAGCAAACGCCCCTTCTCCGTCTTCAGACCGAGTGCCTCGACCACAGGGTCCGGACGGACGCCGACGCACCAGATCAGCGAGTGGGTCGGTACGTCGGACTGGTCGGTGAGTCGGACACCGTCGGTCATGGCCTCTTCGACCGACGTACCCATCAGGACCTCGACACCACGCTCGCGCAGCACTCTGTCCGCCGTACGCGACAGCCGCTCGTCCAGCTCTGGCAGGACGCGGTCGGCGATGTCCAGCAGCATCCAGCGCATCCGCTGGTGGCGCAGGCGCGGTCTGCGTTTCTTGAGCAGCTCGGTGTACAGGACGCCGTGTGCTGCCACCTCTGTGCCCGTGTAGCCCGCTCCGACGACAACGAACGTGCAGAGTGCGTCCCGCGCGGCCGCATCGTCGGTGGCGTCGGCGAGCTCGATCTGCTGGGTCAGGTGGTCACGGAGGAAGACTGCTTCGGGAATGCCACGGAAGCCGTGCGCGTACTCCGTCACGCCGGGGATGGGCAGCAGCTTGTTCACACTGCCGGCGGCGATGATGAGCCGGTCGTACTCGATCTCGTCGCGCCGGTCGAGCGGATCGGCGTACTGCACCGTCCGCCGGTCCAGGTCGAGTCCCTCGGCTTCTCCGAGCACCAGGCGGACGTCGGGCAGCGTGTCCGCGATGGACACTGTCAGCCGCCGGGGCTCGAGGATGCCGGTCGCGACCTCGGGCAGCAGCGGGACGTACAGGAAGTAGTCGGTCGGATTGACCATGACGATGTCGGCCCGGCCCTTGGCCAGCCGGCACAGCGTCCTGGCCGCGTGGAACCCGGCGAACCCGGCACCGATGATCACGACTCTTGGCAGCGTCATGCCACCTGAGTACCAGATCCACCCGCCCAGTAGACAGCCTCGGTCCAGCGGCGTGTCCGCCCACCGGCGTGCCCGTCCCGCAGGGCGTGTCAGTCCAGCAGGGCGTCCACGAACTGCTCGGCGTCGAACGGCGCCATGTCGTCGGCACCCTCGCCCAGGCCGACCAGTTTGACCGGTACGCCGAGCTCACGCTGGACCGCGATCACGATGCCGCCCTTCGCCGTACCGTCGAGCTTGGTCAGGACCAGTCCGGTGACGTCGATGACCTCGGCGAAGACGCGGGCCTGGGTGAGGCCGTTCTGGCCGGTGGTGGCGTCGATGACGAGCAGCACCTCGTCGACCTCGGCGGTCTTCTCGATCACCCGCTTCACCTTGCCCAGCTCGTCCATCAGGCCGGTCTTGGTGTGCAGCCGTCCGGCCGTGTCGACCAGGACGGCGTCCGCCTCCTCCTCGATGCCCTGCTTGACCGAGTCGAACGCGACGCTGGCCGGGTCGCCGCCCTCAGGGCCGCGCACGGTCCGGACCCCGACCCGGTCACCCCAGGTCTGCAGCTGGTCCGCGGCCGCGGCCCGGAACGTGTCGGCCGCGCCGAGCACGACGTGCTTGTCCTCGGCGACCAGGACCCGTGCCAGCTTGCCGACGGTGGTGGTCTTGCCGGTGCCGTTCACGCCGACGACCATCACGACCGCCGGCTGCGTCTCCTTGCGACTCACTTTCAGCGTCCGGTCCAGCGACGGGTCGACCAGCGCGATCAGCTCCTCGCGGAGGATGTCGCGGGCCTGCGCGCCACCGACGCCCTCGACTCGCATCCGGGTCCGCAGCTTCTCGACCAGCTCCTGTGTCGGCGCCACACCGACGTCCGCCGTGATCAGCGTGGTCTCGATGTCCTCCCACGCCTCCTCGTCCAGCTTGTCCCGCGACAGCAGTGCGAGCAGGCCCTTGCCCAGCGACCCCTGCGACCGCGCCAGCCGCGCGCGCAGCCGGACCAGCCGTCCCTGCGCGGACTCCGGCTTCTCGATCGTCGCGGCCGGGGTCTCCACCGGCAGCTCGGTGTCCTCCAGCGTCCGGGTCGGTGTGTCCCGCGGCTCCTCGGCGTCCTCACCGACCGTCGGCTCAGCGGTTTCGAGCGGCGCCGGCTGAGTGGCCTGTGGCAGCTGGGACGACCGCCGCCGGGACACGACGAGTCCGGCGGTACCGGCGACCAGGACGGCCGCGACCACGACGATGATCGCGATCAGGGCCTGGTCCGAGAGCAGAGTGACAAGCTGTGGAGTCAACACGGTTCCCCATCTTGACAGACACCCGGCCCGCCCTCTGCATCCATCACGTCAGGCGCACCAGCTGTCGCGGTACGTGAGGCGGTACCAGCTCGGGCCGGTGCGTGAGCAACACCACGGTCCGGTGCCCGGCCGCGGCGAACAGGTCCTCCAGCAGCGCCCGTCCAGTCTCCTCGTCCAGGTGCTCGGTCGGCTCGTCCAGCACTAGTACGTCGCGATCGGCCAGCAGCAGCCGGGCGAACGCGAGCCGCTGCCGCTCCCCACCCGACAGCCGGGCGCCGTGCTCGCCCACCATCGTGTCGAGCCCGTCCGGCAGCGTCTCGACGAAGACCCCGAGGCGGGCGCGGTAGAGCGCCTTCCAGAGCTCCAGGTCACTGGCGCCGGGCTTGGCGAGCAAGAGGTTCTCCCGGATGCTCGTGTCGAACACGTGGCTCTCTTGAGTCAGCAGGCCGACCACGGACCGGACCTGGTCGCCCTCGAGCTTGGCCAGGTCGACACCGCCCAGCAGCACCTCACCGGCGCGCGGCTCCAGGAACCGCAGCAGGACCGCTGCGAGGGTGCTCTTTCCTGAGCCGCTCGGGCCGGTGATCACCACTCGGCTGCCGGCCGGCATGTCCAGGCTCAACCCGTTGAGTACGTCGGTGCCGTCGGCGTACCCGACTCGAACGAGCTTCACCTCGAGGTCGCGTCCATGCGGCAGGGGTAGCGGGGTCTCGGGCTCGGTGACTGGCTCTTCGGTGTCCAGGAGCTCTTGGACTCGGTCCAGTGATGCCCGGACGCGGATCGCTAGTTGCGCGGCGGCTGGGATCCCACCGAGGACGTCGGCCAGCGCGAGTGGGGTCAGGACCAGTACGGCGAATACTGCGCCGGTGATGTTCGCCGTACTACCGAGGACCAGACCGGCCACGCTCGCGCCGCCGACGCACAGCACGAGGAGCGCTGCCCCGAGTCCGGCGCTCCAGGCTGAGCGTCGCTCTGTCGCGGCCAGGCGGGAGTCGCTGGCGCTGAAGGCGTCCAGCACGTTGTCGATCGCGTTGAACGCGACGATGTCGCCTGCGGTGAGCAGCGTCTCGGTGGCGGCGGCTGCTACCTCGCCGCGTGCACCTGAGAGCTTCCGCTCGGCCCGTGCCGCGGTCTTCGCGGTCAGCCACGGTACGACGGTGCACGCGATCAGGACCGCCAAAGCGACGGCTACACCCGCAGCCGGCAGCAGCAGAGCTGTGAGGACCACCGTGGCGGTGGCTGTCACCGCCGCGACCGCTACCGGCAGCAGCACGCGCAGCCACAGGTCCAGCACCGCGTCCACATCCAGCACCAGCCTCGCCAGCAGGTCACCCTTCCGCTGCGAGCTCAGCCCACCCGGCGCCAGCTTCTCCAGCCGCCCAGTGATCCGCGCCCGAGTCTCCCCCAGCACCCGGTACGCCGCGTCATGCCCGACCAACCGCTCGACGTACCGGAACACCCCACGTCCCACCCCGAACGCCCGCACCGCCACGATCGCCACCATCAAGATCAACACCGGCGGCTGAGCCGCAGCAGTGGTAATCAACCAAGCCGAAGTAGCCAGCAGCCCCACCGCAGACCCCGCAGCCGCCACCCCAGCCGCGAACGCGACCCCCAACCGCCACCAAACCCCCCGCTCAGGCACCACCAGCCCAACCGGAAACCACCCCCGCCCCAGCCCCGTCTCTCCCCCGGGTCCCGCTTCCATCTGGACCCTGTGGGCCGGCTTGCTCGCTTGGGTGAGGTGCGCTCCGCCCGGCTCCGTCAGACGTCGCCGAGGACTGCTCGTGGTGCTCATGCGTTCACCAGCTCTCTCGCGCCGACGGTGACTGTTCGGTCTGCGGCAGCGATCAGGGCGGGCCTGTGAGCGACCATCAGGACCGTGCGGCCGCTGGCACGGAGGCCGGCGATGACTGTCGCCTCCGCGTCGGGGTCCAGGCCTGCTGTCGGCTCGTCCAAGAGGAGCACCGGGGCGTCGGTGATCAGCGCTCGGGCCAGTGCGACTCGGCGTTGCTGACCACCGGACAGCAGCTGCCCTTGCTCGCCGACTGCCTTGTCGAGCTCCAGTTCACCAGCGCCGGCTGCGATCAGCGCCAGCCGGACCTCGTCGTCGGAGGCATCCGGCCGGCCCAGCCGCACGTTGTCCGCGACCGTTCCCATCCGCAGCCCGGGCCGCTGTGGCACCCAGGCGAACTGCCGCCTCCACACCGTCGGCTCGAACTCGTCCGCCGCACTCCCGCCGGCAACGACCACGCCCCGCTCCAGCTCCACGAACCCGAGCAACACAGCCAGCACGGTCGACTTCCCAGCCCCACTCGGCCCGGTCAGCGCAACCACCTCCCCCGGACGCACGTCCAGGTCGAACCCATCCAGCGCCGCGTCGTCGCGCCCCGGGTACCGCACCGTCACGTCATACAGCTGCAGCGGGCTCACGCGCAGGTCCGGTACGTCGGTCCGATCGCCGCGCTCAGGCAGTGGCGTCTCGAGGATCCGGAACACCTCTTCGCTCGCGGCGACCCCGTCCGCACTGGCGTGGAACTGCATGCCGACCTGACGCAACGGCAGGTACGCCTCGGGCGCCAGGATCAACACCATCAACGCCGTCTCGAGCCCCAGCTTGCCGTCGACCAGCCGCAGACCGACACCGACGGCGACCAGCGCCACCGAGATGCTCGCCAGCAGTTCCAGCGCGAACGACGACAGGAACGCCAACCGCAGACTGCTCATCGACGCCACCCGATGCTTGTCGGTCACCCGTCGTACGGCGGACTCCTGGGCCTTGGCGCGGCCGAACAGCTTCAGGGTGGGCAGACCGGAGACGACATCGGCGAAGTGATGCGCGAGGACGGACAGTGCGTGCTGGCGGCGCCGGCTGTGGGCTTGGGTCGCCCAGCCGATCAGCGCCATGAAGATCGGAATCAGCGGGAGCGTGACCAGCACGGTCCCCGCCGCGATCAGGTCACCCGTCGCCATCCATCCGATCACGCCGGCCGGGACAGTCGCGGCCAGTACGAGCTGGGGCAGGTACCGAGCGAAGTACGGATCCAGGTCGTCTAGCCCCTTGGTCAGCAGGGTCGTCAGTGCGCTGCTGCGTTCACCACTCAGCCACACCGGCCCGAGCTTCAGTGAGTGCTCCAGCACCTGCCGACGCAGCGTCGACTTCACCGCAGCCGCCGCCCGCTGCGCCACCACCTCCTGCGTCCACACCAACAGCCCCCGCCCCACCACAACAACCGCCAGCCCGAGTGCCACAGCCGCCACCCCGCCGCCCCGCAAGCCATCGCCGAGCAAGCCGCCGACCAACCCGCCGCCCGGCCCCCCGCCCAGCACGCCGCCACTGGTCCCGCCGCCGCCCGCGTCTCCCCGGAGTACCCCGGTGCCACCGTCGGCGGTCGGCACCATGCCGGCGATGCCGCGCGCCAGCAGCACGGCCTGGATCACGATCAGCAATCCGCTGGCGATCCCGATCAGCACCGACGCGGCGAGAAAGACCCGCGCACCCCGCGCTCTGCGCAGCAGCCGCGGGTCGACGGGCTTCATGATGCGGAGCCCGAGACAGCGACCGGCTCGACAGTGATGCGCTTGCGGAACACCCAGTACGTCCACCCCTGGTACAGCAACACCAACGGCAGGAAGATCCCGGCAATGATCGTCAAGATCTTCAACGTGTACGGCGTTGACGCGGCATCAACTGTTGTCAATGTTGATTGCGGATCAAGTGTTGACGGCATCACGGCCGGGAACATCGCGGCGAACAGCGACGCCACGGCCAGCCCGACGGCGAGCGCCGTACCGAGGAAGGCCCAGCCCTCACGCCGGACCCGGTTCGCAACCAGACCACCGGCGAACGCGACCACCGCCAGCGCCGCGACAATCACCGAGCCGGTGTCACCACGGATCGCCTGAGCCCACGCGAGAAAGGCGATCACCAGCACAGCCGCAACCAACCCGGCCCGCGAGGCCAACCGATTGGCCCGCACCCGCAGCTCATCGGTCGTCCGCAAAGCAAGGAAGATCGCGCCATGGGCAACGAACACCGCGGTGAACGCAACCGCGCCGATCAGAGCGAACGGACTCAACAGGTCACCGAGACCGCCGACGTACTCGAACGAAGCATCAAGCGGCACCCCACGCACCAGGTTGGCGAACGTGAGACCCCACAGCAGGGCAGGCAGCACCGACCCGATCGTGATCATCGTGTCCATCCGGCCGCGCCAGACCAGGTCGTCGCGCTTGCCGCGGTACTCCAACGCCACCCCGCGCACGATCAGCGACACCAGGATCGCGAACAGCGGGAGGTAGAAACCACTGAACAACGTCGCGTACCACTCCGGAAATGCGGCGAACGTCGCCCCGCCGGCCACGATCAGCCACACCTCGTTGCCGTCCCAGACCGGCCCGATCGTGGTGATCACCGCCCGTCGCTCCGGCTCGTTCCGCCCGAGCACCCGCAGCAGCGTGCCGACGCCGAAGTCGAAGCCTTCCAGTACGAAGTACCCGATCCACAACCCCGCGATGGCGAGGAACCAAACGGTGGTGAGTTCCATGGCCAGCCCCTCAGTAGGCGAACGACAACGGTTTGGCGGCGTCGTCCGGTGCGTCGTCCGGCGAATCGGGCGCCGGCCCGTCCGTCCCGGCCAGCCCACCGCGGATGGTGCGCACCATCAGCTTGACCTCGACAACCGCGAGTACGCCGTACAGCACGGTGAAGCCGGCGAGCGACGTGATCACCTCGCCGCTGGTAGTGCCCGGCGACACACCAGATGCCGTCGGCAACAATCCGAACACCAGCCAGGGCTGCCGTCCGGTTTCCGTGAAGATCCAGCCGAAGGTGTTCGCCAGCAGTGGCAGCAACGGCAGCGGGGCCGCCAGCCAGATCAGCCACCGGGCAGGCGCCCTGCCCCGCCGGGTCGTCCACAGCAGCCACACCGCCAGCACGGCGGACGCCATCCCGACTCCGATCATCAACCGGAAGGTCCAATAGGTCAGCGGTATGTTCGGCTTGTACGACCCCGGCCCGTACAGCTGCTCGTACGCGGCCTGCAGCGAGTTGATCCCCTTCACCTCGCCGTTGAAATTCCCAGTGGCCAGGAACGACAGCAGGTGCGGCAGCTTGACCGAGAAGATCTCCCGCGACCCATCCAGCGTCCCCACGGTGAAGACCGAGAACGATGCCGGCTTCTCCGTCTCGTACAGCGCCTCGGCCGCGGCCATCTTCATCGGCTGTACCTCGGTCATCACCTTGCCCTGCTGGTCACCGCTGATCGCGACCCCGGCACCGGCCGCGATCACGATCACGGCCCCGAGCTTGAGCGCCGTACGGAACACGTCGCGGTCCACCGACGGCCGCCGGATCAGGTGCCAGAGCGCCACCCCGGCGACGAACGCACCGCCGACCATGAACGCGGCGAAGATCGTGTGCGGGTAGGTGACCAGAACGACCTTGTTCGTCAGCACCGCCCAGATATCGGTCAGCTCCGCGCGGCCACGGGAAGCGTTGTAGCGGAAGCCGACCGGGTTCTGCATCCACGAGTTGGCCGCCAGGATGAAGTACGCCGACAACTGCGTCCCCAGCACCACCATCCAGATGCACCCGAGGTGGACCAGCCGGGGCAACCGCTCCCAGCCGAAGATCCACAGCCCGATGAACGTCGACTCCAGGAAGAACGCGAGCAGCCCCTCCAACGCCAGCGGTGCGCCGAACACATCGCCGACGAACCGCGAGTAGTCGCTCCAGTTCATCCCGAACTGGAACTCCTGCACCAGCCCGGTGACCACGCCCATCGCGATGTTGATCAGGAACAGCTTCCCGTAGAACTTGGTCAGCCGCAGGTACTTCTCCTTGCCGGTCCGGTACCACGCGGTCTGCAGCCCGGCGGTGATCGCGACCAGCGAGATCGTCACCGGGACGAAAAAGAAGTGGTACACGGTGGTGATGGCGAACTGCCATCGAGCCAGATCCAGGGTGTCCACGCGCCGGCCTCCCCAGCCATCTACGACGTTACGTAGTAGATGCTAGCGCGGATCTACTACAACGTGTAGTTATACTGGTCACGTGGCGAGTGAGGAGAAGGCACCGCGCCCCCTGGGCGACCTGGAGCGGCTGGTCATGGAGCGGCTGTGGGCAGCGCCGACGGCGCTGACGGTTCGCGAGGTGCACGAGCAACTGGCGGACACCCGCGAGCTCGCCTACACGACCGTGATGACCGTGCTGGACCGGCTGGCCAAGAAGAAGCTGACCGAGCGGGAGCGCGACGGCAAGGCCTGGCGCTACCGGGCCGCCTCGCCACGCGAGGAGCTCGCGGCCGACCTGATGCGGGACGCCCTCGACCGTGCCGGCGATCGCCGCGAGGCTTTGGTCCGCTTCGTCGGACAGGTCAGCGACGAGGAAGCCGCACTGCTCCGCGAAGCCCTCGGCCGGCTGGAGGACAACGCGGAGAGCGAGGAGCGAGCGGGGTGATCACCCCCGTCCTGCTCGCCGCACTCGCCTTGGTGCTGACGGGGCCGGCACCGGCGCTGCTGGCACGTTCCAGCTGGCCCTACCGGATCCCCCGCGCTGCCGTCGCACTCTGGCAGGCGATATCGCTCGCCGCCGTACTGGCCGCGCTGGGCGCCGGCATCGCGCTCTCCTACTCCACAGCGGGCGAACCCGGCCGGCCACGCTTCGACCCATCGTCCGCCCGGGACCTGCTGGCCGCAGTCATCCTCGCCATGACCGCACTGGTTCTGGTGAGACTTCTCTGGGCAGCTAGCCGAGTCGCGGTAGGCACCAGGGCCCGCCGCAAGCGGCACCGCGACCTGGTCGACGTACTGGCCACACCGGACGGCCTGATCCCGGGACTGCGTGTGCTCGCCGAGGAAACACCGCTGGCCTACTGCCTCCCAGCTCTCCGCGGCGCCCGCGTGGTCGTGTCGGTCGGAGCTCTGGACAGGCTCGACGACAACGAGCTGCGCGCCGTGCTCGCCCACGAGCAAGCACACCTGCGCGCCCGGCACGATCTTGTCCTCGAGGCGTTCACAGCACTGCACATGGCATTCCCGCGCTGGGTCCGCAGCGACGTAGCACTGGAGCAGGCACGCACGCTGGTCGAACTGCTGGCGGACGACGACGCCCGCCGCCGCAACGGTCCACGCCCACTCGCCCGAGCCCTGGTAGCGCTCGCGGGCGCACCAGCACCCGAAGCAGGACTGGCCGCTGCCAAGTCGGCGACCGTACTGCGGGTCCAGCGCCTCGCCGACCCCGAGCCGAGCAACACCTGGCTCGCCGCCGGCACCTACGCCGTGGCGGCCGCCCTCCTGATCCTCCCGACGATCACCGTCGCCGCCCCACTCGTCAAAGCGATCGTCAGCGCGGTGAGTTAGCCGGCTGGTAGCGGACCAGTACGCCGCCCTTGGCCCACGGCCTGGCCTCGATCAGGTCGAGGTCGACCGGCTGGCCGCCGACCGGGAACGCGCTCTTGCCCGCGCCCAGCAGGATCGGGCAGATCCGCAACTGCACCTCGTCGACCAGACCGGCGTGCAGCAGCGAGTGGAACAGCGTGATGCTGCCCCACAGGATCAGGTCCTTGCCGTCCTGCTCGGCCTTGATCGCCCGCACCGCGTCGAGGTCGCGGACTACGATGCCGGGCTCGTACTGCCCCCACGGTGCGCTCTCGAGCGTCGTCGACACGACCACGAGGCGCAACGCGTTGAGCTTCTCCGCGATCACCTCACCGGCAGAGGCGGCTGTCGGCCAGAACGCGGCGAACAACCGGTACGTCTCGGCGCCGAGCACCATCGTGTCGACGTTCTCGAGCAAGGCGAGATTGTCGGTGTCCGACTGCCCGGCGATCGTGTCGAAGAACTCCAGCCCACCGTCCGGTCCGGCGGCGTACCCGTCGAGGGTGACGTACTCCTGAAAGATCAGTCGCCTCATCCAGCGAGGCTACCCGAAATGTTTCCCCTCACCCCGGGCCACGGCCAGCAGCACGAGCCCCGACAGAACCAGCAGAACGACCATGGTGACGACGAATGTCAGCACTTCTCTCCCCGTATCCCCAACCCAACAATCACACTGACGACCTCAGTGCCGTAAAAGTTCCCCGAACGCCTTGGCGACTTCGTCGACCTGCCACTCCAGCGTGTGCGGACCAACCACCAACTCGATCCACGACCATCCCGGTACGTCGGCGGGCTGCCACCGGCCGCAGATCGCCTCGCGCGTCGTCTCCATCCGCTTGACCGCAGCGGTCTCGATCGTGTCGGCCGCCTGCGGCGCGTAGACCCGGAACGAGTTGGTGTGCGGCGGCTCCGGGAACACCCGGAAACCCTCGCTCTGCAAGGCCATCGAGAGCTCGACCGCCCGCTGGTACAGGTCTCCCATGAGCGGCAGGACGGTCCGCAGTCCCTCCCGCGCGGACACGGCGTACGGGAACAGCGTGTAGAGGTTGCCGCCCAGCCGCCGCTGCCAGCGCCGTACCTCGGCGATCACGTCCTCCGGCCCGGCCAGCGCCGCACCGCTCAAGCCACCAAGCACCTTGTAGAACGACACGTACACCGTCGAGGCGAGTGCCGCGATCTCCGCCAGGCTGTGGCCCAGGTACGGCGTGCTCTCCCACAAGCGAGCGCCATCCAGATGCAGCGGTACGCCGCGCTCCCGACAGGACTCGGCGAACACGACCAGCTCGTCCCACGTCGGCAGGACGAACCCGCCATCGCGCAGGGGCAGCTCCACCGTCACCGCCGCCAGCTTCCCCGGGATCGCGGCCAGCTCGTCCGGCCGGGGCTGCCGCGGCTCCGACGTCATCCGCTCGATCCGGAGCCGGTGCACCTCTTCCAGTGCGTTCAGCTCGTGCACGAGCAGATGGGACAGCCCGTGCACCGCGACCCGATCGGTCCCGGCACGGTCGGCGTACACGCGCAGGACGCTCTGCTGCGCCATGATCCCGGTCGGCATGAAGACCGCCGCCGGCTTCCCCAGGAGGTCGGCTACCTCCTGCTCGAGCGCAGCGACGTCTCCATCGTTGCCGTAGACGTCGGCCGAGTCCTCGCACGCGACCTCGGTGAGCTGCCGCAACCTGTCCGGCACAGGCACCCGTGGGTGTGACAGCCAGCGTTCACAGTTCTCGGCCGCGGTCTTCCGGCGGGCCTTGAGGTCGTCAGAGGTAGTAGCCACGCCCCTATCCTCTCGTACCCCGCAATCGGTTTGGGCTCAGATCTTGGCAGTGACCACGTGCTCGCCCTCGAGCGTCCTGATCTCCACCGACCGCACCTCATTCAGCGGCACCAGCACACCGCCGCCGAACTTGCTGCCCTCCTGAGCGGCCTTCGCCGACACCACCCAGCTCCCCGCGATCCAGGTCTTGCCCGACGTGTCGGTCACGACCATCTGGCACTCGGCACCGGCCTTCAGGCCATTGATCTGCACCATGACCCAGCTCCAGCCGGCCCGTGGCTCCACCGTCGTGGCCATCGTGGTGCCAGTCGCGACGTCCGAAGAGTTGACGTGCTTGGACCCGGCGACAGGAACCTCGGCCGGCTCGGCGGTCTGCCGTCCGATGGCCACGCCGCCACCGAGTGCACCAGCCACCACCAGCACTGCCGCGGCTGCCAGCAACCACGTGCGGGACCGCTTCCTGGCGGGCGGGGCCTGCACCGGCGCCGGCTCGACGGCCGTCTGCCGCACCTCCCGCAGCGTGCGCTGCAGCAAGAGCTCGCCACCTTCGGGCGGACCGTCCAGGAACGCCTCCGGCGGCACCTCGCCCAGGAAGTACTTCATCTCCTCCAACTCGGCCACCTCGGTGCGGCACTCGGCACAGGTGGCCAGGTGCTCGTCGACCTCGCGGACCTCGTCGGGCTCGAGCGCGCCGAGGGCGTAGGCACCCAGCTGCGAGCGATCGTGCTCAGTCATCGGGCCACCTCCGCTTCTGTTCCGGCCATCACCGCGCGCAGAGCTCGGAGGGCGTAGTACGATCTCGATTTCACGGTACCGGGCGGGACACCGAGTTCCTTGGCGGCCTCGGCGACCGACCGGCCCCGGTAGTACAACTGCACCAGCACCTCGCGATGTTCCGGCGACACCTGGTCGAGTGCGTCCATCACGATCATGGTGTTCACCACGGACTCGGAATGGTCACCCTCGACCGGGGGCCGGATCTCCACGTCGGCGACCTCGGCCGGTCGCGCCGCTCGCGCCCTGGCCCGGTCGGTGACGATGTTGCGTGCCACCGTCAGCAACCATCCGCGGACGGAACCCTTGCCTGCGGTCAGGTCGCCGGCGTGTTTCCACGCCCGCACCAGAGTCTCCTGTACGACGTCCTCCGCGGCCCCACGATCGCCGGTCAGCCGGGTCGCATAAGCCAGCAGGCTGCGGCCGTGTTCGGCGTACAGCGATCGGATCAGCGTCTCGGCAGCCTCCGGCCCCGGGTAGTCACCCACCGTCCGTACGATAGGGGATTCACCGTCCACCGCAATGGCTGGGCTCAACCGCGGCCGGAACTCAATAACCTGAGTTGCCATTACTTGACGGCTGAGTTGTGATCTTCTTGCCGTCCGCGCCGACGACCCACCAGACTCCACCGACCGCCTGGCCTTTGGCGTCGCCCGCCTTCGTGTCACTCGCGAACAGGTAGATCGGCAAGCCGCCGACCGCCAGCTGCTTGCTGCCGTCGGACCGGGTCACCGTGCTGACCAGCGAGGCGTCGATGCCGTCCAGCTGCGGCGTACCGTCACCGGCGGCCACGACCGGCCACTTGGCCAGGCAGTCGCCCTCACAGTTCGACTTGCCGGACACGTCCTTGTCCCACACGTACACCGTCCGCCCGTTGCCGTCGACAATGACCTTGCCGAAGCTGCCTACGTCGGCAGTGGCGAGCTTCGCGCCGGCGGCGGCCGGTGCGCTCGAGCTGGATGTCCCACCGCCGGCGGAGTCGCCGTCGTCACCGCAGGCGGTCAAGCCGGCGAGGCCGAGCGCGAACACACCGATCACGATTCCCATACGCTTCATCAGGTCCTCCTCGGGTCCCCGTCGAACACCTGCCATACGTCCGGAATCCGTGACCGGTTCAAACCGGAGAGATATCGTTTCGGCATGGTTTCAGGCATGGAACAGATCCCCGCCGCGATCCAGCGTGCACTCACCGCGATCGACGAGCAGGACAACGACGCGTTCGTGGCGGCCTTCGCCGCCGACGGCTTCGTCGACGACTGGGGCCGCCAGTTCCGCGGACACGACCGGATCCGGTCCTGGAGCGACAACGAGCTGATCGGCAAGCGGGCCACCTTCACCGGCACCACGGTGTCCACCCCGGGCAACCCGCTGACGATCGTCACCCAGGTCGGCGGCGACGGCTTCAACGGACCGTCCCACTTCACCTTCGACGTCCAAGGCGATCAGCTCGCCTCCATGACCATCACCGCCTGACCCCGCTTAGTTGCCGAGGGCAAGCACGCCGCAGCGTTCAAGCGCTCGACCGCCCCATCGGCCTCCTACAGTCCGGTCATGAGAATGTCAGTCCGTCCCTCGACCTGGCGCAGCTCGGTGCGGGACAAACCGGACGACTTCGCCTTCGACTCCGGCCCCTCCACCGGCAGCGACTCCGACCTCGGAGATTCCGCCGCCCCCGACAACAACTGGTGACCCGACCGACCTCAGACCGCGCGGACCGTCAGGACGTTGTCGAGTCCCTTGAAGTCCGCTGCGTTCCGTGTGTACAGCGGCAGACCCCGACTCGACGCGATCGCGGCGATCATCAGGTCCATCCGCCGGGGCCGGGGCTCTCGGCCGGCCGAAATGACCAGCGCCACCAGCGTGCCGTAGCGCGCCGCGGCATCGCCGTCGAACGGCAGCGGATCGAAGTCGGACACGGCAGCTCCGAGCACCTCAGTCCGCGCGGCTCTCGTCGCCGCATCCTTCGCCATCGCAACACCCTGATGCAGTTCGGCGACGGTGACGGCCGTGAGTTCGGGATACTCCGGCAGCGCATCTGCCTCGATCAGACCGAGATCGATGTACGTACAGGTGTCCAGAACGCCGGAAGCCGACGGATCACTCACCGCCGCGCTCCCAGGGGTCGTCCTCGCCGACCCTGTCCTCGGCGCCGAAGATTTCGTCCGCCTCCTGTCGCATCAGCGCGGCATCCACGCGGGGCAGCCGGCGGTGCCGTCGGACCAGTTCCTGCGCGCTCAGGCGTCGCCGCTTGTTCAGCGGGCGCAACTCGGCGACCTCGGTGCCGTTCCGGGTGATGTGGTAGGTCTCCCCAGCCTCAACGGCATCCATCACAGCCGCGGAGTGATTGCGGAACTCCCGCTGGGTGATGATCTTCATACCCCCAGCGTAGCTCCATGAGACACAGCTCGCTACACCTGCGAATTACACGGCTTCGGGCTCGCGGATTCGTTGGGAGATGACCGAGGAGACGCCGTCGCCGCGCATGGTGACGCCGTACAGGGCGTCGGCGACCTCCATAGTGCGCTTCTGGTGGGTGATGACGAGGAGTTGGCTGTTCTCGCGCAGCTCTTCGTAGAGCTCCAGCAGGCGGCCGAGGTTCGTGTCGTCCAGCGCCGCCTCGACCTCGTCGAGGATGTAGAACGGCGACGGCCGGGCCTTGAACAGCGCGACCAGGAACGCGACCGCGACGAGCGACCGCTCGCCACCGGACAGCAGCGACAGCCGCTTCACCTTCTTGCCCGGCGGGCGCGCCTCGACGTCGATCCCGGTGGACAGCATGTCGTCCGGGTCGGTCAGCACCAGCCGGCCCTCACCTCCCGGGAACAGCCGGGCGAACACGTGCTCGAAGGCGACCTCGACGTCGCGATAGGCCTGGGTGAAGACCTGCTCGACCCGCTCGTCGACCTCCTTGACGATGTCCATCAGGTCCCGGCGGGACTTCTTCAGGTCGTCGAGCTGCTCGGACAGGAACCGGTGCCGCTCCTCCATCGCGTCGAACTCCTCCAGCGCGAGCGGGTTGATCCGCCCCAGCTGGTTGAGCGCGCGCTCGGCCTGCTTGAGCCGCTTCTCGACCTTCGTCCGGTCGAACGGCTCACCCTCGAGCTCGAGGGTGTTGTCGTCGCCGTCCTTCGGCAGCGGCGGCACCAGCTGGTCCGGACCGTACTCCGCGACGAGCGCCTCGACCTCGACGCCCAGCTCGCCGAGCGACTTCTCGTACAGCTGCTCCAGCCGCATCTTCTGCTCGGCCCGGGCCAGCGCATCGCGGTGCACGGTGTTGGTCAGCTGCTCCAGCTCGGAGCTCAGGCCCCGCGTCGCGGACCGGGACTGGGCCAGCGCTTGCTCGCGATCTGCCCGCTGCGCCTGGATCGCCGCTCGCTCGGACGCCGCCAGCTGCAACGAGGTCTCCAGCCGGGCCAATACGTGACCAGCAGCCAGGTGCACCGCCTGCGCGGCCTCTGCCTGCCGGGCTCGGCGTGCCGCCCGAGCGATCGCCCGCGCCCGCGCCTCGCGCTCCTGCCGCGCCGCGCGCTCCAGCGAGTCCGCCCGGCCGGACAGCGCCCTGGCCCGCTCCTCGGTGGTGCGCAGCGCCAGCCGCGCCTCCATCTCGGCCGCCCGACCGCTCTTGGCCGCCTCGGCGAGCCGGTCGCGCTCGGCGGTATCCGGCTCGTCACCGTCGTCGTCGAACTGCTCGGCGTCGGTGAGGCGCTCCTCCAGCTCGGCCAGGCCGGACAGGTTCTTGTCGCGCTCTTCCTCGGCCGCGGCGATCGCCTCGGCCATCCGCTGCGCCTCGCCGCGGGACGCCTTCGCCAGCGACCCGAAGTGCGCCAACTGCTCGGCCACGGCCGCCATCGCCGCGTCCGACTCGTGCAGCCGGGCCAGCGTGATCTCGACGGACTCCTTCTGCCGCGACCGCTCGTCCTCCAGCGCCGCCAACTCGAACCGCAGCCGCTCGCTCCGCGCCGTGGCCTCGGTCAGCTTCTCCGCCGCCTCGTCGACCGCGGACTGCACCTCGATCAGGCTGGGCGCCGCGTCCGAACCGCCGTACGCGAAGTGCGCTCCGAGTACGTCGCCTCCGCGCGTGGTGCATGTGACGTCGGGCAGATTCCGCACCAGCACCCGGGCAGCCGCCACGTCGTCCACCACGACGACCTTGCGCAGCAGCCGCCGCAGAGCGGGCCGCAGGGTGTCCGGGCAGTCCACGACATCAACGGCGTACGACGCTCCGTACGGCAGCGACGGCCACGTGGCGTAGTCATCCGACGGTGCATCGCCCAGCAGCAGGCCGGCCCGACCCAGATCGTGCTGCTTGAGGTGGCCGACGGCGTGCAGAGCAGCGTCGGTGTGGGTGACCGCGACGGCGTCGGCAGCCTCGCCGAGGGCCGCTGCGATCGCAGTTTCGTACCCGGTCCGCACGCTCAGCAGGGCAGCCACGGAACCCATCAGGCCGTTCACCTGCTCGGAGGCGGCCAGCAGGGCCCCGGCACCGTCCTTGCGGTTCAGGCCGAGCTCCAGCGCCTCCTTGCGAGCCGACAGGCCGGTGCGCTCGCGCTCGGCGTCGCGCTCCTCGGCCCGGACCTTCGCCAGGCGCTCGTCCATCTCGTCGAGGACTGCCTGAGCCGCCTCGTACTGGTCGTCGAGACCCTTCTCACCGGCGTCCAGCCCGGCGACCTGGGTCTCCAGCGCGGTGAAGTCGTGCTGCGCCTTGGCCGCACGTGCCTCGGCCTCACGCATGTTGCTGGCGAGACGGCCGATCTCGGACTCGGCGGCGGAGGCGCGGCTCTTCAGCGCGTTCACCTGACCGGTCAGCCGGGCCAGGCCCTCGCGGCGGTCGGCGGCGGCGCGGATCAATGCTGAGATCCGGCGCTCCTCCTCGGCCTCCTGGGACTCGAGCTGCTGGCGGCGTTCGACGGCTTCGGCGAGCAGCTCCGAGTGCGCCTCGACCTCGGCCTCGATCTGCGCCTCGGTCTCGCGGACCCGCGCGGCCTCCAGCTCCAGCTCGTCCGGGTCCCGCCCGGCGCGCGGCTCCTCGGCCTCGTCGTTCAGCGACCGGATCCGGTCCGCCGCGATGCGTGCCGTGCCCTTGATCCTCTCGCCGAAGCCGGACAGCTGGTACCACGTGTCCTGGGCCGCCTGCAGAGCCGGTGCGTCCTCGCGCAGCGCGTCCTCGAGCTCGGCCTCCAGCTCACGGGCCTCGCGCAGCTTGGCCTCGGTCTCGGTCCGCCGCTGGGTCAGCGCGGCCTCGTCGCGCAGCTCCGCCTCGAGCGCGGACTGGGCCTGAACGATGTCGTCGGCGAGCAGCCGGGCGCGACCGTCCCGGACCTCCGCCTGGATCGTCACCGCCCGGCGCGCCACCTCCGCCTGGCGCCCGAGCGGCTTCAGCTGGCGGCGGATCTCGGTGATCAGGTCCCCGAGCCGGTGCAGGTTGCCCTCGGTGGCCTCCAGCTTCCGGATCGCCTTTTCCTTGCGCTTGCGGTGCTTCAGGACGCCGGCCGCCTCCTCGACGAATCCGCGCCGGCCTTCCGGTGTGGCGCGCAGGATCGAGTCGAGCTGGCCCTGGCCGACGATGACGTGCATCTCGCGGCCGATGCCGGAGTCGCTGAGCAGTTCCTGGACGTCCAGCAGCCGGCAGTTCTGGCCGTTGATCTGGTAGTCCGACCCGCCGTTGCGGAACATCGTCCGGGAGATCGTCACCTCGGCGTACTCGATCGGCAACGCGCCGTCGGTGTTGTCGATGGTGAGCACCACTTCGGCGCGGCCCAGCGGGGCGCGGCCGGAGGTGCCGGCGAAGATGACGTCCTCCATCTTGCCGCCACGCAGCGACTTGGCGCCCTGCTCACCCATCACCCAGGCGAGAGCGTCGACCACATTGGACTTGCCGGAGCCGTTCGGGCCGACGATGCAGGTGATGCCCGGTTCGAAGTTCATCGTCGTGGCCGACGCGAACGACTTGAAGCCTCGGAGCGTCATGCTCTTCAGGTACAAAGCGATGCTCTCCAACCCGTGAAAGGACAGACGATACCGAAGGAACCGTCATAACTGCACGTAACGCTGCCGCTACCCGGGGGAAGTAGTTCCGCTTCGCAGTCTACAAACACCTGCGTACGAACCTGCGGAGGCCAGCCGATCAGAATGGCGGGCAAAGGATCTGGGAGCACAACATTCGATGAACAGACAACCGGCGGGGGCCCGGACGGGGGCCACCGCCGTGGGTAGTGCGGACGGTAGAGATGGAATTCTCGTTGTCGCGGCTCGGGTCCTCAGACCGAAGCGGGGGCGCGCAGAGCCTCGTCGACGGTAAGCAGTCGGCCCTCGTGGACCTGTGCGACGAGGTGGTCGTTCTCTGCCTGCAGGCGCATCACGTGCGCCTCCAGATCGGCGACACGCCGGTTGAGCAGACGAACCTGCTCAAGCATGCGCGGGTCAGTGCCTCCAAGGTGCCCTAGAAGAGCCTTGGCCATTGTGCTGTCCTCCGGAAGGGTTCTCGCCGGGTGCGCTCCTGGGATCACGACGTGGAGCGCTGAAAATGTGTGCCGTCTTTCAGGGTGACACCGGCGGGGCCGACGGTCAACCTGGGCCACGTTTATTAACGATACCTCGCTCACCAGCGGACATGGCGAGGGATCGGCTGACATTTCGGGCAGCGGTACGACGAACGGTTCATGAACGGCTCCCGACGGATCGGCCGCCCGTCGCGCGGACACGGCGAACCCTCTTGTCCGTAGACGTTCAGGCCACGCTCGAAGTAGCCGGACTCCCCGTTCACGTTGACATACAGGGCATCGAAGCTGGTCCCGCCGACGGTCAGTGCCTCCGCCATCACCTCATGGGCGTGACGCAGGATCTCCCTTATTTGTAAGGGTTTCAGCGCTTCCGTCGCCCGGGCGTAGTGCATTTTTGACCGCCACAACGCTTCATCTGCGTAGATATTGCCCACTCCGCTGATGACGGTCTGGTCCAGCAAGGCCCGTTTGAGGCCGGTCTTGCGGCGCCGGACCGCGGCCACGAAGACGTCCGGATCGAACAGAGGATCGAACGGGTCGCGGGCGATGTGCGCGATTTCCGGCGGCAGTTCCGCACCGCCCTCGGAATAGGACAGACCACCGAACATCCGCTGGTCCACAAATCGGACCTCTCCGCCGTCGTCGGCGAACCGGAACCGGACCCGCAGATGGGCCTCGTCCGGCGCGCCGACCGGCTGCACCCGGAACTGCCCGCTCATCCCGAGATGGGTCAGCACCGCGTCCCCGGACTCCAGCGGCAGCCACAGGTACTTCCCGCGCCGGGCCGGCTCGGCGAACACCTGCCCCTTCAGCCGGGCGACGAAATCGTCCGGCCCGGCGGCGTGACGCCGTACCGGACGGGGATGCAGGACCTCGACCGCGTCGATGGTCCGGCCGGTGGTGAACTCCGCCAGACCCCGGCGTACGACCTCTACCTCAGGAAGCTCAGGCACTCAGGGCTGCTGGGATGGATCTGTGCTGTCCGGGTGGGCGGCGCGCAGGGCCTTCCAGGCGGTCTCCGCGGCCTGCTGCTCGGCTTCCTTCTTGCTCCGGCCGATGCCGTGACCGTACGTGTCGGAACCGATCCGGACCCGAGCCTCGAACGTCTTGGCGTGGTCCGGGCCGGACTCGGCGATCACGTACTCCGGCACGCCGACGCCCAGTTGCGCGACCAGTTCCTGCAGCGAGGTCTTCCAGTCCAGGCCGGCACCGAGCCGGGCCGAGGACTCCATCAGGTCGTCGAACAGCCTGTGCACGACCTGGCCGGCGGTCTCGAAGCCTCGGTCCAGGTAGACGGCACCGATCAGCGCCTCGACACAGTCGGCCAGGATCGACGACTTGTCCCGGCCTCCGGTCGCTTCCTCGCCGCGGCCGAGCCGCAGGTACTTGCCCAGCTTGAGGTCGCGGGCGACACCCGCGAGCGCGCGCATGTTCACCACCGCGGCGCGCAGCTTGGCCAGCCTGCCCTCGGACAGGTCCGGGTGATTGCGGAACAGCGACTCCGTGACGATGACGCCGAGCACGGAGTCCCCGAGGAACTCGAGCCGCTCGTTCGTCGGCAGCCCGCCGTTCTCGTACGCGTACGAGCGGTGGGTGAAGGCGTGCTCCAGTAGTTCGTCAGCCAGCGATACGCCGAGCCGCTGGTTCAGCTCGGCGTAGAGCCCCGTCTCGTTGACCGAATTCACTGGGTGAGGTGTCGCTTAGCTCTCGACGACCTGGCGGCGCTCGCCCTTGGCGCCGTACTGGCCGCAGGTGGGGCAAACGGTGTGCTGCAGGTGCTTCGCGCGGCAGGCGGGGTTCACGCAGGTGACCAGCGACGGGGCAGTGGTCTTCCACTGGGCCCGGCGGTTGCGGGTGTTGCTGCGCGACATCTTCCGCTTCGGAACGGCCACGGTTATGACTCCTCGGTTCGGCCGGGGGCTTGTGGACCCGGCCGGCTGGCTGACGTGTATTCGGTATCTAGTTGTCGTGCTGGTCGTTCTGGAGCAATCCGCCGAGGGCTGCCCAGCGTGGGTCGGTCCCGTCCTCGTGCTTGTGGCCGGGCTCGTCCGCCAGGCGTACCCCACACTCGGGGCACAGGCCCGGACAGTCGTCCGTACACAAGGGCTGGAACGGCAGCGCGAGCACCACCTGGTCCCTCAGCACCGGCTCGAGGTCGATCAGATCGCCCTCCATCCGGCTGGCCTCGTCCGGTTCGGCTTCGCTTTCCGGGTAGACGTACAGCTCCTGGACGTCAGCGAGGAACTCGTCCTCGATATCGACCAGGCACCGCGCGCACTCCCCGACGAGTCGGCCGCGGGCCGTCCCGGTGACGAGAACCCCTTCGACGACCGATTCCAGCCGTAGATCGAACTGGATCGGGTCGCCCTCGGGGACGCCGATCACGTCGATTCCGAGATCCGCCGGAGCCGGTGCCGTGAAGGTGACCTCGCGCTGGGACCCGGCGCGGCGCGTCAGCTCGTGCGTGTCGATCACGAGTGGGGACCGCGGGTCCAAGACGCTCAGGACGTTCCTCTCAGGCGTGGGCAAGGCAAAATCTCGGTCTCGTCGAGACCGGTTGTCTAGATTACCAACTCCGCGCCCAGTCGCCCAATTCGGGGTACATCTAGAACTTCGCCAGTAACCGGGAGTGAACAGCCGGGGTCACGAATGAGCTCACGTCCCCGCCGAGGCGGGCGATCTCCTTGACCCAGCTGGAGGAGATGAAAGCGTTCTCCGCCCGGGTCGGCATGAACAGCGTGTCGACCCCGGTCATCGCGCGGTTGAGCTGGGCCATCTGCAGTTCGTAATCATAGTCGGCCGCCGACCGCAGGCCCTTCACGATCACTCCGGCGCCCTCGGCCCGGCAGTAGTCGACCAGCAGCCCCTCGAAGGTCCCGATCCGCACGTTGCCGAACGGCGCGGCGAGCTCGGTCAGCATCTCCACCCGCTCGTCGGGGCTGAACAGCCGGTTCTTGGACTGGTTCACGCCGGCCGCGACGATCACCTCGTCGAAGGCGGCGGCCGCCCGGGTGACGATGTCCAGATGCCCGACCGTCGGCGGGTCGAAGGTGCCGGGGAAGACCGCCCTACTCATGGCGGTGACCGTACCAAAGCCGGGCCTCGCCGTACTTGCGGTCCCGCAGCGCGGCGAAACCTTCCGGCCACTCCCACGGCTCCCGCTTGCCGCGCTCGACCACGACGACCGCGTCGTCGGCCAGCCACCCGTTCGCGGCCAGGCCGATCAGCACGTCCTGCAACTCCTCCGTCTCCAGCTTGTACGGCGGATCCGCGAACACCAGGTCGAAGACCGCGGGGCTCTCCCCCGCCGTGACCTTCTCCACCGGACGGGTCAGCACGGTCGCGCCGGGCAAGCCCACGGCCTTGATGTTGGCCGCGATCACCTCGGCCGCCCTCCGGTCTGACTCCACCAGGACCGCGCGCACCGCTCCCCGGGACAGCGCCTCGAGTCCGATCGCGCCCGAGCCGGCGTACAGGTCGAGCACGGCGAGCCCGTGGAGGCTGCCGAACTCGGACTCCAGCGACGAGAACAGCGCCTCCCGGACCCGATCCGCGGTCGGCCGCGTCCCGCTCCCCGGAGGTACGGCGATCCGCCGCCCGCCGGCCGCTCCCCCGACGATCCGGCTCACGTCTTCTCCAGGTACTCGGTCGTCTCCGACTCCAGAGCGCTCCGAACGAACGACCGGAGCGCCGGGTACTCGGCCAGTTCGGCGTCGACCGAGACGATCGAGTTCGCCACGTGCCGGGCGGCGAAGATGATGTCCTCGTCCCGCAGCACGCTCAGCAGCTTCAGACTGCTCCGCCGACCCGACTGCGCAACGCCCAGCACGTCACCCTCACGCCGGGTCTCGAGGTCGATCCGCGACAGCTCGAACCCGTCCGTCGTCGATGCGACCGCGTCCAGGCGCCCGTACGACTTCGAGCCCGCCCACAGGTCCGTCACCAGCAGGCACAGCCCTGGCACCTTGCCCCGACCTACCCGGCCGCGGAGCTGGTGCAGCTGGGAGATGCCGAACCGGTCGGCGTCCATGATCACCATCGTCGACGCGTTCGGTACGTCGACGCCGACCTCGATCACCGTGGTCGCGATCAGCACATCGACCTCACCGGCCGCGAACCGCGACATCACCGCGTCCTTCTCCTCGGCCGGCAGCCGGCCGTGCAGGATCTCGACCCGCAGGTCGTGCAGGATCTCGCCCAGCGCCTCGGCCACCTGAAGGACCGAGATCGGCGGCCGCGCCTGCTGCTTCTTCCCGCTGCCCTTCTCGTCCTCGCCGGCGACGAACTCACCTTCCTCGTCGGCCGCGTTCTTCACGTCGTCACCGATCCGCGGGCACACGACGTACGCCTGATGGCCCTTGCCGACCTCCTCGCGGACCCGGGCCCAGGCCCGCTGCAGCCAGTCCGGCTTCTCCTTCGCGGGGACCACGGACGACTGGATCGGCGAGCGTCCGGCCGGGAGCTCGGTCAGCGTCGAGACGGACAGGTCGCCGAACACCGTCATCGCCACGGTCCGCGGGATGGGTGTCGCCGTCATCACCAGCACGTGCGGAGTGTTCTCGCCGGACTTCTGACTCAGCGCCGCCCGTTGCTCGACCCCGAACCGGTGCTGCTCGTCGACCACCACGAGCCCGAGATCCGCGAACTGCACCTTGTCCTCGAGCAGCGCGTGCGTCCCGACCACGATCCCCGCGGCGCCACTGGCCGCGTCGAGCATCGCCGCACGACGGGCCGCCGCACCCAGGGAACCGGTGAGCAGCCCCACCCGGGTGGCCCGCTCCGCGCCGCCGAGCATGCCCTCCTCGGCCAGATCGCCGAGCATCTTCGTCAGCGTCTTGTGGTGCTGGGTGGCGAGCACCTCGGTCGGGGCCAGCAGCACCGCCTGACCGCCGGAGTCGACCACGGACAGCATCGCCCGCAGCGCGACCACGGTCTTGCCGGAGCCGACCTCGCCCTGCAACAGGCGGTGCATCGGATGCGGCCGGGCCAGGTCGGCGAAGATCTCCTCGCCCACCTCAGCCTGGCCGGCAGTGAGCTCGAACGGCAGCCGCTGGTCGAACTCGTCCAGCATCCCGCCCTCGGTCCGCGGCCGCGGGATCGCGTTCAGCGCGTCGGTGACGGCCCGGCGCTGGGCCAGGATCGTCTGCATCACCAGGGCTTCCTCGAACCGGAACCGGTGCTGCGCGTCGCGGATGTCCTTCTCGGTGTCCGGCAGGTGCACCTTCTGCAGGGCCTCGCGCAGGCTGAGCAGCTTCTCCTTGCGCAGGATCAGCTCCGGGATCGGGTCGTCGAGACCCTCGTCCAGGCTGTCCAGGACGATCTTGACGCTCCGCTCGATCGTTGCGGTCGGCAACTTCGCGGTGGCCGGGTAGAGCGGCCGGAACGGCCGGGCCCGGCGTTCGATCTCGGCCTCGGACAAGTCCTCCTCGTCGAGGATCTCGGTGCCCGGGCTCTTCAGTTGCATGATGTCGCGGAACATCGTCACCTCGCCCCAGAACAGGGCGGCCGTCCCCGGCGTCAGCTTGGTCGCCAGCCAGGGCTGGTTGAAGAAGGCCAGCTCCAGGTCGCGCCGGCCGTCGGTGACGACGACCTTGGTCAGGGTCTTGCGCCGGGCCCACTTCTGGACGTCGGTGAGCGGGATCTCGGCCTTGGTGTCCAGCGACCGCACGGTGACCTTCTTGACCCGGCCGTTGACAGTCGCCTGGTCGCCCACCTCGAGCTCGTCGAAGGGGGTCAGCTCACCCTTCTTCAGGTACCGGCGCGGGTAGTGCCGCAGCAGGTCGCCGACGGTCTCGATGGCGAGCACGTCCGCGAAGATCTTCGCCGTCCTGGCACCGAGGAAGTCGCGGACCTTCCTGTCCATATCCGTTGTCATTCCACCCCGATCAGCAGCGGGTACCTGTCCTGCCCTCCGTCGTACACCACGACGTCGACATCTTTGCGGTTCCGCCGCACGTGCCGCTCCAGAGCCGCCGCCAGGGCGGGGTCCGCGTCCCGGCCGGTGACGATGGTGAGCAACTCGCCTCCGCCGCCGAGCAGCCGGTCGACCACGCCGAACGCCGCCTCCTCCAGATCCTCCGTGATCAGCGCGAAATCGCCGTCGACCACGCCCAGTGCGTCGCCGACCCGGCACATGCCGGCCATCGTCCACGCGTCCTTCACCGCGATCGTGACGGCGCCGTGGCGGGTCTGCCCGGCCGCCGCCGAGAGGTGTACGACGTCGTCGTCGAAGTTGCGCTCCGGGTCGTGGACGGCGATCGCCGCCAGCCCCTGGACCTGGGCCCGGGTCGGGATCACGGCCACCCGGATCCCGTCCTGGCGGGCCGCGGTCGCGGCGGCCTCGGCGACCGCGAGCGAGTCGCTGTCGTTGGGCAGCAGCACGATCTCGGGCGCCTTCGACTTCTCCATCGCGCGCAGCAGTTCCCCGGTCGAGCACCGCCGCCCCGGTCCGCCGATGATGACCTGCGCCCCGGCCTCGGTGAACAGGTCCGCCAATCCGTCACCGGCGACGACCGCGATCACCGCGCGGCCCGGCGGCGGCTCGTGCTGGGCCTGGTCGGCGAAGTGGGTGACCCGGATCCGGTGCGGCCGACCGATGTCGATGCCGTGCTCGATCGCGGCACCCACGTCGTCGGTGTGGACGTGGACGTTCCACAACCCGTCTCCGCCGACGACGACGACCGAGTCGCCGAGACCGGCCAGGATCTGCCGGAAGTCGGCGACCTTGTCGTCCGGTGCGTCCAGCAGGTACATCACCTCGTACGCCGGCCCGTCCTGGCTCTCGGCGTTCTCACCTTGAGGCTCGACCCGGGCCGGTACCTCGACCCGCACGATCCGCCCGGTGAGCACGGACTCCATCGCGCCGAGGATCACCACGAGACCCGCTCCCCCGGCATCCACGACGCCCGCGCGCCGCAGTACGTCGAGCTGCTCGGTCGTCCTGGTGAGCGCCTGCCGGGCGGATGCGACGGCGGCCAGGCACACGTCCGCCAGGCTCTTCCCGTCGTTCGCGGCCGTGATCGCGCCGGTCGCCGCAGCCCGGGCCACGGTGAGCATGGTCCCCTCGACCGGTTGCGCGACCGCACCGTAGGCGGCATCGGCGGCGTACTTCAGGGCATCCGCGAACGCGGCCGGCTCGCTCATCCGGGGGTCGGCCAGTACGGCGTTGTCATCGGCAGCCTGGTCACGCGGGAGGTTCTCGGCGAGGCGCAGGCCGCAGGCACGGATCAGCTGGGAGGTGATGACACCGGAGTTGCCGCGGGCGCCGAGCAACGCGCCGCGGCCGAACGCCTGGATGGCCTCGCTGAAGGTCAGCTCGCCCGCGGGCAGCGCGTCGCAGGCGGCTTCCCAGGTCAGGTAGAGGTTGGTGCCCGTATCACCGTCCGGCACCGGGTACACGTTCAGCTCGTCGATCTCGGTCCGCGCCCGCCCCAACTCGACCAGCGCCGTCCGAGCCCAGGCCCGCAACACCTCGACCGTCAGTTCCTCCACGCCCAAACCCTAGCGACCCGGCTCTCGGCGTACCGAACGACAGGAGGTAGTCCCCCAACCAAGGCTTCCGGCGCACCTCGTCAGGCGTGCGCGGGCATCTACGTACACGACTACGTCCTGTCGTTCGGTACGCAGAGCCGGGTCGCTAGGGTTCGGGGGTGAGCGTGTTGTTCTCGGTTGCTGCCGACAGTTACGAGTGGGCGGTGCGGGAGATCCGGGGCGAGTTCGGCCGCGAGCTGCGGATCGAGCGGGTCAGCGGTGACCTGGGGCGCATCGTCGACGGCCCGGCCGTGGGTGAGCTCGCGGCGGCGTGCGACGCGGGGCGGATCGTGTTGGTCCGGCATCTGACTACCGAGATCGCCAGCTTCGACGAGCTGCCCCCGGACTACGAGCTGGCCGAGCTGGTGCTCAGCGCCCTGCCCGACTACCCGAAAGCGCTCGCGGTGCAGGCCTGGACCGACGGCGCAGGCACCGGCGGGTCGTACTACCACCGGCTCGAGGGCGCCCTCACCGAGCGTGGGGTGAGTGTTACCCGCTCCGGGCAGGAGTTCGTCGTCTCCTGCTTCGTGGGCCGGCGAGCGGTCCTGCTCGGCCTCAACCGCCGCGCTGACAGCTTGTCGGACTGGCCGGGTGGGCGGATGCGGTTGGCTCGGGGTGAGGAGCGGGTGTCGCGGTCGGAGTTCAAGTTGGAGGAGGCGATCGCGACCTTCGGGCTGGAGCTTGCGCCGGGTGGGAAGGCGGTCGACCTGGGTGCGTCGCCGGGCGGGTGGACGCGGATCCTGCGCCAGCACGGGCAGGAGGTGTGGTCGGTGGACCCCGGTTCGCTGGACCAGCGGCTGCAGCGTGACCGTGGAATCCATCACGCGGCGACGACGGCCGGGCGGTTCTTCGCGGAGAACCGGGTGCGGTTCGACGTGGTGGTCAACGACATGCGGATGGATCAGGTGATGAGCGCCCGGATGATGGTCGACGCGGCGGCGCACCTGCGCCGTGGCGGACTCGCGATCGTCACGCTGAAGGGCGGCGGGAAGAACCCGCTCGACGGCGCCCGGCGCGGTATTGACGTGCTGCGCCGGCAGTACGACGTACTGCACGCCCGGCAACTGCACCACAACCGGAACGAGATCACCGTCGTGGCCCACAAGGTCTGAGAAGACGCGAAAGAGGCGCCCGGGTGATCCCGGGCGCCTGTTTCAGGCCCTACAACGGAGAAAGCTGGGGTCAGCCGACGACGCGCTGGACCTTGCCGGCCTTGATGCAGGACGTGCAGACCTTCAGGCGGGTCGGGGTGCCCTTGATGAGCGCCCGGACCGGCTGGATGTTGGGGTTGAACCGCCGCGGCGTACGAGCCTTGACCCGACGGATCATCGCGCCCTTACCCAGGCGGGCAACGTTGTTGCCGAACGTCGGCTGCTTGCCGCAGACATCGCACTTCTTAGACATGATTCTCCGTGTTCAGGGTCGTGACACCGACAGACCATGTTACATGCGGCCTGACGCACGACCAATTCGGTCCACACTCGCCGATCAGGCAGTGAGGTAGGCCACTTCCTCGTCCGTGAGGGTGACCGACAGCCCCGGTGTCGAGGTCCGGGTCTCGCTGACGTGCCGCGGCCCGATCAGCGGGAACACCGGGTACGGCTGGTGCAGCAGCCAGGCCAGCGCGATCGCCGTCGGCTCGACTCCCTTGGCGGCCGCCAGCTCCCGCGCCCGGTCGAGCCTACGGAAGTTCTCGTCAGAGTAGAAACAGCGCACCAGTTCCTCGTCCGACCGGTCCTCCGGTTTCGCCCGCCCGGTGAAGAACCCGCGCGCCTGGCTCGACCAGGGGAACAGCGCGACCTGCCTCTCCCGCAGCCACGCCTGCGACTCGTCGTCGGAGACGTGCCGGCAGCCCTTCCACGGTACGTCGTACGCCCGCGCGAGGCTGAGGTGGTTGCTGAGTAGTGTGAACGGCTGCTTGCCGTTGGCCTCGGCGTACGCGTTGGCCTCGTCGAACCGCGACAGCGACCAGTTGGAGCCCCCGTACGCCTTGATCCGGCCGGCCTTGAAGTGCTCGTCGAGGACATCGACGAACTCCGAGACACCGATGTCCTCGTTGTCGCGGTGCATCATGTAGAGGTCGACGTGGTCGGTCTGCAGCCGCTCGAGGCTCTCGTGCAGCTGCTGCGTGATCGACTCCGGATCGCAGTGCGGCGTGTGCGCACCCTTGCCGATGACAACGATCTCGTCGCGGTTACCGCGGGACGTGATCCACTGACCGAGCAGCTTCTCGCCCCGGCCGCCGCCGTAGATGTAGGCGGTGTCGAACGTCGTTCCGCCGCGCTCGACGAAGTCGTCGAAGACCACCGCGGCGTGGGTGAGCGTCTGCTGGTTGTCGACGCCCATCACGAGCCGGGAGACGGGCTTGTCGAGCCCGGGCACCTTGCCGTAGATCATCGGGGCATCGGCGCGCTTGGCCAGCGGGCGGCCGGTGGCGGTCGGGATCTTGGCGTCGTCCCGCTCGCTCGCGTACTGCTGCCCGATCGCCGCCCGCCACGCGTCCTGGACGGTCAGGTTGCCGAGAGTGTCGGCCCAGCTCATCTCCGGTGCCTGCCGTTGCTCGATCGCCCGCGCGACCGCCTCGGCCTCGGCCGCGTAGATGAGCGCCGGGTCCGCGGAGATGTCCCGCGGCTCCTCCCCCACCTTGTGCAGGGTGACGTGGGTCGGCTTGCCGTCGCCACCGAACCACGGGTCCTCGACCACCAGGTAGCCCTTGCTGCCGAAGATGCGGACCTGGTTCTGGTCCCCGAGTCGCACGCCGGTGCTCACCTGTGCGGTCACGCCGCCCTCGAAGAACAGCGTCGCCACGGTCCATTCGTCGGCGCCGGTTTCGCCGACCGTGCCGACCGCGGTCACCGCGGCCGGGTCGGCGAACGGCTGTCCCGTCGCCGCGCCGGCAATCAGCCGGGCCATCGAGACCGGGTAGCCGCCGACGTCGAGGATGCCGCCACCGGCCAGCTCGTCGGCGAAGATCCGCGACTCCGGCCGGAACGACGACGCGAACGCGAACGTCGCCTGGATCTGGTGGACGGTGCCGAGCTCGCCGTCGCGGACCAGCTGGGCGATCAGCTTGGTCTGCGGCAGGCAGCGGTACATGTACGCCTCCATCAGGAAGACGTCGTTGCGGACCGCGGCCTCGATCATCGCCTCGGCCCAGGCCTTGTTGATCGCCAGCGGCTTCTCGCACAGCACGTGCTTGCCGGCCTCGGCGGCCTTGATCGCCCACTCGACGTGCATCGGGTGCGGCGTCGCGATGTAGACCGCGTCCACGGTCTCGTCGGCGAGCAGGTCGTCGTACGACGCGTGCCGGTTGGCGATGTCCCACTTGTCGGCGAAGGCGTTGGCGGAGTCGATCGACCGGCTGCCGACGGCGACGACCGAGTTCGTCGGCGAGGTCGGCACCTGGCTGGCGAACCGGGACGCGATGTTCCCGGTGCCGAGGATGCCCCAGCGGAGCTTGGTGTCAGTCAAGAGGTGTCCCGTTTTCGTTGTCGGTGTGGATCAGAATTTCATGGCGCCGGCGGCCAGATCGGAGATGAAGTGCCGGCCGCCGATCAGGAAGACCCCGATCAACGGTATGACGCTCATCAGGGCGCCGGCCATGACCATGGAGTAGTCGGTGCCGTAGATGCCGTTGAGCTGGTCCAGGGCGACCTGCAGGGTGAGCCGGTTCGGGTCGGTCATCACGATCAGCGGCCAGAGGTAGTCGTTCCAGACGTTGATGAAGGTGAAGATGCCGAGGAACGCGAGGCCGGGCCGCAGTACCGGCAGCCCGACGGTCAGGTACTGCCGGAAGAAACCGGCCCCGTCGACCTTGGCGGCCGAGATGAGTTCGTCCGGGATCGCGCCGGCGGCGTACTGGCGCATCCAGAAGATTCCGAACGCGTTCGCCGCGCCCGGGATGATGAGTGCCTTCAGCGACCCGATCCAGCCGAACTCCGCGAGCGTGACGAACTGCGGCACCAGCGACAGCTGGGTCGGGATCATGAAGGTTGCCAGCAGCAACCCGAAGAGAAAGTTGCGGCCGGGGAACTCGTACTTCGCGAACGCGAACGCGGCCAGCGAGTCGAAGAACAGGATCAGGACGGTGACGCCGAGGGAGGCGATCAGGGTGAGCAGCATCGCTCCGAAGAAGTCGATGTTGTCGAGCACCTTGCCCATGTTCTCGAACAGGTGGGAGCCGATCACCAGCTTCGGCGGGTAGCTGAAGATGTCCGGTGTGGTGTTCGAGGCCATCACCAGCATCCAGTAGAACGGGAAGATCGAGACCACGACGCCGAGCATCAAGACGATGTGCCCGACCGTGGTGCGGATGCGCTCAATGGACATCGGCGGCCTCCTTCGTGGTCTGCTGCGCTTCCTCCTGCTGTGCGGCCCGCCCGGCGACCTTCTGGGCGGCGATGTTGCGCTCGGCCCGGCGGGCGGCGCGACGGGCGATCCGCTCGTTGTCCCGGCCGCCGATCAACCGCCAGTTGATGATCGAGAACAGCACGATGAGGATGAACAGCGCCCAGCCGATCGCGGCGCCGTACCCGAACTGGTTGTTGATGAACGCGCTCTGGTACAGGTACGACACGATCGTCATACCGGCGTTGCCGGGGCCGCCGATGTTGTTGGTGTCACCAAACAGAACCCGGGATTCGGTGAAGATCTGCAGTCCGCCGATGGTCGAGGTGACCGCGGTGAACAGGATCACCGGCCGCAGCATCGGCACCGTGATCCGCCAGAACACCTGCCGCGAACTGGCGCCGTCGACCTTGGCCGCCTCGTACACGTCGGCCGAGATCGCCTGCAGGCCGGCCAGGAAGATGATCGCGTTGTAGCCGACCCAGCGCCAGGTGACGATGGTGGCGATCGCGATCTTGATCCCCCACGGCTGGGTCAGCCATTCGACCTTGCCCAGGCCGACCGACTGCAGGAACGCGTTCAGGAGGCCGAAGTTGTTGCTGAAGATCGATCCGAACACCAGGGTGACCGCGACCACCGAGGTGACGTTGGGGATGAAGTAGGCGATCCGGTAGAAGCTGCGGAACCGGGTGGCGTTGTGCAACGCGTTGGCGATCACGAGCGCGAGCAGCAACATCGGCACGGTCGACAGCACCCAGATGATCAGCGTGTTGCCGATCGCCTGCCAGAACTTCGGATCGCCGAGCAGGTAGCTGTACTGCTGCAGGCCGACCCAGGTCATCGACCCGATGCCGTCCCAGTCGTGGAACGAGATCCAGATCGAGAACAGCACCGGGAAGGCGCCGAAGATCGCGAACAGGATGAAGAACGGCGCGACGGCGGCGTACTGCGGGAATGCCTGGCGGTACTTGCCCGGCGGCTTGGCGGTCGTGGTGTCGGTGCTGCGGACGGCCGCGGGAAGTGTTTTGGTCGCAGTCATCTCAGATCGCCCCCGCCCGGGTGAGTTCACGTTCGACCTGGTGCTGTGCGTCGCTCCAGGCCTGGTCCGGTGACTTGCCGGCCACTTCGACGTTCACGAGTTCGGCGCTGATCGGCGCACCGATGATCGAGTCGAACGGCGAGAAGTAGGCGCCCGGGTACTTCGTCGCCGACTCCGCGAACACCTCGACGATCTTCTGACCGCCGAAGAACGGATCCGGCGCGGCCAGCCGGGAATCGGTGTAACTGGCCGGCGTTGACGGGAACAGCACCGGGTCGAGGAACGCCTGTGCCTGGTTCTTCGCCGACTCCAGCCAGCTGATGAACGCGAAGGCCGCCTCGGGGTTCTTGCAGTACTTCGTGATGCCCAGGAAGGACCCGCCGCGGTTGCCGGCGCCACCAGGAGCCGCCGTCACCCGCCAGAGTCCCTTCGTCTTGGGCGCTGCGTTCTTCGGACCGAGCTGGGCCCACCAGACCGCTGCGTTGAAGGCGACCAGCTTGCCGTTCGTCACGACCGCGTCCGCGTCGGTCGAACCGTCCTGCGCGTTGGCGGACAACCCTTCCTTGACCACGCGGATGGCCAGGTCGAACGCCTCCCGGACGTGGTCCTGGTCGCCGATGTACTGCCCGTCCACGGTCATGTACCGCTTCGGCTGCTGCGCCATCCGGTAGGCGAAGATGCTGTTGATGTTGTCGGTGATCGACGCGCCGGGGACGGCCTGCTTCACCTTCTTGCCGAGCGCGATGTAGGTGTCCCAGTCCGGCGCGAGCTCGGCGACCGCGGCGGGGTCGATGTCGATGCCGGCCTTGCTGAAGACGTCGGTGCGGTAGAACAGCGCCGTCGGACCGGTGTCCATCGGGTAGGCCATCATCTTGTTGTCCGGCGTGACCCCGAGCTTCCATTTCCAGGGCAGGAACTCACTCTCGCGCTCCTTGGCTCCGAGCTCGAACAGGTCGTGGAACTGGTCGGCGTTCGGGAAGTACGTCGCCACGTCGTCGTTGATCGCGACGATGTCGGGGACCAGCGACTTGCCGGCCAGCGAGGTCAGCACCTTGGTCTTGTAGTTGCTGCCGATCCGGGTCATCGACAGCCGCAGCCCGTCGTGCCCCGGGATCGCCTTCTCCGCCTGGCCGATCAGGTCGTCGTTCACCGATCCGACCCAGGTCCACATGCTCAGCTCGTCGGATCCGCCGAGCGAACTTCGGGAGCCACATCCGCTCAGACCGGTGCTCGCGGCCGCGGCGCCGGCACCGAACGCGAGGAACTTCCTTCTGCTCAGACTCATACGCCTCACCTGGCGCTTTCTGTTGTTTTTCGCCGGAAGGTGTCCAGATATGTTTACGTAGCCACCAAGGTAAGCGCATACCGACTGAACCGGTCAAGGCCCCGGGCTGACAGGATGGATTCATGCCGACGACCTCTGTCACCGCCGTCCTGTTCGACGCCGACGGCGTGCTCCAGCGCCCCAGCCAGGATTGGTTCGCCCGCCTGAACTCCCTCGTCCCCGCCGACAGCGAGACCTTTCTGGCCGAGCTGATGGCCGCGGAGAAGCCCAGCCTGGTCGGCAAGGTCGACTTCCGGGACGCACTCGCCGAGGTCCTGCAGCGCTGGAACTCCACCGCGACGGTGGAGGAGGCGCTCGAGCCGTGGCACTGGTTCGAGGCGGAGCCGGCCGTGGTGTCGTTGATCCAGGAGCTGCGCGCCGCCGGGATCGGGTGCCACCTCGCGACCAACCAGCAGGCGTACCGGCGGTCGCTCATGCACGACGAGCGCGGGTACGGCGAGTGGTTCGACCAGAGCTTCTACTCGTGCGATCTGGGGCTGGCCAAGCCTGATCCGGCGTACTTCCGGGCGATCCTGGCCGCGATCGACGTACCGGCGTCGTCGGTGCTGTTCATCGACGACAACGAAGCCAATGTGGCGGGCGCTGCGAGCGTCGGGCTGCACGCTGAGGTGTACGACCTGTCGACCGGGGTGGACACGTTGGTGGGGCTGCTGCGCCGTTACGGGTTGCCGATTCCGGGCTGACCTCTTGTGAGGCGGTGACGGCTTGTGGCATGGTCTCGGGGCAGATGACAACGTAGGACAGTCCACCAGCCGCTCCCTGGAGGCACCGCATGTCCGATCGACGACGTCTCACCCGCCGGCACGCCCTCGGCCTGACCGCGGGGCTGGGCCTGGCGTCCCTTGCTCCGTCAGTCGCTGTGCCTTCCTTCGCTTCCGCCTCCACTGCTGCGGCCTACCCCAAAGGCCAGCGACCGCGGCTGCTGAACGTTCTGACCGAGGACTCGCTGAGTCCCGCCGAGCGGACGCTCGCGACCACGCTGCAAGGGCTGCTGGCCCGCCGCGGTGGCGAGTCGCTCTACCTGAACATCCCGTCGCTCGGATACCAGATCTGGCTGGACGACCTCGTCTCCCGGTACGGCGTTCGCACGCGTCCCGGCGACCTGTGGACAACCGTCACCCGGTCCGGCATCGACGGATATGTTCTCTTCCGAACGGGCACCCCGTCGGTCAACGTCGCGACCACGCTCTCCGGACTGACCGGTGCGGTGGCCGTCGAGGAGAGCCTGGAGGCGCTCGCCGTCCAGCACGGACTGCACAAGGTGCTGGACGTGCGGGACAAGGACGACCGCTGGGTGCTGGACAACTACTGGCCACGGTTGCGGCACGACGTCGCGATCGAGCAGAAGGGAGACTGGCCGGAGCGACTGCGGGACTACGTGACGATGGCGGGGACGCTCGCCTTCTTCGACGGCAACTCGGACTTCCGCGCCGAGGTGGTCGACGCGCTCGACGACGACGCGACCGTGATCGGCTGGGGCGACGCATCGAACGGCGAGGACGCCTTCATCGGCGTGAACTCCACCGCCGGCGTCAAGGCGTTGCCCGCCGACCACGCCCGCAACCTGTCGGTGCTGTCGGGCATCCGGGAAGACCGCTTGACGCAGAGCGGAGGGGGTGGGGGGAGGGCCCTCGAACCGGACCCGAATGCCCACTACGTCACCTTCCTGATTACTGACGGGGACAACATTCAGTGGATGCTCGGGGACTTCCCGACCGACCCGCGGTGGTTCGGGAGTCCTCGGCGCGGGGAGGTCGACCTGGGTTGGGGCATCTCGCCGTCGCTGATCGATCTCGCTCCCTCGGTGATGCGCTGGTACTACGACCAGTCGCGCAAGGACCGCTGGGTCGTCGGACCGTCTGGCGGCGGCTACATGTACCCGAGCCGCTACCCCGCCGCCGCACTGGACAAGCACACTGCTTCCCTGGCGAAGGCGATGGGCCGCGCAGACCTCTCCGTCGCACAGATCATCGACTTCGACGCGTTCGAGAACACCGGCCTGTGGTCGTCGTACCTCAAGCGCCGTGAGATCGACGGACTCATCTACCTCGAGTACTCCCGCTACGACGGCCTGAAGGGCAAGGTCGTCTGGTCCGAGGGCAAGCCGGTCATCTCCGCCCGCACGATGCTCTGGGACGGACTCGACGGCGCCGACGAGGCTTCAGTGACAGCCGAACTCAACGCAGCCACGCGCAACCCGCACTCCACGGCCGGCTACTCGGTGGTCGTCTGGCACGCGTGGAGCAAGTCCGTCGACAACGTGCTGGCTGTTGTCGACGGACTCGACCCCCACGTGAAGGTCGTCCCGCCGGACACCTTGGTAAAGATGGTCGGGCAGTACGCGCGACCGTGAACACCTTGTGGTGACCGCGGACAGGTCATGCCATGTCCGCGGTCACCACGTCCTGTCCGCGGCCCCGGGTGCCCCTAGAGGGTGCGGTAGTAGACCGCGACGGGGAGTTTGATGCAGCCGAGGCTTTCGTAGAGGGCACGGGCGGGGGCGTGGAAGTCGTCTCCGCCGGTGCCGATCTCGACGACGTCCGCGCCCAGGCTTCGCATCCCGTCGAACGCGTGCTCACACAGGGCGGTGGCGAGGTTCTCCCGGCGGTGCTGAGTTGCGACGGCGAGGATGATCACCTCGCCATGCCGCCGGTCGGGCTCGACGCCCCAGGCCACGTAGCCGGCGAGTACGCCGCTCTCCTCGGCGATCGCGACGTACTTGTGCTGGTCCGGATCATGCAGCCCGGCGACCTGCTTGTGGTAGTCGTCGCGCCAGTTGCCGTGCTGGATGCCGAAGATCGTCTCGCCGACCAGCGGACGGAACGAGTCCTCGTAGAACGGGCCGAACGTCTCGATGGTGAACTCGATCAGCCGGGGCAGGTCAGAGTGAACGTACGAACGAATGAACATGGAGTGTGCCTCTCGCACTGAAGGGAATCGGGCGCGTGTGACCCACCTCGCAGCGCGCGCTGCGACGGGTCGACCTTCAGCGGCGAGTACGTCCCGCGGCGAAACACTCCATGCACGTCATGCTACGTGGCCCGATCGCAGCGTCGTCGCTGCACGCTGGTGCCGAGAGCGTCTCGGCCCGCGGCTCAGAACGAAGAGGGTTGCGAGGAGCGGGAGGGTGACGAGGTACGCCGTACGAAGGTCGAGGACGCGAGCCAGTACGGCGAGGAGAGCCGGGGCGATCAGGATGGCGACGCCGGAGGCGAGGGCTCCGACGGCTGCGAGGCGGGCGGGGCTGAGGCCAGGTGTCGCGACCAGCGCGGCGAGGGTGACCGGGTACAGCGGCGCTATGCCGAAGCCGGCCACTCCCAGTCCGAGCGCCACTGCCGCGGGCGAGTCGAACAGACTGACGAGCAACGTGCCGGCGATCGCCAGAAGTCCACTGGGTACGACGGGGGACCATGCCCGCCAGTGGATTGGACCGATGGTCCGACCGACTGCCATGCCGATGGGGAAGGCACTCCCCAGCAGGGCAGCTGTTGCCGTCGGCAACCCGGTGGAGACCAGGCGGGCCACCGCCCAGACCACGAAGCAGAACTCGACCGCGACGGCCAGCACGATCCGCAGCCAGCCGCGACCGACCTCCAGAACCACCGCCCTCCCCAGCCTGCGAGGCACGAAGCCCTTGAGACCACGTCCGGTCCGCCGTCCGAACCACCGCTTGCCGAGACCCACTGCCGGAGCCGAGTCGATGAGTACGGGTACAGGCGCCTCCCTGACTGGAGGCGACGGTGAGGCGGTGCGCCAGGTGAGGACGGCCAGGAGGAGTAGGGGTGGGACAGCGGCCAGGATGGCGAGGCGGCCAGTGGGGCCCAGCGAGTCGAGGGCGCCGATGGCGAGCGGGGCGAGGATGCCGGTGCCGCTGGCGACCGCATTGACCCGGCTGAGACGGGCAGCCGCTGTGGGACCGTTCAGCATCAGTGGGGCGACCAGGACGAGCAGTGCGCCGCCCAGCCCGATACACAGTCCACCGGCGACCGCCACGGCGTACACCGGGGCCAGTGCGAGGAGCACTATCCCGGCGGAGCAGACAACCGACCCGAGGGCGAGGACGGTGGTGATCGGCCAGGTGCGGAGCAGTCGTGGACCGACCAGCGCGACGATCAGGAGGCCGATCGCGAAACCCGACGACAGCAGAGCCAACCGACTGGTCGGTTCGTCCAGATCGCGCGCCAGGATCGCGATGCAGGCTCCCAGTCCGGCCAGCACGAACCCCATCGACGAGAGCCCGATTCCGATCTGGACCTCATCACGGCGGATCCGCACTCCGGACATCTCGGTGATCTCGGCGCTCATTCGACGTGTGCGGAGAACAAGGCGACGAGGCGGTGCAGGTCGGGCAGTTCGATGTCGGCGGTCGTCCCCTTCAGGCCGGCCGTGACCGCACCGGCCGCGCGGCCGGCGGCCAGCCCGACCTCGGTGTCCTCGACCACCAGACACTCCTCAGCAGGTACGCCGACCAGCTCGGCGGCCCGCAGATACCCCTCCGGGTCCGGCTTGCCGCGGCTGACGTCATCGACGGTGACCAGGATCGACGGAGAGATCCCGGTAGCTCCGAGGCGGACCTTCGCCAGCCGGGTGGACGCACTCGTGAAGACGGCCCACGGCAGACCGAGCCGTTCCAGCACCTCGATCAACTCATGGGCACCAGGTGCAGCCACGACGTCGGCCAGGTCCTCGCACTCGAGATCCAGCAGCCGCCCCGCGGCCGCGGACACCTCCGCCGCCGCGAGATCGGGCCGCAGCCTCGCGATCGTCGCCTCGGACGGACTGCCGTGAGCGATCGCCAGTGCGTCGGCCGGCCGTACGCCGTACTCCTCCGCCCAGAGCGTCCAGGTCCGGTCGACGGCACCGTCGGAGTCGACCAGGGTGCCGTCCATGTCGAACAGCACCGCGCGGATGTCGGGAAGCCCCATCACCCCTCCAATTAAACTCGTCCCACGAGCATAAGGTAGAAGGATGCTATGACTCCAGTGCGCCGGGGACAGTGGCAGACGGCTTCCGACGTACTGGTGCGGGTGAGCCGTCAGCCGGGGATCACGCGTGCCGCCGTGGCGCGGGAGCTGCGGCTGAGCACGAGTTCGGCGACTGAGGTGACCGCTCGGCTACGCGACGTACGGCTGCTGACCGAGGCGCCGGCGCCCAGTCAGGGGCGCGGACGGCCGACGACAGTACTGCGGGCGCACCCGCAAGGGCCTGTGGCGCTCGCGCTGGACCTGAGGCAGGGCAGTTGGCGCAGTGCTGTGGTCTCGGTCGACGCGTCCTTCCTGGAGCAGCAGTCCAAGCGGCATCGAAGCCGACGTTCCCAGGTCGTGCTCAGCAACCTGCAGAAAGAGGTAGAGCGGGCACACCGGCAGTACGGCGCTCGGTTGCGGGTCGTCAGCCTGGCGGCGCCGGGCACCATCCGGGACAACCGTTTGATGCAGGCGCCGACGCTGGACTGGGCCGAGCTCGACCTCGAGACCGTCACAGCTCGGACCGGCATACCTCTACTCGCCGGCAACGACGCGACGCTGAGCGGTGTGGCCGAAGCACGCACGGGTGCTGCCGCGGGAGCCGGTACGGCGTTGCACCTCATCGTCGAGGTGGGTCTCGGCGGCACGCTGATCATCGACGGCGTACCAGCGCAGGGAGCGTCGGGCGCCGGCGGTGAGTACGGACATGTCCCGTTCGGGGATCGCACTCGGTCGTGCCCATGCGGTGCGCGCGGCTGCTGGGACCTGGACATCGACGGGCGCGCACTGGCCAGGCATCTCAAGGAGACCGCACCGGACGATCCGTACGCCTATGCCGAGGCTGTGCTCCACCGCACGGACCGTGCAGCGGCCCGGGCAGTCGCCAAGGTGGTCACAGCGTTGGGCACCGGCATCGCCGGTCTGGTCAACGCACACGACCCCGACGTGGTCACGCTGGGCGGTCTGGCCATCCCACTTCGCGCTGCCGCCGAGACGTCGTTCGAGCAGGCCTACCTAGCCGGTCTGATGACCTTCCACCGCAATTCTCCCCCGCCGGTCCTGTCGGCCACGCACCAACCAGACGGCCCGCTCCGCGGTGCGGCAGCAATGGCACTCGATCACCTCACCAGCGAGCCCTCCATAGCGACCTGGGCCGCTAGTCAATAGTGGTCTCCTCCACTGCCGGAGGCGGCTCGGGCTTTGCCTTGGAGACGATCGGGGGCTCCACCTCCGCGAGGATGGTGATGAGGTCGAGCCGGTGGTGCTGAATCTCGTGTGCGGTGTGGCGGATGATCCAGCCCAGCGTGCGCGGCGCACGGACCGGGTAGTTGTAGAGGCCGAGCTTGCCGAGCTGCGGCGGGGTCAGCACCCGTGCGGCGGCACCGAACTCGCGGGCGAACCGCACCAGCGCGGCCGCCACTTCCATCGGGTCCTGGTGCTCGTACTTGAGCTGCTTCACCCGACCGGTCCGGTCCATCGGCGCGTACACCGGCCGGTCCTCCGCCAGGCACTGCGCGATCCGGTGCCGCTGCGTCTCGAGTACGTCCCGCACGTGGCACGCGTACTCGATCGCCGACCACACGTCAGGCTCCGGCCGCAGCCGTACGACGTTCGGATCCGGACCGGCCGCAGCCTTGGTCAGAGCCATGCTGCAGTCCGCCGCCTGCCGGATGAGCAGGGTCACCGTGCCCTGCAGGTCACCCGTGTCGTAGTTGAAGCCGCACTGCTCGCAGTACCCGTCCACCGGGGGCTGCTGCTTCGTCAACTGCCACTCCCTCGAAATCTCCACGCGTGATCGACCGGACCGATTCCACCACCGAGTGCGAACCCGGCCGCGATCGCCCCGGTCACGTACTCCTTCGCAGCGCCGACCGCACTCGGTACGTCGTACCCACGCGCCAGGTACGACGCGATGGCGCTGGCCAAGGTGCATCCGGTGCCGTGGGTGTGCCGGTTGTCCGCCCGGACAGCGCTGTAGGACCGTCGTACCCCTGGACCGTGCAGCACGTCCACTGCCGCCGTACCGACGTCGTGGCCGCCCTTCACCAGGACCCACGTGGCCCCGGCGTCCATGAGCAGCTTCGCGGCGAGCTCACGGTCCTCGATGGTCTCCAACTCGATTCCGGCGACTGGTCCGAGCTCGGTCAGGTTCGGCGTCAGGACGGTTGCCAGCGGCACGATCTCGGTCCGTATGGCGTCCATCGCGTCGGCGGCCAGCAGCGCATCACCGTGCTTGGACACCGACACCGGATCGACCACCACCGGCACGGACGGCGGCAGCGTCCGTAGCAGGGACGCCACCACTCCGACCATCCGGGCAGAGGCCAGCATGCCGGTCTTCACCGCATCCACACCGATGTCGTCCACAACACTGTGGAACTGGGCGCGGACCTGCTCCTCCGGCAGCTCCCACGCACCCTGCACGCCGAGACTGTTCTGCGCCGTGATCGCGGTCAGCACGCTCATGCCATGGACACCGTTGGCCAGCATGGACTTGAGGTCGGCCTGGATTCCCGCTCCGCCGCCGGAGTCCGAACCGGCGATCGTGAGCACCCTGGGCAATCGAGTCATCTCAGCTCCTGAAGTGGGCGTGACCGGACTCCTCGGCGTACGCCGCGCCGTCCACGGTGACCGTTCCGGCCGGCCGTTCCTCGTTGCCCTCAGCAACCGAACCGATGACGGTCCAGCCCTCGGGCACGTCCGCGGGCTCGAAGGTGCCGACCAGTGCGTGGTCCTCACCACCGGTCAGCACGAACTTCAGCGCGTCGACACCTGTCGCGGCCGCCACCGCCTGCAGCGGCTCCGGCACAGCCAGCGCGTGCGAGTGTACGTCGATGACCACCTGACTCCGGGTCGCGATGTGGCCGAGATCTGCGAGCAGTCCATCGCTCACGTCACACAGCGACGACGCACCGGCCAGCGCGGCCCGCGGACCTTCGACGTACGGCGGCTGCGGGCGGCGGTGCGCTTCCACAACGGACCGGGGCGAACGGAAGCCGCGGGTCAGGACCGTGTAGCCGGCCTCGGCCCAGCCCAGCCGGCCGATGTACGCGACTTCGTCACCTGGGCGCGCACCGGAGCGCAGCACCGGTGCGCGGCCGTCGAGCGACCCGAAGGCCGTCACCGAAACGACGATCTTGTCCGACTGCACGGTGTCGCCGCCGACGATGTGCACATCGACCAGTTCGCACTCGTCCGCCAGGCCCTGGTTGAGCTCCAGCGCCCAAGCGGTCGCCAGGTCGGCCGGTGCGCCGAAGCCGACCACCATGGACGTCGGCCGCGCGCCCATCGCCACCACATCGGCCAGGTTCTGCGCGGCGGCCTTGCGGCCCACGTCGTACGCCGACGACCAGTCCCGGCGGAAGTGGCGGCCCTCCACCAGCAGGTCCGTCGTGATCACCATCCGCCCGTCCGGCACCGCCACCACGGCCGCGTCGTCACCAGGCCCGACCAGGACGTCCTCACTTGTGGACAGCCCCTTGGTGAGGGCCTCGATCAGGCCGAACTCACCCGTGCTCCCCAACGTCTCTGTCACGTCAACAGACCTCCCATATCGCCAACCGGAGTCTAGGCGGTACCGTGACCGGGCAACGAAGAGTACGCCCGGCCGCCGCCCAGTACCGCGGCCGGAGCCCGCTGAGGACGACTGAGTGGAGAACGACGTGGTGGTCCAGGCCTACATCCTGATCCAGACCGAGGTCGGCCGGGCGGCCGACGTCGCCGCACAGATCGCCGAGGTCCAGGGTGTCACCCTGGCCGAGGACGTCACCGGTCCGTACGACGTGATCGTCCGCGCGGAAGCCCGCAACGTCGACGAGCTGGGCAAGCTGGTCGTCGCCCGGGTCCAGAACGTGCCTGGCATCACCCGCACCCTGACCTGTCCCGTCGTTCACATCTGAGCTGGTTGCCCGAGGTCCCGCCGTCCTTCAGCATGCCCAAAGTCCTGTTCGCCGCACTCTGTCTGGCCGGTCTGGTCGTTCTGGCCGCGTGCAGTCCGGGGGCCGTGCCTGTCGCCGTACCGTCTCCCGCGCCCGAAGTCGCTGCGGTCTGCGAGCCGCTGATGGCGGCGCTGCCCGACCAGGTGCTGGACGCCGACCGCCGTAAGACCGAGCCGCCCAGCCCGCTGACCACGGCGTACGGCGATCCGCCGATCGAGATCACCTGCGGAGTCGCACCGCCGGCGGGGATGGCCGAGGCGCAGTCGCAGTGCTTCGAGGTGAACGGCGTCGGCTGGTTCGCCAAGGAGGCCGGCAACGGGGTCATCTTCACGACCATCGGCCGCGAGGTCTATGTCGAGGTCGCGGTCCCGGCGAAGTACGACCCCGAGGCGAACGCGCTGACCGACGTCGCCGACGCTGTCCACAGGTTCGACAAAGTCATCACTCCCTGTACCTGACGACGGCATACTCCCTGTCGAGAAGGAAATTCGTCCGCACTCGGTGTCCGGTTCGGTCCGGCGGGGGCGACGTATCGGCTGAGAGGCACCCGCGGTGGGTGCCCGGACGACGGGAGACTCCGATGAAGTACATGATCCTGACCTACGCGTCGCAGGAGGACTACGACGGGATGTCCGGCAAGGACACGGGCAAGCCGGCCTGGACGGGCGAGGACTTCGCCGCGATGGGGGCGTTCATGGAGAAGTTCAACGCGGACCTGGCCGAGTCCGGTGAGCTGGTCGAGACCCGCGCGCTGGCCGCGCCGGTGCTCACCCGGCGGCTCGGCTCGAAGGACGGAGCCTCGGTGGTGACGGACGGTCCGTACGCCGAGACCCAGGAGGTCCTCGCCGGGTACTGGATCGTCGAGTGCGAGTCCTTCGACCGGGCGACCGAGATCGCCTCCAGGCTCGCCGACACACCGGCGCCCGAGTTCGTCCGCGCGACCGCGTACGCCGACATCCGGCCCGTGGTCGAGGGCCGAGACGAAATGCTGGACTGATCGTCATGTCCGCAGCTCTCGAGGACCTGCTGCGCGAGCTGGCGCCGCAGGTGCTCGGGGCGCTGGTCCGGCGGTACGGGCACTTCGACACCGCTGAGGACGCGGTGCAGGAGGCACTGCTCGCGGCGGCGCAGCAGTGGCCGGAGGACGGCGTACCGGACAGTCCGCGCGGCTGGCTGATCACGGTGGCCTCGCGCCGGCTGACGGATCTGCTCCGCCGGGAGCAGGCTCGGCAGCGGCGCGAGGACCGGATGGCGCAGTGGGCGGCCAGTCCGAGCGAACCGATCGCGGACACCGACGACACGCTGATCCTGTTGTTCATGTGCTGCCACCCGTCGCTGTCGCCGGCGTCGCAGATCGCGTTGACGTTGCGGGCGGTCGGCGGTCTGACCACCGCGGAGATCGCCCGGGCGTTCCTGGTGCCGGAGGCAACGATGACGCGGCGGATCAGCCGGGCGAAGGCGAGTGTGAGCGACAGCGGTGCGCGGTTCGCCCTGCCGGCGGATCGGGACGAGCGGCTCGGTGCGGTGCTGAAGGTCGTCTACCTGGTCTTCAACGAGGGCTACGCCAGTACGACGGGGCCGAGTCTGCAGCGGGTCGAGTTGTCGGCGGAGGGGATCCGGCTGGGACGGACGCTGCACCGGTTGCTGCCGGACGACAGCGAGGTGACGGGGCTGCTCGCGCTGATGCTGCTGACGGATGCGCGTCGGCCGGCGCGGACCGGGCCGCTGGGTGAGTTGGTCCCGATGGACGAGCAGGATCGGTTGCTGTGGATCTCTGAGTTGATCGAGGAAGGAGTCGGGCTGATCACTGCCGCGCTGCCGCAAGGTCCTGTGGGTCCGTATCAGCTGCAGGCGGCGATCGCCGCCGTCCATGACGAGGCCGCGTCGGCGGAGGAGACCGACTGGCAGCAGATCCTTGCGCTGTACGAGGTCTTGCTCCAGCTGACCGACAACCCGATGGTCGCGCTCAACCACGTCGTCGCGGTCGCGATGGCGCGGGGACCGGACGAGGGTCTCAAGCAACTGAGCACCATCGAAGATGACGACCGCATCGCCAACGACCACCGCCTGGCAGCCGTCCGCGCGCACCTACTGGAAATGTCCGGCGACACCACAGCAGCCCGAGCGGCCTACGAGGAAGCAGCGACCAAAACCACCAGCGTCCCCCAACAGCGCTACCTCCACACCCGCGCCAACCGCCTCTAACTGCGACGACCTGACCGCCAACGCCTATGGCTGCGGTGTGGGAGTGATCACCTGATAGCGGATGTGGGTGGCTAGTGGGGTGTCTACTACGCGGATGATCTGCAGCTCGATCTCGGTTGGGAGGATGTCGAACAGGCGGTGACCCCGGCCGAGCAGGACCGGGACCTGGTGGAGCTGGACCTCGTCCAGGACGCCGGCTTCCAACGCGCTCTGACCTACGTACCCACCACGGACCTGGACGTCGCGGTCGCCGGCGGCTGCCTTGGCCTGCTTCATCGCGCTCACGATGCCGTCCGGCACGTACGTCACCAGCGGATACCCCCACCGCGCGGCGGGGCCGGGCGGCCGGTGACTGGGCACGAAGATCGGCCTTCCGTTGTGATCGCCACCCCAATGATCCATCAGCTCGGCCGTACGACGCCCCGCGAGGACCGCCCCACAGCCGCTCCACTCGTCGAAGAACTCCGACTCAGGCCCAGCCGGCGGCTTCGCTTCGGCGTCCTCGGCGAACCAGTTGTGCAGCCGATGCCCGTCGGCCCCACCGAGGTAGTCGTCGAGATCCGCGATGTAGCCGTCAACGGACACCGACATGTCGAGCACCGACTTGGACATGAACCTGCTCCCCTCCTGGCCCGGCGTGGGGTCAACCCACCCATTTCCGCGACCGTAGGCCGGCCGCCTTTCAGACCACTTTCAGAGTCTGAAAGGCGGGAAAGGCCGTCAGCGGAGGCCGGTGGGGCGGGTCAGGGCCAGGGTGAGGAGGCGGTTGACCAGGGTCGGGTAGTCGATGCCGGATTCGGCCCACAAGCGGGGGAACATGCTCGTGGGGGTGAAGCCGGGCATCGTGTTGATCTCGTTGATAACCACCCGGCCGTCAGCATCGAGGAAGAAGTCGACACGGGCCAGGCCCTCGGCCTCGATCGCGTCGAACGCCGTCAGAGCCTTCGCGCGGATGTCCGCGGCGACGTCGGCCGGGAGGTCGGCCGGCACCGAGAGCGCGAGGTACTCCTCCCCCTCCGGCAGGTACTTCGTCTCGAAGTCGTAGAAGTCGTGGCCGCCGCCGGAGACCGCGACCTCGCCGCACACGCTGACCTCGGCGGCCGCACCGTCCAGGCCGCCCAGGACGCCGACCTCGATCTCGCGCGGGTCGTTCGCCGACGCCTCGACGATCACCTTCGGGTCGTGGGCCCGCGCCTCGACGATCGCGTCGTCGAGCTCATCGCGGCTGTTCACCTTGCTGATGCCCAGGCTCGACCCGCCGCGGGCCGGCTTCACGAACACCGGGTAGCCGAGCGTGTCCACCGCCTTGCGGCAGGCCTCCGCGTCGCGCATCCAGTCACGGTCGCGAATCACGACGTACGGCCCGACCTCGAGGCCGGCCGCCTGGAAGACGACCTTCATGTAGTGCTTGTCCATGCCGACCGCGCTGGACAGGACGCCGGAGCCGACGTACCGGATGTCGGACATCTCGAGGAGGCCCTGGATGGTGCCGTCCTCGCCCCACGGGCCGTGCAGGAGTGGGAACACCACGTCGACCTCGCCGAGCGTGCTCGGTACCGTCCCCGGTTCGCTCACCACGAGCTCGCGGTTCGCGCCGAACAGCACCGGCATCGCGGTGACGTCGACCTCCGGGAGCTTGCCGTCGGTGATCGACAGCCGCTCCGGATCACCGCTTTCCAGCACCCAGTGACCGCTGGTACTGATGCCGACCGGGACCACGTCGTAGACGTCGCGGTCGATCGCCTGCAGCACGTTGGCCGCGGTCACACAGGAGATGGCGTGCTCGCTCGACCGTCCGCCGAAGACCACGGCGACGCGGGGCTTGCGTTGTTCCCTCGAGTACTCACTCACCGGCTCGACTGTAGCGGCCCGGCGATCAGGTTCCGATCCGGGTTCGGTTAAGAGCTGTTCAGATTTCGGACGGTAGCGGCGTGTCCCAGGTGACCGGGAGCGCGGTCACGCCGTACACCAAGGTGTTGTCCTTGAACTCGAGTTCCTCGAACGGTACGGCGAGTCGCAGCGTCGGGATCCGCCGGTACAGACGGGTGAAGACCTCCTGCAGTTCCACCCTGGCCAACTGTTGTCCGAGGCACTGGTGTGGACCGAAACCGAACGCCACGTGACCGGATGCCTTGCGGGTCAGATCGAGCCGATCGGGGTCCGGGAAGGCGCGCTCGTCGCGGTTGGCCGACGACAACGCCGCGATCAGGAACCCACCCGCCTCGATCGTCTGCGGGCCGGCCGGAAGGTCGTCCGTCACGTGCCGGAACACGCCGAACTGAACCACTGACAGGTACCGCAGCAGCTCCTCGACAGCGGCGGGTGCCAGCGACGGATCCTCCCGCAGAGCCTTGAGTTGCAGCGGGTTGCGTAACAACGCGAGAGTGCTGAGGGCAATCATGTTCGCCGTCGTCTCATGACCGGCGATCAGCAGCGTGATGCCGATCGACACCAGCTCAGGCACAGTCAGCGGCTGGCCCTGTTCCTCGGCGCGGGTGATCAGCCGGGACAGCAGGTCGTCGTCCCGCTTGGCCTGCTTGGCGAGGACGAGACCGACGATGTACTGGTTCAGCTCGCCGCTGACACGCATCATCTCGTCCGGATCCCGGTCGATCGCCACCAGGACCGCGCTGCGCTGCTGGAACTCGTCCCGGTCCGCGTACGGCACGCCCAGCAGCTCGCAGATCACCAGCGACGGGATCGGCAGCGCGAACGCCTGCACCAGATCGATCGGCCCGCCGGCCGCGAGCATCGCGTCCACGCGGTCCTCGATCATCTGCACGATCCGCGGCCGCAGCGCCTCCATCCGCTTGACCGCGAACTCGGTCGCCAGCAGCCGGCGCAGCCGCCGGTGCGCCGTGCCGTCGTTGTGCAGGACCGAGCCGGAGTCGACCTCCCGCTCCAGGTCGGCGTCCACCCGGACGTGGTCCGACGGCGCGGACCGAGAACTCAGCCGGTCGTCCCGCAGCACCGTGCGTACATCGTCGTACCGGCTGAAGACCCAGGCGTCGACACCGGCCGGGGTGGAGACCTTCGACGGACCCTCGGTACGGCGCAGCGCGGCGTACTCGCTCGCGGGGTCGAACGGGCACCCGGACGGGCGGTTGACGGGGAACGTGTCGGTCATCGGCACCCTTTCGGCGGATTCTGGTAGTGACTACCATATGACCGAGACTGCCGACCGCGAACCATTACTGGCGAGTCGGCCAACCGGTACTCTGCCCGCGGAGGTGGAGATGGGACTGCGCGAACTCAAGCGGGAGCGGACCCGCCGGCTGATCGCGGACAAGGCGTTCGAGCTGTTCACCGACCACGGCTTCGGCCGGACCACGGTGGAACAGATCGCCGCCGCCGCGGAGGTTGGTCCGAGCACGCTGTACCGGTACTTCCCGACCAAGGAGACGCTCGTCCTCGAGTTCGTCGAGGACTGCCTGATGGACGCCGTCGGCTGGTTCCGCGGGCAGCCGGTGGTCATCGCCGTGCCCGACGGCCTGCAGTCGGTGATCGAGCGGGTGCTGGAGCGGCTGGAGAGCAACCCGGACCGGGTGCGTGCGGTCTTCGACCTGGCCGGTCAGACCGCGTCGGTGAGCGCCCACCTGAACGAGTTGATCTGGCGGTTCCGCAACGACCTCACCGACGAACTGGTCCGCCGGCTCTCCGGTCCAGCCCGCAAACCTGCCGAGCCCGGTCCAGCCCGCCAACGGGTCGAGTCCGGCCAGCAGGCTCCGAACCAGCGGCAGGTCGAGTTCACGGCCGCGCTGTCGGCCGGGATCGCGATGAACATCATCGAGACGGTGGTACGGATCTGGGTCGAGAACCCGGACGACACCGAGGTCAAGGTGCTGGCCCGCCGCGCGATGAGCCTGCTCCGCGGCGGCGGCATCCCCCTGCCGGCGGCCGGTCCGCGACTGCCCGGCCCTCTCCCGTCCTCCCCCGCCCGGAGCGAGGCGGACGGTGGGCGGAACAATTCCCCGTATGGCCTCTGATCTCGATCCCTCCACCGTCGTCGTCCACGCGGGCCGCCCCGAGCGGGTACCGAACGCGCCGGTCGGCGACTCGCCGGTGTTCAGCTCGACGTACGTCGCGGGCGGCGACCGCGGCTACGGACGGTTCGGCAACGACGCGTGGACCGCACTCGAGGAGACCCTCGGCGCGCTCGAAGGCGGTCGTGGACTGACCTTCGCCTCCGGGATGGCAGCGGTCGCCGCGGTCTGTGATCTCGTCCCCGTCGGTGGCCGGATCGTCGCACCACAGCACGCGTACTCCGGTGTCCTCGCTCTCCTCGACCAGCACGCGGCATCCGGCCGCCTGCGCGTGGACAAGGTGAACATCGCGGACACCGACGCCGTGATCGAAGCGGTCGCAGGCGCCGACATGTTGTGGATCGAGTCACCGACCAACCCCGCCATGGAGGTCGCGGACATTCCTGCGCTCTCAGCCGCTGGTCGCGACGCCGGCGCAACCGTTGTCGTCGACAACACGTTTGCGACCCCGCTGCTGCAGCAGCCGCTCAAACTCGGCGCTGACGTCGTGATGCACTCGGCAACCAAGTTCATCGCCGGCCACTCCGACGTCATCCTCGGCGCCGTCATCACCGCCGACGAGGAGCTGTGGGACGCGATCGAGCTCCGCCGTCGCGGCAGCGGCGCGATCCCCGGGCCAATGGAGGCCTGGCTGGGCCTCCGCGGCCTGCGGACCCTTGCACTGCGGCTCGAGCGTGCCCAGTCCAATGCCGCGTTCGTGGCCGAGCGTCTCCTGCAGCACCCACGCGTGAGCCGCGTGCGGTACCCGGGCCTACCGGATGACCCGGGCCACGCCCGTGCCGCCGCGCAGATGTCCGGCTTCGGCGCGATCCTTTCCATCGAACTCGGCGGCGATGGTGAGTACGCCCAGCGGGTCTGTGAGAGCACCGAACTATGGGTTCACGCGACCAGTCTCGGCGGTGTCGAGTCGATGCTGGAACGCCGTCGCCGCTGGGCGATGGAGGTCGAGACGATCCCGGTGGACCTGATCCGGCTGGCCGTCGGGATCGAGCATCCCGCCGACCTCTGGGCCGACCTGGAACACGCGCTCAAGACCGCGATTTGAGCACCGGCCCGCCGAGGAACGTCAGCACGCAGAGCACCAGCGGGAGGATGAACGCGAGGTTCAGCGGCATCCAGTGCGCGAGCCCACCGATCAGCGCCGGGCCCGCGAGCAGACCGACGTACCCGAGTCCGACGACGCGTGCCATCAGGGCGCCGGCGGCGCGGGGGTCGAGGTTGCCGGCGGCGGTGAAGAGTTGTGGTACGCCGCCGGCCAGGCCGAGGCCGAACAACGCCCAGCCGACGAGCGCGACGGGCACCCACGGTACGACGATCACGATCGTCAGACCGACCGCGGCCATCGCGGCACCCCACCTCACGATCGCCGCCGGTCCGACCACCGCGGCGACCCGGTCGGTGAGGAACCGGCCGACGGTCATCGCCACCGCGAAGGCGCCGTACGCGTAGGCCGCCGTACTGACCGACGTACCGAGGATGTCGCGGAAGTGCAGCGCGGCCCAGTCGTTGGCCACACCCTCCGCGAGCATGAGGCCGAACGCGAGCCCGCCGAGCGCCCAGACCAGCTTGCCGGGCGGTTTCGCCCGCTCCTGCGCCGGCTCGTCGGCCTCGTCAGTGGTTGCCTCGATCAAGTACCGGCTGGCGGCGAGGGCGATGACGATGCACAGCGCGCCGGCCAGGCCGAGGGTGACCTCGGTCGGTACGCCGGCTCGCAGCGTGGCGGCACCGATCAGCGCTGCGATGGCGCCGCCGATCGACCACATCGCGTGGAAGGCGGCCATGATCGGGCGCGGGTAGCCACGTTCCACCACGACCGCCTGGGCGTTCATCCCGACGTCGATCGAGCCGTTGCCGAAGCCGATGAGAATCAGCGTCAGGCCCAGCGTCCACCAATTCGTCGCGAGGCCAGGACCGGCGAGGGCGATGCCGAGCAGTACGCCGGCCGCGGGCACCAGCCGTCGCTGGCCGAGGCGGTCCACCAGCGGGCCGGCCACCTGCATGCCGGTGAAGGCGGCGCCGCCGAGGACCAGCAGCAGAAGCCCGAGCGTGCTGTGCGAGATGCCGGTGGCGTGCTCGATGTTGGGGATGTGCACGACCCACATACCGACGGCGAACCCGTTCAGGCCGAAGTACAGCCAGGTGGCGACGCGGGCGGCTCTTGGCGGTGCGGTCTGCGAACGCAGATCGGTGGCGGTCAAGAAGCGTCCTCCAAAGCGGCAACCTCGACCAGTACGCCGCGTTGGGCCAGCAGCGTGCGCTGGTCCTCGGGCGCGGTCGGGTCGGTGATGATCAGGTCTGGGTAGTCGGCCGGACAGACGTAGGCCAAGGCGGCGCGATCCCACTTCGCACCGTCGGCCAGCACCATCGACCGAGCGGCGACGGCCATCGCCTCCTGCTTGACCTCGGCGTCGCCCAGGTCGAACGCAGTCAGTCCGGCGTCGAGGCTGAACGCGCAGGGGCTCAACACGGCCAGGTCGAAACGCAACGCCCGCAGCGACGCGAGCGTCAGCGGACCAACCAGAGCAAGCTCGCCTCGACGCGCCTCTCCCCCTGGCATCAGCAGCCTGATCCGTGGCGCATCCGCCAGCTCGTGCGCGACGTGGAGCGAGAGCGGCATGACGGTCACCGCGCGATCGTGCAGAAGCTTGGCCACCTCGAGCGCCGTCGTACCGCTGTCGAGGACGATCGTCTCGCCGTCGTGGATGTGCTCGACCGCGAAGCGCGCGATCGCACGCTTCGCGGCGACGGCAGCCTGCGCCCGCAGCGAGTACGGCGGCTCGACACCCGAGCCCATGGCCGGGACCGCACCACCGTGGACGCGCTTGAGAACGCCCTGGGCGGCCAGGAAGTCGAGGTCGCGGCGGATCGTCATGTCCGACGACTCGGTGGCCTCGACCAGTTCCTGGACGGACACTCGGTCAACGCCCCGAAGTCGTTCTACGATCACTTGATGCCGTTCTGCGCTCCTCACGCGCGGAAATCTACCATCCGCCTGATCGTTCAAACAGATTGTCTGTTCGCTTGTGACTGACGACACCACGCTGGTCAGGCGGTCGCGGTATGCCGTGGCCGCGGTCTTCTGCGTGCACGGCTCGGTGACGGGCTCGTTCGCGACCCGCGTGCCCTGGATCCAGGAACACTCCGGCTTGTCTGCCGGACAGCTCGGCATCGCGCTCGCGTTTCCCGCACTGGGTGCGGCATTGATGATGCCGCTCGCCGCCCGGGTCACCCACCGCTTCGGGACACGGAGCGCCCTGCGCGGTCTGCTGGCGTTGTGGACGCTCTCGCTGATGCTGCCGTCGTTCGCACCGAACCTGCTGATGCTGTGCGCCGCCCTGTTCGTGTACGGCGGGACGTCGGGCATGGCCGATGTGGCGATGAACGCTCTCGGAGTCGAGGTGGAGCATCGGCTGAACAAATCGATCATGTCCGGCCTGCACGGGATGTGGAGTCTCGGCGCGCTGTTCGGGGCCGCGGTCGGCACCGTCGCGGCGCATGCGGAGCTCAGTGCCCAGGTCCATCATGTGGCTGCGGCCATCTTCCTGACCGTGGTCGGGGCTGTGGCGTGTCAGTTCGTGCTGAACATTCATCCGGACGAGGACGAGGAGCCGCCGGCGCGGTTCGCGCTGCCGCCGCGCTCGGCGTTGCTGATCGGTGCGGTCGGGTTCTGCGCGGTGTTCGCGGAGGGCGCGAGCCTGGACTGGTCGGCGGTCTACCTGCGCGACATCCTCGACAGCACGGCCGGAGTCGCCGCGGGTGCGACGACGGGCTTCGCCTTGACGATGGCGATCGCCCGGCTGACCGGTGACGCGGTGGTCGACCGTTTCGGCGCCGTACGGACCGTTCGCTGGAGTGGCGTGATCGCGACGGCGGGCGGCGTACTGGTCGTGGTCGCACCTCACGCGGCCGTCGCGATGCTGGGGTTCGGGCTGATCGGGATCGGGATCGCGGTCGTCGTACCGCTCGCATTCGCCGCGGCCGGCAGGACCGACGCCAACGCGAGTCAGGCGATCGCCGGGGTCGCCACCATCACGTACGCGTCCGGGCTCGTCGCGCCGTCGATCATCGGCGGCATCGCCCAGGCCAGCAACCTGACCGTCTCCTTCATGGTCGTCACCGTCCTGACCGTCGCCCTGGCCGTCTTCGCCCCGGTCCTCCGCACCAAACCCCGCGTCCGCGCCTAGCTGAGCAACCGGTCGAGGACCTCGCCCGCTTCCGCATAGCCGGCGTCGCTGATCCGCTGCAGCTCCAGCAGATCCTTGGCGGCAGCCGCACGCCGGGTGAGGTGCTCCCCCGCCCGCTCGTTCCCCTCGTCCAGCAACCCGTTCAGAGCGTCCAGATCGGACCGCTCGTCGGCCAGATCGGCGAGCCGGTCCATCGCCTTCTCGTTCCCCTCGTCGGCGAGCGCGCGCAGGGTGTCCCAGTCAGTCATGCATCGATGATGCGACCTTGCCCCAGGGGCAAGGTCAACAATGGCCCTGTGCTCACGATCGGACAGCTGGCCAAGTACGTCGGGGTGTCGACCAAGACCGTCCGCGTCTACCACGCCAAGGGCCTGCTGCCCGAGCCCGAACGCGACGCCTCCGGCTACCGGCGGTACGGCGCGGAGGCGGTGGTCGACCTGATCCGGATCCGGACCCTCGCCGAGGCTGGTGTTCCGCTGGCGAGAATCCGGAACCTCGGTTCGGGGCAGGAGTTCGCCGCGGCCCTGCAGCAGATCGACGACGATCTGACCGATCGGATTCGTGGCCTGCAAGCCACTCAGCAGCGCTTGCGCGAGCTTGCCTCGGGCGACGTACAGCTGCTCCCGGCCGAGGTCGACGTCCATCTGCGGGGTCTGGCCGAGCTGGGCTTCAGTGAGCAGTGGGTGGCGATGGAGCGCGATCTGTGGATCATCGTGTTCGCCACCTACCCGGACACCGGGGACGAGCTCTTCAGGGACCAGGCCGGCGCTCTGGCCGAGCCGGCGCTGCGAGAGCTCTACCTCGACTACGACCGCGCTCGCGAGCTGCAACCCGACGACCCGGTCCTGGTCGAGCTCGCCGACCGGATCGTGGCGGCCAGCATCGAGCGCTACGGCACGGACCTGCCCGGCCAGGCGATCGACCCCAACCTGCCCCAGCTCCTCCAGAACACGGTCAACGCCTCGTCGCCCGCCTGGCAACGCCTCGACCAGCTGATCCGTCGCCGCCTGGCTTGAGGCGCCGGCCAGAAGCTTGGTACAGCCGATCAGCCGGCTGTCACCAAGCTCCTGACCCCTATCTGTCCGAGCGGCTACTTGTCGGTGGCGAAAGCGGCGTCGAAGGCCGCCTCGGGCTTGTCGAAGGCGAGGTTGCGGATGACGTTGACCGCCTCGGCGGCGCCGACCTTGCGCTCCATGCCGGCGTCCTCCCACTCGACCGAGATCGGACCGTCGTAGCCGATCGAGTTCAGGACCCGGAAGCAGTCCTCCCACTGCACGTCGCCGTGGCCGGTGGAGTAGAAGTCCCAGCCGCGGCGCGGGTCGCCCCACGGCAGGTGCGAACCGAGCCGGCCGTTGCGGCCGCCGCCGACCCGCATCCGGGTGTCCTTGCAGTCGACGTGGTAGATCCGGTCCTTGAAGTCCCACAGGAACGCGACCGGGTCGATGTCCTGCCACACCATGTGTGACGGATCCCAGTTCAGGCCGAACGCCTCACGGTGCCCGATCGCCTCGAGCGTCAGCGTGGTGGTCCAGTAGTCGTACGCGATCTCCGACGGGTGCACCTCGTGCGCGAACCGCACACCCTCCTCGTCGAAGACGTCGAGGATCGGGTTCCACCGGTCGGCGAAGTCCTTGTAGCCGGCCTCGATCCGCTCGGCCGGCACCGGCGGGAACATCGCGACGTACTGCCAGATCGACGACCCGGTGAAGCCGATCACCGTCTTCACGCCGAGCTTGGCCGCCGCCCGCGCGGTGTTCTTCAGGTCCTCGGCGGCGCGCTGCCGGACGCCTTCGGCATCGCCGTCGCCCCAGATCCGCGACGGCACGATCGCCTGGTGCCGGAAGTCGATCGGGTTGTCGCAAACGGCCTGGCCGACCAGGTGGTTCGAGATCGCGAACACCTGCAGGTTGTACTTGGCCAGGATGTCCTTGCGGCCCTGGACGTACGAGTCGTCGTCGACGGCCTGCTGGACGTCGAAGTGATCACCCGAGCAGGCGATCTCGACGCCGTCGTACCCGGCCTCGGAGGCGAACTGACAGACCTCCTCGAACGGCAGGTCGGCCCACTGACCGGTGAACAAGGTGATCGGACGTGGCATCTGACTGACTCCTCAGCGATTAAGAGTTCTCGACGGTGGTCCAGGCGCTGTCGTCCGCGGCCGACCGCAGTACGGCGTCGACCAGCCGGGCGGACCGCGCTCCGGCGGCGAAATCGGGCAGACCGTCCGGGCGATCACCCAGTACGGCGGCATAGCTGTCGGCAACGAACGAGTCGAACGCGTCCTGGTACCCCTGCGCATGCCCGGCCGGCAGCCGGTTCACGCGCGCCGCGGGCGGGCTGAGCGTCTCCGGGTCCCGCGTCAGCAGCTGCGAGGCGGCACGACGGCCGACCCAGAGGCGATCCGGGTCCTCCTGGTCGAAGCCGAAGCTCGACTCCGTCCCCGAGACCTCCAGGTACAGGCGGTTCTTCCGGCCGGCGGCGACCTGGCTGACGACGATGGTGCCGACCACTCCGGCCTCGGTGCGGAACTGCGCGGTCGCCAGATCCTCCGTGCGCACCTGTACGCCGCCACGCTCGCCGCGGACGGTCCGTAGCTGCGCGCTGATGGCCGCGATCCGGTCACCGGTGACGAACTCGGTCAGGTCGCACCAGTGCGACCCGATGTCGGCGAACGTCCGCGACGGTCCGCCGGTCTGGTCGTCCACTCGCCAGTTCTGGTCGTCCACACCGGCCAGCCAGTCCTGCAGGTACGACCCGTGCAGGCTGGTGATCAGTCCGGCCTCGCCGGCAGCGATCCGGGTCCGGAGCTCGCGGACCATCGGGTGGTACCGGTAGACGAACGGCACGGCCCCGACGCGCTCGGCGTCGATCGCGGCGGCATGCAGACCGGCCGCGTCCTGCGCCGAGGTCGCCAGCGGCTTCTCGCAGATCACGTGCTTACCGGCCTCGAGCGCCTGCAGCGTCACCGGGAGGTGGGTGTTGTTCGGCGTACAGACGTGGACGACATCGATGTCGGCGGCAAGCAGTTCGTCCAGGGTCGCGAAGCCGCGCTCGGCACCGGTCGCCTCGGCCGCCGCCTCCGCCCGAGCGGGGCTGGAACCGATCGCACCGACCACCTGGGCTCCGGCCACCAGGGCCGACCTGCCGTGAACGCGGCCCATGAAGCCGCCGCCGACGATCCCGACCCGGAGCTTGCGCGCACTGGTGGACACGTCGAAGGACGCTATGTGACACTTTTGAACCCTGTCAAGCAAAAGTCCATCGGTCCAACGACGGAAGTGCTGCGATGAGCGATCTGGGTACGGCGGGCACCGGTGCCGTGCTGCGGTTGCTCCTGGACGGGCAGCCCCGGACCCGCGCCGAACTCATCGACCTCAGCGGCCTGGCCCGGTCCACGGTGACCGGCCGGATCGAGGAGTTGCTCGCGGCCGGACTCGTCGTACCGTCCGGTGAGGCAGCGTCGACCGGTGGCCGGCCGCCGGCGCGCTTCCGGTTCAACCCGGCCGCGCGGCTGATCCTGGCCGCGGACGTCGGCGCCACGCATCTGTCCGTCGCCCTGACCGACCTCACCGGCGAGATCCTCGATCGCTCGACCACGCCGCTCAACATCGCCGAAGGCCCCGAGGTGGTCCTGACCGCGATCGGACAGACCGGACGTTCGCTGCTGAAGGCCGCGCGCCGTTCGGTCAAGGACCTTGCCGGCACGGGAGTCGGACTGCCCGGACCGGTCGAGCACAGCACCGGCCGTCCGAACCATCCGCCGATCATGCCGGGCTGGGACTCCTACGACGTGGTCGGCCGACTCGAACACGAGCTGAAAGCGCCGGTTCTGGTCGACAACGACGTGAACATCATGGCCCTCGGCGAGCACGCGACCGAGTACGCCGACGTGGAGCACCTCCTGTTCGTCAAGGTCGCCACCGGCATCGGCGCCGGCGTGATCAGCGGCGGCCGCTTGCATCGTGGCGCACAGGGCGCGGCCGGCGACATCGGCCACATCCGGGCACCAGGTCGCTCCGAGCTGTGCCGCTGTGGCAATACCGGCTGCCTGGAGGCGGTCGCGTCGGCCGCGGCCATCGCCGCCCAGCTGAACGTCGGTGGCAGTCACGACATCGTCGACCTCGTCCGCGCCGGCAACACCGCCGCAACCGCAGCGGTCCGCCAGGCGGGACGGGAGATCGGCTCCGTCCTCGCCGCGGCCGTCAGCCTGCTCAACCCGTCGGTGATCGTCATCGGCGGCTCACTGTCCCAGGCCGGCGACAGCCTGCTGGCCGGCATCCGCGAAGCGATCTACGCCAGATCGTTGCCCCTGGCCACCACCGACCTGCACGTGGTCACCAGCCAGTCAGGTCAGGATGCCGCGCTGCGCGGCGCCGCAACCCTCGTCCTTCAGCACCAGCTGACGGCCCAGTGATCCACCACGGCGAGGAGCCGGTCGAGGAGCGGTCCGCCCCGCGCCCGCCCGAACCCGTGGCGCCTGCCGTGGAAGGCGGCCTGCACGACCTGCAGGTGCGCCCATCTCCGGACGCGCTCGCGATCGAGTTCTGCCGCTTCGGCGAAGACGTCGAGCTCGTGCAACAGCGCCTTCATCAGGTCGTCGGACTCCATCAGGGCCAAGGCACGAGGCTTGAGCAAGGTCGCACCGTCGTACGCCGGATCCCCGACGTACCCCTTGGGATCGACGGCCAGCCACGGTTCGCGATTCCCACGCAGGATGTTGCGGCCGTGGAAGTCGCCGTGCACGACGAGCTCCGGCTGGTGCCGGCCCAGTTCGTCGATGACCGCCAGCGCGGAGTCCACCACCGCGACGGGCAGCGCACCAGGGCAATCCGCGGCATCCTGGCGCAGCTCGGCGGCCCAGCCCTCGGCCTGATCGGCAAGCCGCGGTAGCCCGGAGGGCGCCGGGATGGACAGGCGGCGACTGAGCTGTCCCGACACGGACGCGATCTCGTCGCCGTCGGCGAGCTGGCCCAGGGTCGAGGACTTCGCACGCTCGAGCAGCATCGCGAAGGAAGCGTCGTCGCGCTCGTACAACAGGACCGCGCCACGGCCGCCCCACGCCGCGTACGCGTCCGGTTCGTGCACGTTGCCCGGGTGCGGGAACGACACTTTGAGCACGGCCGGTCCAGACGCGTGAAGGACCGGAACGATCACCCCGACCTGGCCGTGCGTCACCTCGCCGTCCCGAACGCAGTCCCACCGCGCCATCAGGTCGTCGACGAGTGCGGGGAGTTCGGCCAGCCAGGCTGCCCCCGCCTCACCCTCGCGATCGACCGTGGCCTGGGCGAAGGCGGAAGGGATCATCCCCACCGCTCCGACTTGGCCGAGCGGGACACGAGGCTGAACAGCATGTCCTTGGGAGTCATCTCGCCGGCGACGACCTTGGTGACGTGTTCGGCGATCGGCATCTCGACATCGTGGTGGTGAGCCAGGTCGCTGATCGACGAACAGGACTTCACACCCTCGGCGACCTGGCGAGTGGCGCCGGCGATCTCGGCCACACTCATGCCCTTGCCGAGCTTCTCTCCGAAGGTCCGGTTCCGCGACAGCGGTGACGAGCAGGTCGCGACCAGGTCACCCAAGCCGGCCAGTCCGGAGAACGTGTGCTCCTGCGCGCCGAGCGCCGTACCCAGGCGGGCTGTCTCGACCAGACCGCGGGTGATGACCGAGGCCCTGGCGTTGTCGCCGAAGCCGAGGCCGACCGCCATCCCGACGGCCAGGGCGATCACGTTCTTGGTCGCGCCCCCGAGCTCGCAGCCGATCACGTCGTTGTTCGTGTACGGGCGGAACGTCGGCGAATGGCACAGCTTCTGCAGCCGTGTCGCAGTTCCCTCGTCAGCGCACGCGACCACCGACGCGGCCGGTTGTCCTTCGGCGATCTCCCGCGCCAGGTTGGGCCCCGACACCACAGCGATCCGCTCCGGTCCGGCGCCGGTGACCTCCGCGATCACCTCGCTCATCCGCTTGGTCGTGCCGACCTCGACGCCCTTCATCAGGCTGACCAGGGGTACGGCGTTCGGCAGGACGTCGGCCCAGTCCTTCAGGTTCTCACGCAACGACTGACTCGGGACCGCCAGAACGACGGCCTCCGCACCGTCGGCAGCCGCGGCCGGATCGTGGGTCGCGGTGATCGTGTCCGGGAGTCGCAACCCGGGCAGGTAGTCGGTGTTCTCGTGCTGGGTGTTGATCACGTCGCACAGGGACTCACGCCGGCCCCAGATGGACACCTGGTTCCCCGCGTTGGCCAGCACCGTGGCGAACGCCGTACCCCAGGATCCGGCTCCGAACACCGCCACCTTCGTCATGCCGTCTCCTCACCATCGTCGGCCGCACGGGCCTTGCGCAGGTCGTAGAGCTCCTTCGGCGGGGTCTCGCCGCGCAACTCGCCCAGCGTGGCAGCGACCTCGGCCATGATCACCTCGGTTGCCTCGTGCAACAGCGAGTTGGTGATCGGCTTGCCCTGGAACGCGCTCAGGTCGACCGGCTTGCCGGCCCGCACCAGCAGCTTCTTGCGCGGCAGCAGCCGGATCCGCACGGTACGGCCGGTGTAGGACTTGATGACCTCCTGGGCGCCCCAGTTGGCGATCGGGACCACCGGACAGCCGGTCATCAAGGCGATCCGGGCGGCGCCGGTCTTGCCGGTCATCGGCCACATCTCGGGGTCGCGGGTGATCGTGCCCTCCGGGTAGACACCGACGCACTCGCCCCGCTCGACCGCGGCGACCGCATCCCGGAACGCGTCCGCGGCCTGGGTGGAGTCCCGGTAGACCGGGATCTGCCCGGCACTGGTGATGATCCGGCCGAGAACCGGCAGCTTGAACAGCGACGCCTTGCCCAGGAACCGCGGGATCCGGCGGCACTCCCAGATGAAGTACCCGAGCACGACCGGGTCGAAATGCGAGATGTGATTCGGCACGTAGACCACGCCGCCGGAGCGGGGCATGTTCTCCCGCCCGGTGAACGTGCACTTGGTGAACACCAGCATGAACGGCTTCACGATCACGACGATCAGGCCGAACCAGAAGCCCCGGGGTGGCCGGGGATCTTTCCGCTGCCCGTCCACTGCTGCCTCCTGGTGCTCGTGCCTGCCATCCGTCATGGGAGAATCCTGCCTGATGGCAGACCTACAGGTCGCTCCCTGGACCCTGGTGATCCCGGTGAAGCGTACGGCGATCGCGAAGAGCCGGCTCGCTGCCGCCTACCCGCAGCACCGTCCGGAGCTCGCGCGCGCCTTCGCCGTCGACACTACTGCGGCCGCCCTCGCCTCTCCCCTGGTCCATGCCGTCCTGGTCGTGACCGACGATCCGGTGGTGTCCCGGGACGTCACTGCCGTGGGCGCGCGGGTGGTGCCGGACCTCCCGGCCGCAGGCCTCAACGAAGCGTTGCTGCATGGCGCCACTGTCGCCGCCGCAGAGCTCCCAGGGCACGGGGTCGTTGCCCTCTCCGCGGATCTGCCCGCGTTGCGGCCCGCCGAGCTGACCGCAGTACTGGCTGCCTGTGTGGCACCGCGATCATTCGTCATCGACCTTCCCGGCACCGGTACGACGCTCCTCGCGGCACAGCCCGGGGTCGCGCTGGATCCGCGGTTCGGCGTGGGTTCCGCACTAGCCCACCAAGCATCCGGGGCGATGCCGATCGAGTTGACCGGCATCGAGTCGGTACGCCGCGACGTCGACACGGCAGCCGATCTGGCCCACGCCGTACAACTGGGCGTCGGTGAAGCGACCGCGGACGTGATGTCACTCGTGCTCGGCGCCGCCACCGGGACCGAGGGTCTAGCCTGCTGAAATGCAAGCAACAGTGAGCCGCTATGACACCGAGACGTTCTCCGGCGCGGTGCTGACCGACACCGGGATCGAGCTGCCCTTCACCGTGCACGCCGTCGCGGACACTCCGGTCCGCCACCTCCGCGTCGGTCAGCGGGTCCGGATCGAAACCACCGGCTCCGGGGCGGATCTCAGCGTGACCAGGGTCGATTTCGGCACCGTGCTGTAAAAGGTTGCCGCAGGCACCCGCCCACGGCACTGGGCACACGGCACAGGGCCCACGGCACTGGGCACAGGGCACACGGCACTGTGCACACGGCGAAGGCCGGTCGCCCCTGGAGTGGGGTGACCGGCCTTCGCTGTAGTGCGTACTGCGGTGCTGCAGTGCTGAAGGTCAGCGAGACGATGCGCGCTTCGCCGGAGCCTTCTTGGCGGGGGCCTTCTTGGCCGGCGCCTTCTTGGCAACGGTCGCCTTCTTCACCGGAGCCTTCTTGGCGACGGCCTTGGCCGGGGCCTTCTTGGCAACGGTCTTCGCCGGCGCCTTCTTGGCAACCGTCTTGGTGGCCGTCGCCCTCTTGGCGGCGGTCTTGGTCGCCGCGGCCTTGGCCGGAGCGGCCTTCTTCGCCGGGGCGGCCGCCTTGGTGGCGGTCGCGGCCGGCTTCGGCACGACGAGCTTCGGCAGCTTCTTCGCACCGGAGACAACGGCCTTCAGCTCCGCACCCGCGCGGAACTTCGGAACCACGGTCTTCTTGGCACGCTTGGTCTCGCCGGTCCGCGGGTTGCGCACGATGCGCGCGCCACGCTCGATGGCCTCGAAGGCACCGAACCCGGTGATGGCGACCTTGCCACCCTTCTTGGTCAGCTCGCGCTCCACGGTGTCGATCACCGATTCCAGTGCGTGCTGGGCTTGGCGGCGGTTTCCGTCGAAGTGCACTGCGAGCGCTTCGACCAACTGGCTCTTGTTCACTGCTTCCCTCCGTGAACACTAGGCGTCGAGCACAGCGCTCGATCTCACGTGAACGTTATGGACTCCAGTGCCAGTTCACAAACACCAACGCGGCAATTCGGCTTGTTTTGGGCGATTCGTGCCACAATTTGGCCCGATCCGGCCCTTCAGGGCCCTCAGAATCCCTGCTGAGCAACGATCCGATGCCCTGCGTGACCGGGTGGAAGCCGGGTCTACAACCAGCCGCGGCGCTTGAAGATCTGGTGCAGACCCCCACAGACCAACGCCATCAGGCCGATCGCGAACGGGTATCCGAACTGCCAGTGCAGCTCGGGCATGCTGTCGAAGTTCATCCCGTAGACGGTCCCGATCAGCGTCGGTGCGAACAGGATCGCCGCCCAGGCGGAGATCCGCTTCACCTCTTCGTTCTGCTCGCTGCTGGCGATCGCGAGGCTCTTCATCTCCTCGTTCTGCTGCTGGGCCACCAGGGTCGCGTTCACGGTCAGGATGTCGCGCAGCAGTTCGCGGAAGCCGTCGACCTTCTCCACCACCTCGGTCACGTGGTCGGCCACATCGCGCAGCGAACGCTGCAGTTCCTCGTCGATGCCGTACTTCTCGAATCCGCCGCGCAACGCCTCGAGAATCGCGACCAACGGCCGGGTCGCGCGCTGGAACTCGATCACCTCACGGGACAGTTCGTAGATGCGCCGCGACACCTTCGGGTCGCCGCGGAACACCTCGGTCTCGATCTCGTCGATGTCGTTCTCCAGGCCGGCGACCACCGGCGCGTACCCGTCGACGACCTTGTCCATGATCGCGTAGAGCACCGCTTCGGTGCCGCGGTCCAGCAACTCGGGGTCGCGTTCGACCCGGCGCCGTACCGCGGCCAGGTTGGGCGCCTCGGCATGCCGGACCGTCACCACGAAGTCCGGGCCGACGAACACGTGCACCTCGCCGAACTCGACCTCCTCGGTCGCGTCCCGGTAGCGGGCGGCCTTCAGGACGACGAACAACGTGTCGCCGTAGCGCTCCAACTTCGGCCGCTGATGGGCCTGGATGGCGTCCTCGATGGCCAACTCGTGCAAGTCGAACTCCTGGGCCAGCGACGCGAGTTCGCGCCGGTCCGGCCGGTACAGGCCGATCCAGGCCAGGCTCTTGGGCGCCTTGTGCAGCACGCGATAGGTCTCAGCCAGCGAACCCGGCGACGCGACCCGGCGGCCGTCGCAGTAGATCGCACTGTCGACAACGCTGTGTCCCTTGGGCTTCGGCAGCTCGCGCGGCCTCTCGGCCGGCTCGACGACAGGAGCAGCGGCATGCTTGCGGGCGGTAGTGCGAAGTGACGGGGTGCGGCCGAAGGCGCGCAGCGTGCGCAGGCGCAGGTCGGACATGAGTCCTCCAGGTGCGGTGAGGCAAGTGAGTGATGGGCACGCGTCTGCCCGACCCCCACGGCACTCAAGCCGCAACTACCAGAGGATTCCGCCTCTCAAGGTCGAGCGAGACCCGTATGTCTGGAGGGGTCGCTACTCATGAGCGCCTCACCTCCTCGGTCTCGCAAGCCTTGTTCTGACAACCACGCCAGGGTAACACCAGAGTTATCGCCGCCGGACGTCCGGACGTTACGGCGGCGAGAACTCTGCGCTACGTCAGGCCTTCGCCGGCAACGTGGCCGGCTTGAAGGCGGGCCGGGTCGCCTCGTACGCGGCGATGTCGGCCTCGTGGGACAAGGTGATTCCGACGTCGTCGAGACCGTTCAGCAACCGGTAGCGGGTGTAGTCGTCGATCTCGAACGGCGCCGAGACGTCACCGGCGGAGATCGTCTTGTGCTCCAGGTCGACGGTCACCTTGGTGCCCGGGTCGGATTCGATCGTGGTCCACAGCCGCTCCACGACGTCCTGCTCGACCAGGGCCGCGAGCAGCCCGGCCTTGCCCGAGTTGCCACGGAAGATGTCGCCGAACCGCGACGACACGACGACGCGGAACCCGTAGTCGAGCAGGGCCCAGACCGCGTGCTCCCGCGACGATCCGGTGCCGAAGTCCGGTCCGGCCACGAGCACCGAGACACCGCCGTACTCGGGCTGGTTCAGGACGAACTCGGGATCGTTGCGCCAGGCCGCGAACAGCCCGTCCTCGAAGCCGGTCCGGGTGACCCGCTTGAGGTAGACGGCCGGGATGATCTGATCGGTGTCGACGTTGCTGCGGCGCAGCGGGGCCGCCGTACCGATGTGCTGGGTGAAGGCTTCCATATTCTGCTGCTCCTCAGACGTTCTCGGGTACGGCGACGTCAACCGGCGGCAGGTCCACCGGGGCCGCGAGGGTCCCGGTGACAGCGGTCGCGGCGGCAACCAGCGGGGACACCAGGTGCGTCCGGCCGCCCTTGCCCTGACGGCCTTCGAAGTTCCGGTTCGAGGTGGAGGCGCTGCGCTCTCCCGGGGCCAACTGGTCCGGGTTCATGCCCAGGCACATCGAGCATCCGGCCCCACGCCATTCGGCGCCGGCGTCGGTGAAGATCGCGTCGAGGCCCTCGGCCTCGGCCTGCAGCCGGACCCGGCCCGATCCCGGGACCACGAGCATCCGGGTGCCCTCGGCAACCTTCCGGCCGGCCAGCACCCCGGCCGCGGCACGCAGGTCCTCGATCCGGCCGTTGGTGCAGGAGCCCAGGAACACTGTGTCCACGTGGATCTCGCGCATCGGCGTACCGGCGGTCAGGCCCATGTACTCCAGCGCCCGCTCGGCGGCGCGCTTGTCGTTCTCGTTGCCGAAGTCGTCCGGCGACGGGACGGACTCCGACAGCGGGATGCCCTGACCGGGGTTGGTGCCCCAGGTGACGAACGGCGTGATGTCCTCGGCGCGCAGGACCACCTCGCGGTCGAAGGTCGCGTCCGCGTCGGTGGCCAGGCTCTTCCAGTACTCGACCGCGGCTTCCCAGTCGACGCCCTGCGGCGCGTGCGGCTTGTCCTGCAGGTACGCGAACGTGGTCTCGTCCGGCGCGATCATGCCGGCCTTCGCGCCCCACTCGATCGACATGTTGCAGATCGTCATCCGGGCTTCCATGCTCAGCGCGCGGATCGCCTCGCCGCGGTACTCGACGATGTAGCCCTGGCCGCCGCCGGTTCCGACCTTCGCGATCAGCGCCAGCACCAGGTCCTTGGCCGAGACGCCGTCGGGCAGTACGCCGTCGACCGTCACGGCCATCGTCTTCGGCCGCGCCTGCATCAGCGTCTGGGTGGCCAGCACGTGCTCGACCTCGCTGGTGCCGATGCCGAAGGCAATCGCCCCGAACGCACCGTGCGTGCTCGTGTGGCTGTCACCGCAGACCACGGTCATGCCGGGCTGGGTCAGTCCGAGCTGCGGGCCGATCACGTGGACGACGCCCTGGTCCGGGTCGCCGAGGGTGTGGATCCGGATGCCGAACTCCTCGGCGTTCTTGCGCAGGGTGTCGACCTGGGTGCGCGACACCGGGTCGGCGATCGGCTTGTCCACGTCGAACGTCGGGACGTTGTGGTCCTCGGTGGCGATGGTCAGGTCCGGGCGCCGGACCTGACGGCCACCCAGCCGGAGGCCGTCGAACGCCTGCGGACTGGTCACCTCGTGCACCAGGTGGAGGTCGATGTAGAGGAGGTCGGGTTCCCCGTCGGCATGGCGCACGACGTGCGCATCCCAGACCTTTTCCGACAACGTCCTACCCATCAGACTTCTCCTCCTTGGATACTTTTCCCAACCCCACCGCCCCGGTCGAGGTGTCTGGTGAGGTGCTGCTTGGCTCACAGTGCTCTCGATTGGGTCACGGAAGCGACTTGCGTTCCACGATTCGAGACGGCAATATCGTCTCATGGACAACTCTAGCGGAGTCGGCGTTCTCGACAAAGCAGCCCTCGTTCTGTCCGCCCTCGAGTCCGGGCCGGCGACCCTGGCCGGCCTGGTGGCGGCCACGGGGCTGGCCCGTCCGACGGCACACCGGCTGGCGGTGGCGCTGGAGCACCACCGGCTGGTCGGGCGCGACATGCAGGGCCGGTTCGTGCTCGGCCCGCGGCTCAGCGAGTTGGCCTCGGCCGCCGGTGAGGACCGGCTGCTCGCGACCGCCGGCCCGGTGCTGGCGCGCCTGCGGGACATCACGGGTGAGTCGGCGCAGTTGTTCCGCCGCCAGGGTGAGTACCGGGTGTGCGTCGCGGCCGCCGAGCGTCCGTCCGGCCTGCGGGACACCGTACCGGTCGGCAGCCAGCTGACCATGGCGGCCGGCTCCGCGGCCCAGATCCTGCTCGCCTGGGAGGACCCGGAGCGGATGCACCGCGGTCTGCACAACGCCACCTTCAACGCGGCCGCCCTGGCCGGTGTACGGCGCCGCGGCTGGGCCCACTCGGTCGGCGAACGCGAGCAGGGTGTCGCATCGGTCTCCGCTCCGGTGCGTTCCCCGTCCGGCAAGGTGATCGCGGCGGTGTCCGTCTCCGGCCCGATCGAGCGGTTGTCCCGCCAGCCCGGACGGATGCACGCCCCCGCCGTGATGGCTGCCGCCGAGCGTCTGTCCGAGGCTCTCCGCCGCGCCTCGGAGTAGTGCCCGCGGCTGTCCGCGAAGTCCAGCGACGTGCCGTTCCCGAGCTGCATCACAGCGAACGGCCCGTAGCCGGCCGAACTCCGCTCGGATGGTTGCCCGCGGCTGCGAGTGATGACGTGCACCCGTTGTGTATTCGGGTGAGTCGGGTGACCATGAAGCTTGAGTGGCCTGGGAGCTCAAGGAGGTCTGCCATGGATCGGGACTGGCTCACACTCGGCTGGAAGATGCTGCTCGTCCGCGGGGCGATCGGCATCGTCTTCGGGATTCTCGCGATCGTCTGGCCGATCGAAACGGCCATCGCGCTCGCAGTGCTGTGGGGTATCTGGGCCCTGGCGGACGGCATCGGGTCGATCGTGCAGGCCTTCCAGCCGGAGTCGAAGGGCAACCGCATCTGGCTGGTGGTGCTCGGCGTCATCGCGCTGCTCGCGGCGTTCTTCGCGATCGTCCACCCGGGGATGGCCGCGAAGACACTGACGTGGATCCTCGGCATCTGGCTGATCGTCCGCGGTCTCTTCGAACTGTTCGGTGCCTTCACCAACAACCACTTCATGCCGCGCTGGCTGCTCGTCGTGAGCGGTGCCCTGTCGATCCTGATCGGCGTCCTGTTCGTCGCCAACCCGGGTGCGTCCGCGGTCGGCATCGCCGTACTCCTCGGGGTGACCGCCCTGGTCTGGGGCGTCGTCCTGATCGCCGTCGGCCTCAGCGTCCGCCGCGACCTGAGCCATCCACCGCAGACCACCACGCCGTCCCCGGCGTGATCGGCTGACATTCGTCCAAGACCGACGCCTCGGCAGCCACGTACCGTCCCGTGCATGGTTCATCGCGACGTTGAGCTCGTGCACGGGATGCACGTGGTCCACGACGGCCCGCGGACAGCGTCGCCGTTGGTGCTCATTCATGGATCGGGCGCCTCGGGCGCATCCTGGGGCCCGGTGGTCGAGGCACTCGCCGGGCGCCATCACGTCATCCGGGTAGACCTTCCCGGATGCGGCCAGTCTCCGACAGCTCCGACGTACGACGTGCCTCGTCAGGCGAGCCGCGTTGCCGAGCTGCTCGACGACCTTGGACTGCGGGACGTCCCCGTGGTCGGGCACTCCAGCGGTGGCTGGGTCGCCATCTCGCTCGCCGAACAGCGCCACGACCTGGTGGGTTCGCTCGTGCTGATCAGCACGGCTACCAGCCTCGATGCGCTGCAGCCGCAACCGTTCATCCTGCGTGCGCTGCTGGCCCCGCCGTTCGGCCCGTTGCTGTGGCCCAGGCGGTCGGACGCGATGATCCGCAAGGGAATCGGGGCAACGATGGCTCGCCCGGTGGACATTCCGGACGACGCGGTCGCCGACCTGAAGAACATCACGTACCGCACCTTCCGGAAGGTCCTGCGGTGCAACGGCGCGTACGTCGCCGAGCGCAGTACCCCGGATCGTCTCACTGGCCTCGACGTACCGGTACTCGTGATCTTCGGTGCCGCCGACCCCCGGTACTACCCGGCGACAGCGCACCAGTACGACGCGGTGCCGAACACGCGGCTCGAGATGCTGCCCGGTGTCGGGCACGTGCCCATGCTCGAGGCGCCCGAGCTGACCAGCGAACTCCTGCTGGGCTTCACGGCTGCTGCCGCGAACACTCCGTAGACTGATCACGTGCTGTCGACTGGCACATCACCCAGCTGGACATGGTCGGACGTGGACGTCGCCGTACCGCGTCCGTCAGCTCGGCTGCCGGGGATCAGCATGGCCGGGTTCGGCGTCCGTACATCCGCGGTCGTGGACATCGCCATGGTTGCCCACCCATCGGTCACCCTGCTGTTCGACCTGAGCCAGGCAGGAGGCATCGTCTACGGGGCCGATGGGGGCCAGTACCAGCGCGGCAGCTTCGTCGCCGGGCTCCTCCCTGGTCGGCTTCGGGCCGGTGGCTGGAACGGCGAGTGTCTCCAGATCCGCTTGTCGCCGGTTGTCGCGGCCTCGATGTTCGGCGCGTCGACCGAGCTCTCCGGGACAGTCGCATCCCTGGAAGATGTGTGGGGTCGCGATGCCGGACAGCTCGAGGAGAAACTGCGCGCCACGGGCTCCTGGGACGACCGGTTCACGATCGCGGCGGACGTCCTCACCCGGCGCCTGGACGGCCGGCCATCGATCGATCCGGAGGTCGTCCATACCTGGCGGCGGACGGTCGCCGGCCGCGGGCGGATTCGGGTCGACGGGCTGGCAGACGAGGTCGGCTGGAGCCGGCAGCGCCTGTGGTCCCGCTTCCGCGCCCAGATCGGCCTTACGCCCAAGCGCGCCGCACAACTGGTGCGCTTCGACCACGCCGCTCACCTTCTCGCGGCGGGCCATGCCCCCTCGATCGCTGCCGCCCAGAGCGGGTACGTCGACCAGTCCCACCTCCACCGCGATGTCAAAGCCATCACCGGAACCACCCCGTCCGCCGTGGCCACCGCGCCATGGCTCGCAATCGACGACGTCGCCTGGCCCGCGCATCACTGGTGACCTCAGTCCTCGATAGCGGTCAGCGTTTCGATGAGCCGATCGATGTGACTGGAGAGTGCTCGACCGGCCGGCACGAGCTGCGGAGTCGAATGCGCCAGTTGTGCGTGGCCGAGGAAGGCGGCGTACGCCAGTAGGCCGCGGTCGCGAGCCCGGGCCTGGGAGAGACCGAGTTCGGTGAACAGCGAAGTGAGGTACGCCAGCCGGCGCTCGGTCACCCGCGCCAGCGTGGGCGCGACCAGCGGATGCGTCGCGGTGGCCTGTAGGGCGAGCTCGACGGAACCGGCACCCGCCCCGGGATCGCCCACCACCGCGGTGAACACCAGGCGGAGGAGTTTGCGAAGACGCGTCGCGACGTCCGGCGTCTGATCGACCGCCGCGATCACCCGATCGGTGTCGCGCTGCTCCCAGCGCTCGAGCGCAGCCGCGATGAGTGCGTTCCGATCGGTGAAGTGCCAGTAGAAGCTGCCCTTCGTGGTCCCGAGGGACTTGGCCAGCGGCTCGACCGCGACCGCTCCGAGGCCGCCCCGGGCGAGTGCGTCTAGCGCTGCCGCCGTCCAGTCGTTCGCCGTCAATGATTCGCGCTTCCCAATGGCCATGTCCATACGCTACCGTATGGTCAATCCTCCATACGGAGGCGTATGGACAGGGGGATGTCATGAACGCACAGACCATCGAGGTGGAGCCCGCAGCCCGACGCATCGCCGAGCAGCACAGGACCCGCGGCCCGATCGGCGTCATCCGGCGCTACCCGATCATCAGCTTCGTCGTGCTGGCCTGCTTCTTCGGCTGGCTGCGCTACATCACGGCCTTCCTCGGGCTCGGATCGAATCCGGAGAACCTTCCGCTCGGGCCACTCGCGGCCGCACTGGTCGTCACCGCCTGCCAGGGCCGTGAGGAGCTGCGCGCCTGGGGCCGGAGGCTGCGCAGCTGGAGAGCCGCCCCGAAGTGGTACCTGCTCGCCATCCTGGCCCCAGTGGTGCTGCACACCATCAACGTGCTGGTGAACCATCTGCTCGGGGCGCCGTTGCCCACCTCGGAGCAGCTCGCGGCCTGGCCCGGGGTACTGGCGTCGATGGTGGTGCTGGTGGTGCTGATCGGCATCGGCGAGGAAGCGGGCTGGATGGCGTTCGCGGCGCCGATCCTGCTGCGCCGGCACGGCTTCCTGGCCGCCTGGGCGCTCGCAGCTGGGATGCGGATCCTTTGGCATCTGCCGCTGATGATCACCGGCGAGCTGCCGTGGGTGGTCGGCATCGTGGGCAACGCGGCCTTCACGATGGTGATGCTGCGGGTCTTCGTCGCCAGCGGCGGACGCTGGACTCTGACGGCGGTCTGGCACGCGAGTCTCAACGCCGTCGGCAGCGGCTTCTTCTTCCTGATGGTGACCGGCGAGGACAAGGCCAGGCTCGGGTACCTGCTCGTCGCCGCCTACACCGTTGTCGCCATCGTCGTGTACTTCGCACGACGGCCGGCCCGCAGTTCGGTGACCTGATCCGTCCTGAACCAGAAAAGCCTCCCACCAGTTGGTGGGAGGCTTTCTCTGGTAGCCCCGACGGGATTCGAACCCGCGCTACCGCCTTGAGAGGGCGGCGTGCTAGGCCGCTACACAACGGGGCCAGAGGGTTGTCGTCCGGTCCTCACGGGCCGGGCAACGAGGTTGAACCTTACCGATTTCCATCGGCGCGGTCCAATCCGCTGGGGTACTAGGACTCGAACCTAGACTAACTGAACCAGAATCAGACGGGCTGCCAATTACCCCATACCCCAAAGGCATTTCACTGCCGTTGTGAGACCGTCTCCGCCCTCACAACCTGGCTCGAAGAGAGTACCCGAGCAAGGGCTCGGACACCAAAACGGGGGTGCCGGTCGCGGGTTGTCACTCCCGTCACACCAGCCTCGTGCCCGGGTGCGGAGCCGGCGTCAGCGGCAGGTCGCACACTGTCGCCAGCTTCATCCTCCGGGCCAGCCACAGCGCGACCGCCCCGAACAGCACGAACTTCACCACGTCCACCGTCACCAGCGACCAGGGCGCGTCCTTCGCGCCCAGGCTGGCACCCACGCTGTTCGTCAACGCCGCGAACACGAAGGTCACCACGTTGTTCGCCGCGTGCGCCGCGATCGACGCCTCCAGCCCACCGGTCCGTACGACGAGGAAGCCCGCGACCAACCCGAACGCGAACCGATCCAGGAACAGCGCCGGGCTCTCCCACGGCCACACCCCGTGCGCCATGGTGAACAGCACGGTCGTGACGAGGACCGCGATCACGGAACTCCGCACCAGGGCACCGACGGCCTGCAGCAGGTAGCCGCGGAAGAAGTACTCCTCCCCCGCAGCCTGGAACGTCGACGTGAGCAGCGTGACCGCAATCACGCCCGCCGCATCCGGCGCGATCCCGCTGCCGCCCTCACCGCCGATGAGCTCGACGCCGCCGAGCTGGATCACTCCGAGCATGACCAACTCGGTCACAACCGCAGCCACCGCGAACCACGCCAGCGGCCGCCACCGCAGCCGGCCGATGACCGAGGACAGCAGCCCCGGCGCCTGCCGGTTGAGCGCCCGCGCGACCAGCATGCTCAGCGGGATCAGCGCGATCAGCGACAGGTTCGTCGCCAGCAGCCCGAGCCACGAGACCGTGCCCTCGGGATCCTTGCGGATGCCCTGCTGGATCCCGAGCACCACCACGCTCGTGATCATCCAGCCGACCAGGATCGCCAAGGCGCCGAGAACGACGTACCCGCGCGGTGCCTCCGGGTTCACCAGCAGCCGCTGGTACGGCGGAGGCCCCGCATCGGACCTGTCCGTCGCCGGCGTCACGTCGTGCGGCATCTAGCCCGCCAGGAGGGAAGCACGCGCCTGCTCGAGTCGGTGCAGGGACTTCTCCCGGCCGAGCAGCTCGAGCGACTCGAACAGCGGCGGCGAGATCCGGCGTCCGGAGATCGCCACCCGGACCGGGCCGAACGCGTTCTTCGGCTTCAGCCCGAGCCCCTCGATCAGCGAGGTCCGCAGCGACGCCTCGATCGCCTCAGTGGTCCAGTCCACGTCGGCCAGCGCCTTCACCGCCGCCTCGAGGACCGCGCCCGCGTCACCGGTCAGCACCTTCGCGGCGGCGTCCGGGTCGACGCTGAACGCCGCATCGTCGACGAACAGGAAGCCGAGCATGTCGACCGACTCCGACAGCGTGTTCATGCGCTCCTGCACCAGCGGTACGGCGGCCTGCAGGACTGCACGCTGGTCCGCCGACGGCTCGGCCGGCAGCACGCCCGCCTTGGCCAGGAACGGGACCATCCGGGACCCGAACTCCTCCGGCGCCAGCATCCGCATGTGCGCGGCGTTGATCGCCTCGCACTTCTTCGGGTCGAAGCGGGCCGCGTTCGAGTTCACCTTGCGGATGTCGAACGCCTCGATCATCTCCGCCGTCGTGAACACGTCGCGGTCGTCGGCGATCGACCAGCCGAGCAGGGCCAGGTAGTTCAGCAGGCCCTCGGGCAGGAAACCGCGCTGCATGTACTCGCCGAGGCCGGAGCCCGGGTCGCGCTTGGACAGCTTCTTGTTGCCCTCACCCATCACGAACGGCAGGTGCCCGAACCGCGGCGTCCGGCCGCTGCCGACGCCGATCTCGGCGAGCGCCTCGTAGAGCGCGACCTGCCGCGGTGTGGACGGCAGCAGGTCCTCGCCGCGGAGCACGTGGGTGATCTCCATCAGCGCGTCGTCGACCGGGTTCACCAGCGGGTAGAGCGGGTAGCCGTTCGCCCGGACCAGGACGTAGTCGCTCAGGTTCTCGGGCAGGAAGGTGATCTCGCCGCGGACCAGGTCGTCGAACACGATCGGCCGGTCCGGCATCCGCAGCCGGACCACCGGTCGGCGGCCCTCGTCGACGTACGCCTTGACCTGCTCCTCGGTGAGCGTGCGGCAGTGGCCGTCGTACCCGCTGTGCTGGCCGGCGGTGCGCGCGGCTTCACGACGCTGCTCGAGCTCCTCCTGCGAGCAGTAGCAGTGGTACGCCCGGCCGGCCGCCAGCAGCTTGGCGACGACATCGGAGTAGATGTCCATCCGCTCGGTCTGCTGGTACGGACCGAAGTCGCCGCCCTTCTCCGGGCCCTCGTCCCAGTCGATGCCCAGCCAGCGCAGCGACTCCAGGGTGAAGCTCAACCCGTCCGGGGTGTTCCGGGCAATATCGGTGTCCTCGATCCGCAGGACCAGCTTGCCGCCGTAGTGGCGGGCGAAGGCCCAGGCGAACAGCGCCGTCCGGATGTTGCCGACGTGCAGGTAGCCGGTCGGGGACGGTGCGAAGCGCAGCCGCACCTGGTTCGGTTCTAGGCCGCCCAGGACGTCGTCGTCGGTGGGGGCAGGCCGGTCAGTCACGCACGATCACCTTGTTCGTCAGAGTTCCGATTCCTTCGACGCTGATCGCGACCTCGTCGCCGGGCAGCATCGGGCCGACACCCGCGGGGGTTCCGGTCAGCACCACGTCGCCGGGCAGCAGCGTGGTGAAGGAGGTGATGTAGGCCAGCACCTCCGGGATGCCGAAGATGAACTGCGACGTCCGCCCGTCCTGCTTCGGCTCGCCGTTCACCTGCGTGCTGACCCGCAGGTCGGACGCGTCGAGCTCGGTGCTGATCCACGGGCCGAGCGGGCAGAACGTGTCGTAGCCCTTGGCCCGGGCCCACTGCCCGTCGCTCTTCTGCAGGTCGCGCGCGGTGACGTCGTTGGCGATCGTGTACCCGAAGATCACCTCGTTCACCCGCTCCTTGGGCAGGTCGCGGCAGATCCGGCCGATCACGATCGCCAGTTCGCCCTCGAAGTGCAGGTTGTTGGTCTGCTCGGGGTAGACGATGCCGTCCCGCGGCCCGATCACCGAGGTGTTCGGCTTCAGGAAGATCAACGGCTCGGCCGGTACGTCGTTGCCGAGCTCCTCGGCGTGCGCCGCGTAGTTGCGGCCGACGCAGACCACCTTGCTGCGCGGGATCACCGGAGCGAGCAGCCGGACGTCGGCCAGTTGCAGCTTCTCCCCGGTGAACTGGACCGGCCGGTAGAGCGGGTCCGAGTCGAGCACGGACACGGTGCCGGTGAGCCCCTCGGGGTCGTCGGTCTCGACGACGCCGTACCTCGGCTCGTCGTCCACGGAGAATCTGGCGATACGCACGGCCCGAGCCTACCGTCGGGACGGAATGAGAGAGTTATGTGGTGACGATCGAGATCCGGCCGGCCCTTCCTTCCGAGTACGACGCTGTCGGCGAGCTGACCGTGGCGGCGTACTCGCACGACGGTTATGTCCGGGGCGACTACGCGAGGACGCTGCGGGCGGCGGCTGATCGGGCGGCCAAGGCGGAGCTGTGGGTCGCGGCGGACGAGAGCGGACTGCTCGGCTCCGTCACCTACTGTCCGGCAGGTTCTGTGTACCGAGAGATCGGGCTGGACGACGAAGGCGAGTTCCGGATGCTCGGAGTGGTCGGCCGGGCGCGCGGACTGGGCGTTGGGACCGCGCTGACCGAGCGCTGCATCGAGCGCACCCGAGAGCTCGGCCTCGGCCGGATCGTAATGTGCAGTGCGACGTACATGACGACCGCGCACCGCATCTACCAGCGCCTCGGCTTCGTCCGCATTCCCGACCGTGACTGGTCCCCGATCGCCGGCGTCGATCTGTGGGCCTTCGCCTTGGACCTGTGACCATCACCCTCAGCCCCGCCGAATGGACGTCGTACGAGACAGCCCATCGGAACCGCGTCGACGCCCTGGTCTCCGGGCATCTGGAGCGGCGACGCCGCAGGGAGGCGCATCCGGTCGAGGACTTCCTCTTCACCTACTACCCCACTCGCCCGAACCAGCTCCGCGTCTGGCATCCAGGACCGGGCGTCCGGTTGCTCGGAGCCACGCAGTACGACGGACGCCGCGGCTACAGGTACGTCGACGGCGCGGCGAGTGTGGATCCGGCGGAGGTGGGGCGGCGGGCGGACAGCATTCGATGGATCCGTCGGCTGCTCGGTGCGACGCTGGATCGCCAACCGCAGTTCGGCTGTTTCGGGCTGCACGAGTGGGCGATGGTCTACCGGACGTCCGACGTACGGCATGAGTCGTGGCCGTTGCGGCTCGGATCCGAGCGGACGGACCAGGTGGTCGAGTCGCACAAGATCGCGTGCTCGCACTTCGACGCCTTCCGGTTCTTCACGGATTCCGCGCGGCCGCGCAACGTGCTCCAACCGACCCGGGAGTCCCAACCGCAGCTGGAGCAGGGTGGCTGCCTGCACGCCAACATGGACCTCTACAAGTGGGCTTCGAAGCTGATGCCGTTCACTCCGAGTTCCTTGGTGCTGGACTGCTTCGAGCTCGCCCGCGACATCCGCACGCTCGACATGCGCGCCTCGCCGTACGACCTCTCGGCTCTCGGCTACTCCCCTGTGCCGATCGAAACCACAGCAGGCAAAGCCGAGTACGCCGCCGCCCAACGCACCTTCGCCGAACGCGCCCGGCCACTCCGCCAGCGACTCGTCGACCTCTGCGACGAGTTGCTCGGTTAGGCTCGGCGGCATGGGGAAGATCGTCGCCATCGCGCTGGGTGCACTGCTGCTTGCCATCGGCGCGGTCTGGACGCTCCAGGGACTCGGCTACCTCAAGGGCAGCTCGATGACCGGCAGCTCCTTCTGGGCGATCGTCGGTCCGATCGTCGCGGCCGCCGGCGTCTCGCTCATCTACGTTGCGTTCCGCGGTCCGCAAAAACGGTGACCACCGCCCACTGGTAGTGCATCGACTGGCCGTCGTCCCAGGTCTCCCATTCGTCGACGGTGCCGTGGCGCTGCAAGGTCTCCCGCAGGCCGTCGTCCGTGCGGATGCTGAAGAAGCGCCCCGGACCGAAGCCGCTCTCGTCCTGCCAGATCTGCTCGCCGCCGGTGGCACTACCCCACAGCCCGATCGCCAGCGGTGCGCCAGGACGCAGCACTCGCACGATCTCGCTCAGCGCTTGGTCGACATCTTCGTCGGCGACGTGCAGGAGCGTGCTCATCGTCCAGCCGGCATCGAAGGTCCCGTCCTCGAACGGCAACTCCAGCACCGAGGCAACCTGCGCTTCCAGACCAAGTGAGCGGCAGGTCTCGACGCTGGCGGGCGCGAGATCCACGCCCACATAGTCGAACCCGGCATCCGCAATCGCCTGCCCGTCACGCCCCGGACCACAGCCGATCTCGAGCACGGACCGCCGCCCCTCACTGCCCAGCCGCTCGAGGTACGCCGTGCGCCGATCAACCCTGGCATCAGGCAGCTCACGCCCGACCCGAGCATCAACCTCGTTGGTGTAGTAGGCAATCAAGTCACTCTCGCGCTGCGCGCGGCCGTCGTTCGTCATCTTCCGATCCTAGAACGAGCGACTGGCCCACGGTCTCCAACGATGATTGGCCCAACCCGCTGGGCATTTCAGGCCCTACCGTGGCAGTCGTGAAGGTGATGATTGCAGGCGCGACCGGAGCGATCGGACGACGGTTGGTCCCGCGCCTGATCGAGGGCGGGCATCAGGTGATCGGGACGACCCGGTCCGATGCGGGCCTCGAACAACTGCGGGCGGCCGGGGCTCACGGCGTACAACTCGATGTGTACGACGCGGATGCGGTGAAGGCTGCGGTCGCGGCTGCTGCGCCCGACGTGATCATGCACCAACTGACCGACCTCAGCAGCGGCGCCCCGGGTGGCAACGGCCGGATCCGGCGCATCGGCACCCGCAACCTCGTCGACGCCGCCCGCCAGGCCGCCGTACCCAAGATGGTCGCGCAGTCGATCGCCTGGGCCTACGAAGCCGGCGCCGGACCGGCCGTCGAGACAACCCCGCTGGACGAGTCGGCACCGGACCCGCGCGGTACGACGGTGTCCGCGATCCGCTCGCTGGAGGACGGCGCAGCCGAGCTCCCGGAGTACGTCGTCCTGCGGTTCGGACTGCTCTACGGCCCGGGCACGTGGCTGCGCCGCGGTGGGTTGGCGGACGACGTACTGCGGAGCGAGCGGCCGGCCGATCACCCCGGTGCCCCGTTCTTCGGCGGCCTCACCGAGGGCGATGGTGTCTTCTCGCTCCTCCATGTCGACGACGCGGCACGGGCTGCCGTCGACGCCCTGAACTGGCCGAGCGGCGCCGTCAACGTGGTCGACGACGAGCCGGCACCGACGCTCGAATGGCTCCCCGTCTTCGCAGCGTCCGTGGGAGCCCCGGCTCCGGCTCTGGCGCCGGGTCGAAGACCGTGGGAGCGCGGCGCCGACAACGCCCTGGCCCGCTCGCTCGGTTGGACGCCGCTTCACCCCAGTTGGCGCACCGGTTTCAGCGTGGAGTGACTGCCTTCACGGCGAAGAGGAGGGGGATGCGTGGGGCGTCGTCGGGGAGGCGCCACCAGCCCTCGGCGGTCTGTTTCATGCTCGGCCAGCGGGGCCACTGCAGGACCTCTGATTCACGCAGGCTCGTGACGTGGAAGCCGGTGGACGCGAGGGTGGTGACGACCTCACCCAAGCCGTGCATCCATTCGTAGCTGGTTTGACGGCCGGGCACCGCGTCGCCGGTGTAGGTCACGGTCGAGTCGTGGGCGATCGGTCCGCGGCCTTCGAGGTAGTCGGCGCGGATGATCAGGTCGTCGGAGTCGCCCGGCAGCGACACCGGCCGCATCGCGTTCAGCAGTGGGTGGAACTCCACGACGTACAAGGCGCCGCCAGGCTTGAGGAGGTCACGGACCACGCGCGCCCAGTGCTCGAGATCGGGCAGGTAGCACAGCGCGCCCTTGCCCGTGTAGACGACATCGAACCTGCGACCTTGCACCGCCTCCACAGCGTCGTACACATTCGCGTGGACGTAGTCGACCTCGACCCCGGCGTCGGCAGCGAGTTGCCGCGCATCCTCGAGCGACTTGGCCGACAGGTCCAACCCGGTCGTCCTCGCCCCGCGCCGAGCGAAAGCAATCGTCTCTGTCCCCAGATGACACTGCAGATGCAGTACGTCGCGACCCTCGAGCGGACCGAGGTCCTCCCACTCGTAGTCGGCGAACCAGAACTCCGCCGGCTGACTGTAGAAACGGCTCGCCGCGTGCAGCGGCGCCCGCGCATCCCAGTCCGCCTCGTTGGCGGCCACCATCTGCAGTGTCTGCGCGTCCAGTCGCATAAGCGTCCTCAGGCGTCGGGGTCGTCTGGCAGTCGACCGTAGGACAGATCCTTGGCGCGGTCGAACGTATTGCCGTCCGGGTGATGCGGGTGCGGCAGCGCCGAGTCGGTGTCAAGGTCGAAGCCGACCGCCTCCTCCGACTCGATGACGTCGTCGGTCTTCGGATGGTGCTGGTGGTGCGGCAGGTGTTTGCCGAGAGAGTGCAGCAGACCGGAATGCTCGTCCTGCGGCTCGGTCTCCGTCATCGCCGGGCTCCTTCGGTAGTCGCCCTGCGACGCCGGGCGGAGGACTGATTGTGACGCGTTCTGGTGGCGAGCGGGTGAACACCGCCTGCTTGATCGCAGCATCCCCTTGTTCAAGGTTGTGAAATAAGCTTGAATAAGAGGTATGGCACGGGTGGAGTTGCATCTGTGGCCTGGGCATCCGGACGGGTTCACCCGGGCCGAGCGGTTGGGCGGGTCGTACGAGCTGTACTTCCCGGACCCGTTGGTCGGGCGCGAGTTCGACCTGAGCGACGACGTCCTCGCGGCATTGGAGGACGCCGCCGGCGATCTGGCCCGCCTGGACGCGACGGCCGCCGTCCTGACGAACAGCGAAGCCCTGGCCCGTCTGCTGCTGAGGGCGGAGGCTGTCGGGTCGTCGCAGATCGAAGGGCTGGTGGTCGGCGCACGCCGCCTGCTCAAGGCCGACGTACTGCGGGACCGGCAGCACGACGTCACCGCCGAGGAGGTGCTCGGCGCGGTCGACGCGATGACCTGGGCGACCGAATCCGTCCAGGCCGGCGACAAACTCGAGGTCGACCACCTGCTCGAGGCGCACCGGCGCTTGATGGCCCAGTCCCCGACACCCGAGTTCGGCGGTGAGGTCCGCTTCCTGCAGAACTGGATCGGCGGCCGCTCCCCCGCCGAGGCGTACTACGTCCCGCCGCCGGCGCACCTCGTGCCCGACCTGCTGGCGGATCTGATGACCTTCGTCCGGGAGTCCCGGCTGCCGGTGCTGGCGAAGACCGCGATCGCGCACGCGCAGTTCGAGACCATCCACCCCTTTGCCGATGGCAACGGCCGGACCGGCCGGGCGCTGATTCACCTGATCCTGCGGGCCGATGGACTGATCACGCGGACTGTGCCGCCGGTGTCGCTGTCGCTCGCCACGCACGCGATGCAGTACGTCGAAGCACTGACGGCGTTCCGGCACGTCGGTCGCGCCACCACTGCGAAGGCTCGGTCGGCGGCGAATCCATGGCTGCGGATGTTCGCAATGGCCTGCAGCCACGCGACGGCGGAGGCCGCTCGCTTCGAGCAGACGGCGGCCGAACTGAAGTCGACATGGCGCGAGCGAGCCGCGCCTGTCCGCGGCGGCTCGGCAGCCGACCTGCTGATCGACGCACTGCCCGCCGCGCCGGTGCTCACGCTCGCGGCGGCCGCGCAACTTGTCGACCGCTCCCAGCAGGCGACCAACCAGGGTCTGGCGAGGCTCGTCGAGGCCGGCATCCTGCGTGAGATCACCGACGGCCGACGCAACCGCGTCTACGAGGCGCCCGAACTGATCGACGCGTTCACCCTGCTCGAACGCCGCTTCGCCAGCCCGGCGGCGGACACCCGGATCGAGCCACCTAGCAGACCGGTCCCATCGAGGCCAGCACCAACACGCCACGCACATTGACTTTCTTCTCCCGAGCGAGCAAGAATTCGAACATATGTTCGATCGTACAGGGAGAGATGATGCCAGAGCCGTTCGACTGGGACATCCTGCACCGGCCATCGGCGATGGCCATGGTCCGGGGCCAGCTCGGCTTCAGCTGGATGGTGCTGTCCGGCCGGCTCGCGCAGTTGACCGACGACCAGTACTTCTGGCGACCGAGCAGCGAGGCGCTGACCGTCGTACGCCGGCACTACACCGGGCGGTTCCGATCACTCGGGTCCGGCGAGTGGGTCGCGCAGTGGCCCGACGAGCCGGACCATCGCGGACCACGCACGATCGCCTGGCTGATCGCGCATCTGACCGAGACGTTCTTCGAGCGCTGGGAGTGGACCTTCGGCGCCAGCCAACAGGGACGTGCCGACATCACCCTGCACGGCAACGCGCGCGATGCGGTGGCGTGGCTGACGCACTGGGTCGAGGCCTGGCAGGACGCGATCGCCGCTCTCGACGAGGAGCAGGTCATGACGATCGGCCTCAGTCAGGCGACCGAGCTGGATGCGGGCGAGCCGTTCGGTCACGTCGTACTGCGGCTGAATCGTGAGCTGATCCACCATGGCTCGGAGATCATGACGCTGCAGGACCTCTACGCAGTCGCGGCGTGAGGACCACAACATGTGCGACACGCGGCGTGGCGCTACCACAAGATCTAGGGGCAGCCGCTTAGCATCACTACTGCTGGTGGTTCGGAGTGGTCGGCACCACAAGATGTGGGGCCACGCCGAGGCAACAGGGGAATCCGGTGCGAGTCCGGAGCTGCCCCGCAACGGTGAGCGGAAGCCTTCCGCGAGTCCGGATACCTGCCACCGGCGCGTGCACCGCCCGGTGCACGTGGTCCGAGACCTCGCGGGTGGGTCGCAGGGCGTGGCGGCAGTGTTCCCGGCCGGTGCTGCCGGCCCCGTCGTGCGCCCCTCCGCGTGGCTCCGGTCCTCCGAACCCTCTTGGAGACAACACCTGTGACGATTGCTTCCTCATCCCGGGCGGCGACAGCCGACCAGTCGATCCAGCTGACCGTCGTACGCCGCGACGGTGGCCACACCGGTTTCGACCAGACCAAGATCTCGGTCGCCATGACCAAGGCGTTCCTCGCCGTCGAGGGTGCCGAGGCGGGCACCACCCACCGGGTCCGTGACCTGGTGACCGACCTGACCGGCCGGGTCGTCGAGGCCCTGACGAGCCGCGGTGACGCCCGCCGCAGTGTGCAGGTCGAGGACATCCAGGACCAGGTCGAGCTGGCGCTGATGCGCGCCGGCGAGCACCAGGTCGCCCGTGCGTACGTCCTCTACCGCGAGGAGCGCACCAAGGCCCGCACCCCGGCCGACCCTTCCGGCATCACCGACAAGCCCACGCTCACCGTCCGCGCGGCCGACGGCAGCACCGCGCCGCTCGATGTCGACCGGCTGCGCGTGATCGTCGCGGAGGCGGCCACGGGTCTGGACGCGGTCGACCCCGAGCTGATCCTCGACGAGACCCTTGGCTCCTGCTACGACGGCATCGCACAACACGAGGTCGAGCTCGCGCTGGTGATGGCGGCCCGGTCGTACGTCGAGACCGAGCCGCAGTACAGCTTCGCCGCGTCCCGGCTGCTGCTCGACCAGATCCGTCGCGAGGCGCTCGGCCGCGTCCACGGCGAGCCGCGGCAGGCCAGCCAGGCCGACATGACCGACGCGTACGCGGACTACTTCCCGCGCTACATCCGGCTCGGCATCGAGGCGGGGCAACTCGACCCGGAGTTGGCCACCTTCGACCTGGACCGGCTCGCCGCCGCGATCCGGCCCGAGCGCGACCTGGACTTCACCTTCCTTGCCCTGCAGACCCTCTACGACCGCTACCTGCTGCACATCGACAAGGTGCGGTTCGAGCTGCCGCAGGCATTCTTCCTGCGGGTCGCGATGGGGATGGCGCTGCGCGAGGACGACCGCGAGGCACGGGCGCTGCAGTTCTACGAGTTGCTCAGCTCGTTCCGGTTCATGTCGTCCACACCGACGCTGTTCAACTCCGGCACCACCCGGCCGCAGCTGTCGTCCTGCTTCCTGACCACGGTCGAGGACGATCTGGCCGGCATCTTCCACGGCATCCGCAACAACGCGATGCTGGCCAAGTACTCCGGTGGCCTCGGCAACGACTGGACCCCGGTGCGCGGTATCGGTGCCAAGATCCGCGGGACCAACGGTGAGTCGCAGGGCGTCGTACCGTTCCTGAAGATCGCGAACGACACCGCGGTAGCTGTGAATCAGGGTGGAAAGAGAAAGGGTGCGGTCTGCGCGTATCTCGAGACCTGGCACGTCGACATCGAGGAGTTCCTCGACCTGCGGAAGAACACCGGCGACGAGCGCCGGCGTACGCACGACATGAACACGGCGAACTGGGTGCCGGACCTGTTCCTGCAGCGGGTCGAGGCCGGCGGCGACTGGACGCTGTTCTCTCCCAACGAGGTGCCCGACCTGCACGATCTGTACGGGCCCGAGTTCGCCGCGGCGTACGCGCAGTACGAGGCGGCGGCCGACCGAGGCGAGATCAAGGTCTTCAAGCGGGTCAAGGCGGTCGACCTGTGGCGGCGCATGCTGACCGTGCTGTTCGAGACCGGGCATCCGTGGATCACCTTCAAGGACGCCTGCAACCTGCGTTCGCCGCAGCAGCACGACGGTGTCGTCCACTCGTCCAATCTGTGCACCGAGATCACCCTGAACACGACCGTCGACGAGACCGCGGTCTGCAACCTCGGCTCGGTCAACCTGGTCGCGCACCTGACCGAGGACGGGCTGGACGCCGACCTGCTCCGCGAGACGGTGAAGACCGCGGTCCGGATGCTCGACAACGTCATCGACGTGAACTTCTACACCACCACGGAGTCGGAGCGGGCCAACCAGCGGCACCGCCCGGTCGGCCTCGGTCTGATGGGCTTCGCCGACGCACTGTTCGCGCTGCGGATCCCCTACTCCTCCGACGCCGCCGTGGCCTTCGCCGACAGCTCGATGGAGCAGATCAGCTACCACGCGATCGAGGCCTCCAGTGATCTCGCCGCCGAGCGCGGCCGCTACTCGTCGTACGACGGATCGCTGTGGAGCCAGGGCATCCTGCCGATCGACTCGCTCGAGCTGCTCAAGACGGCACGGGACGGCGACCTGACCGTTGACCAGAGCAAGCAGCTCGACTGGGACGCGCTCCGGCAGAAGGTCCTGCGCGACGGCATGCGCAACTCCAACGTGATGGCGATCGCGCCGACCGCGACGATCTCCAACATCTGCGGGGTGAGCCAGTCGATCGAGCCGACGTACAGCAACCTGTTCGTGAAGTCGAACATGTCGGGTGAGTTCACCGTGGCGAACCCGTACCTCGTGGCCGACCTGAAGGCGCGCGGGCTGTGGGACCAGGTGATGGTGTCCGACCTCAAGTACCACGACGGCATCCTGGCGGGGATCGAGCGGATCCCGGCCGACCTGCGCGAGCTGTACGCGACGGCCTTCGAGATCGACCCGATGTGGCTGGTCAAGGCGGCGTCGCGGCGGCAGAAGTGGATCGACCAGGCGCAGTCGCTGAACCTCTACATGGCCGCGCCGTCCGGCCGGGCGCTGGACGAGCTCTACAGGTCGACTTGGCGGTATGGACTCAAGACGACCTATTACCTGCGTTCCCAGTCAGCAACCCATGTGGAGAAGTCCACGCTCCAAGGGACGGACGGCCGGCTGAACGCCGTACAAGTTGCGCTTCCCGAGCCCACCGGCGCCGTTTGCGCCATCGACGACCCGGACTGCGAGGCCTGCCAGTGACGACCGGATTGGGAGAGATCGCCGTCGGGGCGTCCCGGGTCGAGGTCGCCGACAAGGCGATGATCAACGCACGGGCGGACGTGAACCAGCTGCTGCCGCTGAAGTACCGGTGGGCCTGGGAGAAGTACCTTGCCGCCTGCAATAACCACTGGATGCCGACCGAGGTGTCCATGCAGGCCGACATCTCGTTGTGGAAGTCGCGCGACGGCCTGACCGAGGACGAGCGGATGATGCTGAAGCGCAACCTCGGCTTCTTCGCCACGGCGGAGTCTCTGGTCGCCAACAACATCGTCCTGGCCGTCTACCGGCAGCTGACCAACCCCGAATGCCGGCAGTACCTGCTCCGCCAGGCGTTCGAGGAGGCCGTGCACACGCACACCTTCCAGTACATCTGTACGTCGCTCGGCCTGGACGAGGGCGAGCTGTTCAACATGTACCGCGAGGTGCCGTCGATCTCGGACAAGGACGCCTGGGCGCTGAAGTACACCCAGCACCTGGAGGACCCGGACTTCCGGACCGGGACGCCGGAGAGCGACACCGCGTTCCTGCGCGATCTGATCGCGTTCTACGTGGTGTTCGAGGGGATGTGGTTCTATACGGGGTTCGCGCAGATCCTGTCGCTGGGCCGGCGGAACAAGATGGTCGGCATCGCCGAGCAGTACCAGTACATCCTGCGCGACGAGTCGATCCACCTGAACTTCGGCATCGACTGCATCAACCAGATCAAGCAGGAGAACCCGCACCTGTGGACGGCTCGTTTCCAGGCCGAGGTGCGGCAGATGCTCACCGAAGCGTGTGAGCTGGAGGTCGCCTACGGCCGCGCGACGATGCCGAACGGCATGCTCGGCCTGACCGCGGAGCTCTGCGAGCAGTACATGCACTTCATCACCGACCGCCGCGCCGAGCAGATCGGCCTCGCCTCCATCTTCGGCGAGACCCGCAACCCGTTCGGCTGGATGTCAGAAGTCATGGACCTGAAGAAGGAAAAGAACTTCTTCGAAACCCGCGTCATCGAGTACCAGTCGTCGAGCGGACTGAGCTGGGACTGAGTGCGACGCGAGCCGGGCAGCGCAGCGGCTGCCCGGCTCGCGTGTCCTGCCCGCGGTCTACGCAGGGAGCTTGGCCAGGATGTCGGCGGTGGTGCCGGTCTCGCCGAGGCGGGGGAAGATGTAGGTGGTGGCGTGGGTGTGGGAGTCGGGGCTGAGGTCCGTCATGGCGTCGGTGGCGAGGGTGACGTTGTAGCCGTGCTCGTGGGCGGCGCGGGCGGTCGACTCGACGCCGAAGCTTGTGGCTACACCGGCGAGGACGATCTGGGTGACGCCACGGCGGCGGAGGTGGACGTCGAGGTCGGTGCCGTGGAAGGCACCCCAGTTCCGCTTGGTCACCACGGTGTCCTCGGGGTGACCGGCAAGCTGCGGGACGATCTGGTCGGCGTCGGCGGGCGGCGTACCGGTCGCGCGGGTCGGTTGCTCGGTCCGGCCTGGCATCCGGTCCGCACCGTCCGCGCGGAAGCTGGCCCGGACCAGGAACACCGGGAGGCCGCGCTTGCGGAAGGCGTCGGCGAGCTCCGCGGTCCGGGTGATGACGTCGGCGGTCGGGTACGGCGCACCGGGGATGGCGGTGATGCCGTTCTGAAGGTCGATGACGACGAGGGCTGTGTTCGGATCAAGAGTGGTGACAGGCACAACGGACCTCTCAGTTGGGTTGTGGGCGGCCGATCCGGGCGAGGGACCGGTCGAGGAGGGTCACCAGCACGAGCAGACCGGCGACGACGAGCAGGAACAACGCCAGCTCGTGCAGACCTGTGGTGGTCGCGCCGTGCTGGAAGAAGTGGGCATTGGCCGCGGCGGCGATCAGCGCACCGAGGTACATGAAGGTGCGCAGCAGACCGGCAGAGGAACCCATCCGGGCCCGATCCGCCTGGTGGTAGAGCGCGTTCTGATTGGCCAGACCGTTCAGGCCCTGCGGGATCCCCGCGATGACGCCGACCAAGGCCAGCAGCCAGATCGCGGTCTCTCCCCCGACGAACTGCGGTACGACGCAGGCCACGGCCAAGAGGATGCTCCCGGCAACGAGTTTGCCGCGGACCTGGGCGCGCCGGCCGGTGATCACCGTGATCGCCACGGCCGACAGGGACAGCGGCAGCAACAGCAGCCCGGCCGACGAGGCACCCAGCCCGCGACCTTCCTCGAGCCACTGGGTGAAGCCGTAGAGGAACGAATAGCTGATCGTGAACGCGAGCACCTGGCGCAGGTACGTCGCGATCAGCGGACGATTGCCGCCGAGGACCCGCAGGTCGATGAACGGCTCCACCGAGCGAAGTTGCACGACGACGAACACCACGCCGAGCAGAGCACCGAGCATCAGCAGATACCAGTTCGATGCCTTCGGCGCCATCAGGAACACCATCAACGACACCAGCGTGCCGGCGAACAGCGCGATGCCCGCGTAGTCGAGCCTGACCGTGACACGGGACCGCGGACTCCGCGGCAGCCAGAGGGATCCGAGGACCAGGCAGAGGATCGACAACGGCACGTTGATGGTGAAGATCATGTGCCAGCCACCGAGCCCGATCAGCAGCCCGCCGAGCGTCGGGCCGATCACCGAGATCACCTGGTTGGCGATCGACAGCGAGCTGAGGATGGCCGCCGGGGTGTCCATGCCGGTACGGTCAGCTTCGCTCCGGATCAGCGACATCGAGGCCGGGTACGCCGCCGACGTACCGAAACCGAGGAGGACGCGGGAGAGGATCAGTACGCCGAGCGTCGGCGCCAGCGCACCGAGCAGACCGGCGATGCCGACGACCGCCGTACCGATCAGATAGAGCGGACGCGGGCCGTAGAGGTCGACCAGCCGGCCGATGACCGGCTGCCCGACGGCCGTCGCGAGGTACAGCCCGGTGATCAGCCAGGCCGTGTCGGAGGGCGGTACTCCGAAGGCGGCCCCGATCGGGATCAGCGCCACCGCGAGCATCGACGAGTTGATCGGGTTGAGGATCGACCCCACCACCATCGGCGCGATCAACCGCCGATCGAACCGCTGGGGGCGACTGGCGGCCGGATCCGGCTCGGGGGTCACCGGGAGGTCGCCGCCCGGGGTGCCGCGGTGGTGTCGAGGGCGTGGTCGAGCAGAGCGAGTGCCTTGATGATGGTCTGCCGCTCGGTCTCGGTGCAGCCGTCCTGCAGGGCACGGGCCAGCCACTCCTGGCGGACCTTGCGATCACCCTGGAGCCGATGCCGTCCGGCGGTGGTGAGCGACACGACCTGCCGGCGACCGTCCTCAGGGTCCGGGTGACGCTCGATCAGGTCCGACTCCCGCAATCCGGCCAGGATCGCAGCCATCGACTGCGGGCGCACCCGCTCCACGGCCGCCAACTCACTGGCCGACGCAGGCCCGTCCTTGTCGAGCCGGCTCAGCACCGAGCTCTGCGACGGCGTCAGGTCGTCCTGCTCCGCCAGCTCCTTCAGCCTGCGCTTCACCCGGCCGAACATGACGCGCACGTCACTGGCCGCCTGCACCGCCGAAGGGGAGATCCGCTGGCTCACAAAGCCAGCATAACTGATCAGTCCAAACTGAACAGTTGGGACTGGCGAATCAGGAGTACGTGACCTCGAGGACGCCGATCACCTTGTTCAGGCGGGCGGCGACGCGGCCGGCGTCGAAGCCGTCGCCCTCGACGGTGATGTTCAGCGTGCCTTCGTCGAGGGACAGCGCGAGTTCACGTACGTCGTACGGGTTCAGCATGACGGCGATCCGGGCCAGCATGCCTTCGGTCTCGACGACGCGCGCGGTGAAGACGGTGACCGTTCGTTCGACGGCGAGCAGGGTCATCGCACGACCTCCTTGTGGCGCAGCAGACCGAACGTGACACCGTCGACGAGCGCCTCCCAGGACGCCTCGACGATGTTGTGGCCGACCCCGACCGTCACCCATGAGCCCTCGCCGTCCGCGGTCTCGATCAGGACTCTGATGACCGCGTCCGTCCCATGCCCCTGATCGAGGATGCGGACCTTGTAGTCGACCAGCTCGAACTTGTTCACCACCGGGTACGCGCGTTCGATCGCAGTACGAAGCGCATGGTCGAGGGCGTTGACCGGGCCGTTCCCCTCCCCCGTGACGATCTCCCGCTCGCCGCCCGCGACGAGCTTCACGGTCGACTCCGACACCGCCTCGCCGTCGGCGCGCGACTCGGTGATCACCCGCCAGGACTCGACGTCGAAGAAGGACGCCCGTTTCCCGGTGACCTCCTCGGTCAGCAGCAGTTCGAACGACGCGTCCGCCGCCTCGAACGTGTACCCGCGGGCCTCCATCTCCTTCACTCGCTCCGTCACGCGGCTGACCAGTTCGCGGTCGTTGCCGAGGTCGAACCCGAGCTCGCGGCCCTTCAGCTCGACGCTCGCCCGCCCGGCCATCTCGGACACGAGCATCCGCATGTCGTTGCCCACCCGGGCCGGATCCGTGTGCTGGTAGAGATCGGGATCCACCTTGATGGCACTGGCGTGCAGCCCCGCCTTGTGGGCGAAGGCGGACACACCGACGTACGGCTGCCGGGTCGACGGCGGCACGTTCGTCACCTCGGCGATCGCGTGGGCGATCCGGAACGACTCGGCCAGCTTGCCGGCCGGGAGGAGGTCCAGGCCCCGCTTCAGCTCGAGGTTGGCGACGATCGCGAGCAGATCGGCGTTGCCGGTGCGTTCGCCGTACCCGTTGATGGTGCCTTGGACGTGCGTGACGCCGGCCTCGACGGCGGCGATCGTGTTCGCCACCGCGCAGCCGGCGTCGTTGTGACAGTGGATGCCGAGGCGCGCGCCGGTGGAGTCGAGGACGTCACGGACGATGTCCTGCAACTCCCGCGGCAGCGTGCCGCCGTTCGTGTCGCACAGCGCCACCACGTCGGCACCGGCCTCGACGGCTACTCGTACGACCTCCAGCGCGTAGGCCCGGTTCGCGCGGTAGCCGTCGAAGAAGTGCTCGGTGTCGAGGAAGACCCGCTGCCCGTTCTCGCGCAGATGGCGGACCGTGTCCGCGACCATCCGGAGGTTCTCGTCCAGCGTCGTGCGCAGCGCCCGCTCGACGTGCGCATCGTGGCTCTTGGCAACGAGTGTGACGACGCCGGCGCCGGAGTCGCGCAGGGCCGCCACCTGCTGGTCGTCGGCCACCGCCGTCTCGGGCTTGCGGGTCGCGCCGAAGGCCGCGAACGTCGCGTTCCGCAGGTGCAACTCGGTCCTGGCCTGCTCGAAGAACTCGGTGTCCTTGGGCACCGCGCCCGGCCAGCCGCCCTCGATGAATCCCACGCCCAGGTCGTCCAGGTGCCGCGCAATGGCGATCTTGTCGGCCACGGACAGCGCCAGCCCCTCCTGCTGCGCACCGTCGCGCAGAGTGGTGTCGTAGACGTGGAACTCGTCCGAGATGCTCATGATCGGCCTTCCGGTGGGGGCTGGCGGGCAAACAAAAAACCTCCCGCAAGGTGCGAGAGGTCTGCGCGCTCAGGTACTGCTGGCTGAGCGCGCCTAGATAATGATGACCCGGTAGTTCTTCATGACATTTCGCAGTCTGCCACACAATGTCCACACCGTGGCGAGCCCGTCTCGAATCACGAACATTCAGTACGCCGACCAGTACTACGGCGCGCGCCACAGTCCACCCCGCCAAAGCCCGCTCTCCACCACCCCGCCGGAACCCGCTGCCCACCACCACCCGCCAGAGCCCGCTCCTCCACCACTCCCAAACGAACGGATATCCCCTCCCCGTGTGGGTTCTCCGTTCTCATACGACCGGATATCCGGCTCTCGTGCCTGATGTGTGGGCGATGCGTGCGGCGCCGCGGGGCTGGCGTGGGTTGTGTCTTGTCGGGGTCAACTCAGCGGCAGGTGGTCGTCGAGTCGTGGATGCGGGCGCGGTTCAGCGTCGGTGGCGAACCGTGATCCACGAACCGATCCCCGACACCGCGCTCGCCACGGCAGCGCAGAAGCCACGACAGGCAGCGAGCCCCGGGCGGGGTTCGGCGTACAGCTCGACAGGAGGTGTCGGTCCAGGGACCACGTCTGCTGGGGCAATTACGCCTGAGACCGGCCGGATCGCGTCGACACGTCCTGTCGAACTGCAC